>JAIQFZ010000021.1 GCA_020073015.1 Terriglobia bacterium | reverse complement strand
GCGGCAGGCAAATGACTTCGGCTCCGGCTTCAGACAGCAGGCGGCAGAGAATGTCGTGCTGGCTCTGGGCTATGGCGAATTCCGGGAGCCGCTGAAATCCCAAGTCTCGCCAGGCGGCGAGCTTCTCAGCACGATCCCAGGCGGCATTGCGCGGAGGACACACGAGAACGCGCAGCAGGTCGCCGG
Source organism: Terriglobia bacterium (assembly GCA_020073015.1). Classification (GTDB taxonomy): domain Bacteria; phylum Acidobacteriota; class Terriglobia; order Terriglobales; family Acidobacteriaceae; genus Acidiflorens. The sequence continues at coordinate 47,119 of JAIQFZ010000021.1, read as the reverse complement.
TCATGGAATGGCTGGTGAATTTCTTAGTACGCATCGAAGGCTCCTGACTCATTCGCAATCTAAAGAACGGCGACCGGCAACGCAAAAGCGAGTACCGATACAGTACCAGCCTGTAAACGTCATCCACGGGCCGTGTGACGTTATTCCTTGCGCGAACGCCCTGCTCTGATGTACATATCAGCGGGTATTCTGTCCTCAAAACGTGCTCGAAGTTCAAGCAGCTGGCCAGAAAACCGTGCACCTCGATCTCCGCCTCCCCAAGGTGGAAGCGCGCCCAGGAGACTTTATGAAAACGACCCTGCGTCTGTTTTGTTTCGCCGTTTTATTTGCATTGATAAATCAACTGGCGTTTGCCCAGGGCGCCGCCACCGGCGATCTTCACGTCACGGTGAAAGATCCCAAGGGCGGCGTGGTCACGAACGCCACCGTCACGGCACGAGACGTAGCCAAAGGATTGGAACGCACCGGCGCGAGCGACGGCCAGGGTGGTTACAGCGTGCATCTGCTGCCTCCGGGCACCTATGCGGTCACGGTCGAGGCCGCAGGTTTCGCCAAGGCAGAAGCGCCGGGGGTGAGCATCACCGTGGGCCAGCTGGCGGAGTTGCCGGTGGCCCTGACGCTGGCGACCGGCCGGGAAATTGTGGAAGTCAGCTCGCAGGCGGAACTGGTCGAGACTTCGCGCAGTTCGACGACCAACACGATCGGCGAGCGCCGCATCGACAACCTGCCGATCAACGGCCGCAATTATATCCAGTTCACGCTGACCGATTCGCAGGTGCAGCGCGATAGCGCGCCCAATGTCGGCGCCGCACCCACGTCTGGGCTGAATATGAGCGGCCAGCGCGGCCGCTCGAACATGGTCAACGTCGATGGCGCGGATGCGACCGATAATTCCACCAACGGCGTGCGCTCGACGGTTTCGCAGGAGGCTGTGCAGGAGTTCCAGATCATCACCAACAGTTATTCGCCGGAGTATGGGCGGGCATCCGGAGGTGTGGTCAACATCATTACGCGGTCGGGCTCGAACGATTTCCACGGGGATGTGTACGGATTCTTGCGCAACCGCAATTTCCAGGCCGTCAACCCGTTCAGCACGGTCTCGAATCCTGCTTATACCCGTGTGCAGGCAGGAGTCGCGTTCGGCGGCGCTCTCAAGAAGGACAAGACTTTCTACTACTTTTCTGCTGAGACCACGCGGCGGCACGAAACGGGGTTCTCGAGCACTCCGTTAATCCAGGACCTCAGCACGGCGTCGGCGCAGAACATCGGCTATTACGGCCTGCAGAGTTTCGACACAGCGCAGACGGCGGGCGGACTCGTGCCACTCCCCTTCGGGACGATCCTGGTGACACCGGCGCAGGCAGCCTTCTTGCAAGGCCTGACGCCCGCAGAGGTGGGGGCAATCGGGCTAGCGAACATTCAGAAATACGAGGTACTGGCGGGCGCTTCTTCGGGAATGGCGCTGCAGGGAGCGTGGCCTAGCCAGATGGTCACCGTGCTCACCGGCGGTTTACTTGACGCCTGGTCTGGATTCCCGACGACCACTCCACCGGGCAGCTCCTATTCGACTGTACCCACCTCTTATCAACCGCTGGGACTGCAGGGCGGGAACTTCCCGGTGTTTGAAGGCACCACCACGTACTCGCTCCGTCTCGATCACAACATGACCAACAACAACCGGCTCACGTTTCGCGTGAGCGCGAGTCCCAGTACCGTGACCGGCATCGAGGGCAGCGGACAAGACCAACCCTTCGGGCAAAACGCTTATTCGCGAACATCGGAGCAGTCCTACCGCGACGTGGCAGGAGTGGTGCAGGACACATGGACAATCGGCACCACCAAAGTGAATGAGCTTCACTTTCAGTATGCACGGCGCGGACTCTCGTATTTCTACAACAAGGGACTTCAGGCTGGGACCTACCCCGCAGTTAATATTCCCGGCTTCGGGTATTTCGGCCGCGAACCTTACTCCTATATTCAGCGTACAGAAAAACGCTACCAGTTCACGGACAACTTTTCGTGGGCCGTCGGAAGGCACAACATGAAATTCGGCGGAGACTTTAATTACCTTCCGGTAAAGGCAATCTTCACGGTCAACTATGGCGGGGTATATGACTTCGGCAAATTCGCTGCGTTTCCCCAGCCGTTCCCCGAACTGAATCCGGTGCAGGCATACGGAGCGGGATTGCCGGGAGACTACATTCAAGGCCTTGGCAACCCAAGCGATTCGTTCCGCAACATCCCGATCGGCGTGTTCTGGCAAGACAGCTGGCGCGTGAATCAGAATTTAACCGTGAACTACGGCTTGCGCTACGATGTTGAGAAGCCGCCAAGTTTCAAACCGCCGCAGGGGTTGGCCCTGCCAGCCTACAACCTGTTGGGGTTGCAGAAAGGAATCCAGACAGACAAGAACAACTTCCAGCCTCGTATCGGCATAGCATGGGATCCGAAAGGGGACGGTAAGACCGTGGTCCGGGCTTCGTTTGGCATGTTCTATGACCACCCTCTGCTGGGTCTGTACTTCCTGGGCGATGCCTCCGACGGTTCCTCGAGCGGCCAACTGGCCTTCGGCCCTAGCCAACCATGCAACGCGGCATCGACGCCTTACAGTCCCGGCAACCTCAATGCCGCCAGCGCTTTCACGGGTGTGCTGGGGAATTCGAATTGCATGCCCATAAGCCAATTAGGCTACTCGGCGAACCAACAACGATTCTCCTGTCCTGCCTCAGATACCAGTTGTGGCGTCACCTCTCCCTCAAGCTCGCTGTTCCTCGGACAGAATTATCTAGTCAATCCTCCAGCTGAGTTTGGAGGCGCAGCTTTCCCGCTGGTCTTCCAGCCCTTTGGTTATCCCCAAGCCAAGAATTTCGTCTTTGCCTATTCCCAGCAGGCCAACTTGACCGTGGAGAGAGACCTTGGCCGCGGCTTTGCTCTCAGTCTGGCATACAACTTCAATGGCGGACGTCACCTCAACCATCCCATCAACGCCAATACCGTGCGGGGAGATCTTTTGGTGGCAAACTGGCAGGCGGCCTACAGCGATCCAACGTCTGGTTCGTCCCATGGACCGGAAGCAGTTGGGCTAGCTCCCGGCGCATCATTTTGCGGTGTCAATCCGAATGGGTTGCCTTGGGTTTCGCCGGCGTTGACCAACTTCTTCCGTCCCGGAGGCATCAACGCTTCGTTTGCGAATCTCCTGCTCGCTACCGGTGGCCCCGCGGCGCAATGCGTAACAGACGTGCTGCCGGCGGTCATGCAGTACCTCCAAGCGATCGGCTACAGTACCGCCGGGTTCAACACGGCGTGCGATCCCGTGAGCTTTGTCGGCTGTGTTCCGTTCGGCGATATGGATGCTAACTACTCCAACGGCAGCTCGGTCTATCACGGGTTGAGCGCGAATCTCCGCAAGCGCTTCAGCACCCACTATGAGTTCCTCGCTTCCTACACCTGGTCGCACGCGATTGACGACTCGACCGACCTGCAGTCCACGCTGTCGCCACAGGACAGCTACTTCCCCGGCATGGATCGCTCCAATTCGACTTTCGATCAACGCCACCGGTTTGTTTTCAGTGGGGTGTACCAGACGGGCAAGCTGGCAGGTAGCGGCTTTGCCAGCAAGTTATTCAGTGAATGGACGTTTGCCCCGCTGGTCGAAATCTCCTCGGGGCGGCCCTTCAACATCATCACAGGCAGCGAGGACAACTTTCAATTGTCGTCCAAGACCGGGCGGCCCAACACGGTAGCCAACGCCGCCTGTACCGACCCCGTGAACTCCAAGTATTCACCGACTGGCATCCTTCAGCAGCCGTGCTATCAGGTTTTTACGCCCAGTTCATTGGACACCACGACCTTCACGTTCGTGACCCTCCAGTCGCTGGATGGCACCCTGGGCCGCAACAAAGGGCTCACACCGTGGACGGCCTTCGGCGATTTGCGGGTTGCCAAGAAGATCCACTTCGGCGAGCGCTTCAGCATGGATCTGATCGTCGACATGTTCAACATCGCCAACAAATACAACGTGGCTGCCGTCAGCCCCTTCTTCCAGAACGCCGGCCAAGCCACTGGAGCCTACGATCCGCGGCAGTTTCAGTTTGCGCTCAAGTTGAACTGGTAATTCGGCGCTAGGCTTTTGGCTCTCGGCTCTAGGTTTTCGGCCTCGATTCCTTTTGGATTCGGGGCCTTCTTTCTTTGGGTCTCCACGAAACATCACAAATTCGCGGTTCTTCGGTCACTGCCCATCGGACCCTCGGCAGGCGACTATCGTTTAGCGGAGGACCGAATTATGGGAGGCACTTATCACGATCTAAAGGTCTGGCAGGGCGCTATGGAACTCACACTGAAGATCTATCGCATGACTCGAAAATTTCCTGCGGAGGAAATGTACGGACTCTCAGGTCAGCTTCGCCGCGCCGCGATCTCCGTACCCAGCAATATCGCTGAGGGCAAAGGGCGTTCGTCTGACAAAGAACTTCTGCAGTTCCTGAGTCATGCGCGGGGATCGATGTACGAGGTCCAGACGCAGTTGGAAATTGCCGAGTCGCTGGGCTTCCTGACCAAGACCGATTACGAAGATGTGCGCCAGCAGGCCGATGCCGTTGGAAGAATGTTGAATGGAATGATCGCGAAGTTCCGGGAGACGATTCAGAAACCCGCAGCGTAAAGCGAAAAGCCGAGCTCCAGAGAACCTAGAGCCGAAAGCCCAGAGCCTAATCAGACAGTCGCTGACACGTGCCCATGCTTTCTGGCCTCTGGATGTCCTTTCAATTCCCTGGCCAACGAGCCGGCGATCTTATGAGTAATCCGGGCACTGACGGCCGCGATCAGTTGATCCTGGTCTTTGGGAAATGGCCCCTGCTCAAGCCGGAAGGACTCCAATTCTTGCCGGCAAATCTCATCCAGGCGGAGGCGCAGCGCAGTCAACTCCGGAGCGGCGTGATCCGCCATGAGTTCTTTTCTGAATCCTTGCACTTCCTTGAGCACAATCTGTTCGGCCTCGCGCTCGCCTGCTCGCATCCCAGACCTCGACTCGACGGCGCGCTCCAGGTCCTCGAGGTCGTACAGCAGCACGCCTTCAAATTCGCGCACCGCTGGATCGATATCGCGAGGCAGAGCCAGGTCGATCAACACCAGCTTGCGCCCCTTTCGATCGCTCGCCAGCCGCCTCATGTCTTCGACGGTGAAAGCAAATCCCGGAGCCGCCGTGGCACTGACCACCAGATCCGCCTGCGCGAAAGATGCCCAGCGATCGGTAAAGACGCATGCCCGGATGCCAGACTTACGAGCCAGCTCCTCAGCGCGGGCGTCGGTGCGGTTGATCACAGTAACGGACTGCGCTCCGCGGCTGACGAGTGCCTTGGAGGCAATCTCGCCCAGTTTGCCGGCGCCCAGCAGAACGATGTTTCGGCTGGACAGCGATCCGAAGATTTGTTCTGCGAGTTCGACTGCGGCGTACGGGGCTGAAACGAAGTGGGAACCGAGCGCCGTCTCCTTGCGCACGCGCCGGCGGACGCCCAGCGCCTTGCGCAGCACCGCATCCAGGGACCGCCCCGAGCTGCCGGCATTCCGCGCCTGCTGCCACGCGGAACTCACCTGTCGGCCAATCTGTTCCTCCCCGATGCACATCGAGTCCAGCCCACAGGCGACGCGGAACGCATGGGCGAGTGCCTCATCATCCAGCAGGCGATAGAAACTGTTCCACTCGCAGAGTTTCAAGTCGTATTCCGCGGTCAGAAACCTGAGGACGGAATTTACCGCCAAAGTCGCATCGCCCCAGACTACGAATTCGGTGCGGTTGCAGGTGGAAAAAACCAGGACTTCTTCGATTCCTTCGCCCTGCGACAGCATGGACAGGGCCTCGGCTTGCCGGCATCCGCTCATCCAGAAGCGCTCGCGAACCTCGACCGGCGCCGTCCGGTGATTCAGGCCCACCACCACGAATGTCGGCTCCAAGAGACACGCTCCGCAAAGGAACTCTGATGTAGGTAGGGCATCGGAGTGGCCAAACTTCCCTTTTGGAACGAAAGCTGCAACAAATTGAACTGACGATACTTAACTCGGTTGTTGTCTTTCGCAACGAGGTCCGCCACGCCCCCAACTGCGGGATATCACCCCGAGTCGCGTGGCTTTTGGCCCGGTTCCGATTCCTGGCCGCGAACAATTTAGTAGGGCACCGATGCGGTGAAGGGCCACCTGCGAAGCCATGCCTGGGTTGGAAAAGGACTGCGTAACTTACTGGCTTTGTGGTATCTTACGCTGCCGTAAACTTTTGCAACGAAAACTGCGTCTAACTGGGTAGCCACTATCCGGGTAGGAAGTAGGGAAGTTGCGGAAGCGGCCGCGCTCACTACGAACGGGCGCCTAAACTCAATCATTCTAGGAGAATTGTACGAATGAAAACCATTCTTAGAGCATCTCTTGCGGTCCTTGCACTGGCGCTGGTCTTCTCGACCTACACGTTCGCGGATGGTGGCGCCGACTTCAAGGCGAAATGCGCAGCCTGCCACGGCGCAACCGGTGCGGGCGACACCACCATGGGCAAGAACCTGAAGATTAAGGATCTGGGCTCTGCGGAAGTTCAGAAGCAATCGGACGCGGAGCTCACCACGGTGATCGACAAGGGCAAAGGCAAAATGCCGGCCTACGATGGCAAGCTTTCCAAGGATCAGATCAGCGATCTCGTGAAACACATCCGCACGCTGAAGAAGTAGGCGCGTGTCGAAGGGTTCGAAGGCCAGAACGGCTGGGATCATTCCAGCCGTTTTTTCTTGAATAGAGATGCGGCAAGCCGCGTCTCTACGATCCTGCTCGCTTCTCGATCTTGGCCCAGGTGTCCTTCAGCGCCACGGTGCGGTTGAGCACGGGACGTCCGGGCTTTGAATCCGGGTCCACGCAGAAATATCCCAACCGCTCGAACTGGTAGCGGCTCTCAACCGGCGCGTTGGCCAGCGAAGGCTCCAGCTTGGCGTGCGAAATTACATCCAGGGACTGCGGATTCAGGTTGGCGGTGAACTCCTGCCCTTCCTCCACCTGGTTGGGATCTTCCTTGCTGAAGAGTTTGTCGTACAGGCGGACTTCCGCATCGATCGCATGCGCGGCCGAAACCCAGTGGATGGTTGATTTCACCTTGCGTCCATCGGGAGCGTTCCCGCCCCGCGTCGCCGGATCGTAGGTACAGTGCACCTCGACCACTTCTCCCTTGTCGTTCTTCACCACACTCTTGGCCGTGATGAAGTATCCGTAGCGCAGGCGAACTTCGCGCCCGGGCGACAGCCGGTAGTACTGCTTGGGCGGAACTTCGCGGAAATCGTCCTGCTCGATGTAGAGCACCTTCGAGAACGGCACTTTGCGCTTGCCCGCGCTGTCGTCCTCGGGATTGTTCACCGCATCGACTTCGTCGACCTGATTCTCCGGATAGTTATCAATCACTACCTTCAATGGTCGCAGGACGGCCATGACGCGCGGGGCTCGCTTGTTCAGGTCTTCGCGAATGTAGTGCTCCAGCATGGCCAACTCGAGCGTGCCATTCGTCTTCGACACGCCGATGGCCGCACAGAAATTCCGGATCGCCTCGGCCGGGTACCCGCGCCGCCGGATTCCCGACAGCGTCGGCATGCGCGGATCGTCCCACCCGTTCACGTGCTTCTCCTGCACCAGCTTCAGCAGCCGGCGCTTGCTGAGGAGCGTGTAGGTGAGGCTGAGGCGGTCGAACTCCATCTGTTGCGACGGAAAAATTCCCAGCTGCTGGATGAACCAGTTGTAGAGCGGCCGGTGATCTTCGAATTCCAGCGTGCACATGGAGTGCGTGACGCGCTCGATCGAATCCGACTGCCCGTGCGCGTAGTCATACATCGGATAAATGCACCATTTGTCGCCGGTCCGGTGATGCTCGGCATGCAGGATGCGATACATCACCGGGTCGCGCATGTTCAGATTCGGCGACGTCATATCGATCTTGGCGCGCAGCACGCGCGTGCCGTCCGGGAACTCGCCTTGGCGCATGCGTTCGAACAGATCGAGATTCTCTGCAACGGGCCGGTTGCGATACGGGCTGTCCTTGCCGGGCTCGGTCAGCGTCCCACGGTGCTGACGGATCTCGTCGGCGGTCAGGTCATCGACGTACGCCTTACCATCCTTGATCAGCTTGATGGCCCACTCATACAACTGGTCGAAGTAGTCGGACGCGTAGTAGAGCCCGTCCCACTCGAAGCCGAGCCAGCGCACGTCTTTCATGATGGAGTCGACGTACTCCTGCTCTTCTTTTTCCGGGTTGGTATCGTCAAAGCGCAGGTTGGTCTTGCCGGCGAACTCATCGGCCAGGCCGAAGTCGAGGCAGATGGCCTTCGCGTGGCCAATGTGCAGGTAGCCGTTGGGCTCGGGAGGAAAACGCGTCTGGAGGACGGCATCGCCGTACTTCTTCGTTTCCAAGTCGCGAATCATGGTGTCGCGAATAAAGTTCGAGGGCGCGGGCGTCGGCTCAGGCGACGGCTTTTTCCCGGCGTCGGTGGATGGACTCGTAGGACTCATGTTCTTGCCATTTTATACGGGGGAGCCGATTCGCGGTTACCACGCGGGCTGATAAGGTTTGCTAAAGTCTTATAACGAGAGCATGAGTAGTGGCTCTTAACCAAATTTTCGTCAATGGCAAATTGTGTTCAATGCGGCCGCAAGCTGCCCGCGCTCATGTTCGGCAGGAAGATCTGCCAGTGGTGCGTGCAGCACGAAGCTGCGCAGCGCGGCGAAGAGCCGGAGAACGCCGTGCAGCGGGTCGAGGCCGCGCCGTGGCTGAGGCGGCAATCCACATCCATGGTCGTCACCCAGGCCTTTTTTGGGATCAACGTCGCGGTCTTCCTCGCGATGGCGCTCGCCGGCGTCTCGATCATGGAGCCCACTTGGCAGGAACTGGTTCAATGGCAAGCCAATTTTGCGCCTCTTACCGTCAGTGGCCAGTGGTGGCGACTGCTCACCTGCGTCTTTGTCCACATTGGCATCATCCACATCGGATTCAACATGTGGTGCCTGTGGGACCTGGGCAGGCTGGCCGAATCGCTCTACGGTCATTGGACATTTGGGTCCGTGTACCTGATCACCGGTGTCGCCGCGAGCGTAACCAGCGCGGCTTGGCATCCCACAGGCCTCAGTGCTGGAGCTTCGGGAGCAATCTTCGGCATCGCCGGGGCGCTCATCGCATCGTTCTATCTCGGGGAATTTTCTCTCCCCCGGGCCGCCGTGGCGGGAACGCTACGTAGCGTAGTGATGTTCGCGGGCTACAACCTCGTTTTCGGAGCGATGTGGGGCCGCACCGACAACGCCGCCCACGTCGGAGGGCTTGTCTCCGGATTGATTCTGGGCGCGCTCATCGCTCGCTTAGCTCCCACCCGTGATGAGCCGTTTCGCAGAGTCGCTGTGCTTCTTGTCGGGCTGTTGCTGGTTGCTGGCGGCATCACTTGGCTGCACCGTTCCCGTGCCTACATTTTTTCCATGGATCACGCGCGCCAGTCCTTAGCCGTGGGCAACACGGATGACGCGATCCCCCGGCTGGAGACCGTGGTTCGCCAACATCCTGACTATGCACCTGCCCACTTCGAACTGGCGCGCGCTTATGTAATCAAGCGCGATTTTGCGAAAGCGGAAATGGAGCTGAAGCGGGTCATCGAGCTGAACCCGCGTAATGAAGGCGCTTTCTATGTTTTGGGATTCACCGAACTGGAGCTGAAGCGCCCGCAGCAGGCTCGCGAGGCTTTCACACAGCTTCTGAAACTCAATCCGAACAGCGCGGACGCACACTCCGGACTGGCTGCGGTTTTCTCCTTTGAGAATAAGTATTCGGAGGCGCTCGAGGAATACAAGCGAACGGCTCAGCTCGATCCCGAATATCAGAGCGTGTTTTACGACATGGGCCTGATGCAGAGCAAGCTGAAGCTCTATGACGATGCCATCGCATCCTTCCTGAAGCAGCGCGACAACGGAGACGATCCCGACAACGAAGAGGCCCTGGCGGACTCCTACCAGGCGAAAGGCATGCAGCGCGAGGCCGAGGACGCAAGACAGAGGGCCAAGCAGTTTCGGGATCAACACTAGTTCTGCTGGAGAGCCGGGCGAGACGCCCTCCACGGTCTCATGTCGGCACAAACGCGTTCGGCACGGTGTCTAATGGCCTAGGGGCTGCTCGTGACCCTCTCTCGGTTTGTCGTCCGCAATCTGTGGCGCAACAAGCGGCGCACTGTCTTGACGGTTCTCAGCCTCGGCTTCTCCTTCCTGCTGCTGACTTTCATGGCTTCGATCTGGAGGAGTTTCTACTACGAGTCATGGACCCGGGGGTCGGCGCTTCGGCTGGTCTGCCGGCATCGTGTCTCTTTTTTCGCGGCCATGCCCAGTTCCTACCGGGAGAAGATTCGCGCAGTGCCGGGCGTGGTGGGCGTTGCGCCCATGAATCATTTTCACGGGCTCTACAAAGACCAAGGAGAAGGCTTCGGCCAAATCGGCACGGACCCCAGCGAATTCCTGCAGGTCTACGATGACTACGAGATTCCTGGCGAACAGGTGAAGGCGTGGCAACAGGACCCCGCGGGCGCCGTTGCCGATCGCGAGTTGGCGCGCACAATGGGATGGAAGCTGGGAGATAAGATATTCCTGCGCGGCCAAAGGTTCCCCACCGACCTGGAGCTGACCTTGCGCGGCACAGTGAAGGGGTCGTTTCCCGCCGGTGTCATCTACTTCAACTGGAAATACGTGCAGGAGGCTGCCCACTACGACAAGGCAGAAGTTCTTCTGTTAAAGGCGGACTCTCCCGAACATGTGGGCCGCATTTCCCGCCAGGTGGACGAGTTGTTCCACAACTCGACGGCACCGACCCGGGCCGAGAGTGAACATGCGTTTGATCTCGACATGGTCGCAACCCTGGGCAACGTGAAAGCCTTCATCCTCAGCATTTGTGGGGCCGTGCTGTTTACTTCTCTGCTGGTGGCCGCGAACACGATTGCGATGTCGATTCGGGAGCGCACGCGCGAGGTGGCTGTGCTGCGGACGCTGGGCTTCGCACCTGAGACGATCATGGCGTTGTTTGTCGGAGAGTCGGCGGCGCTTTGCCTGGGCGCGTGGCTCCTGGCAACCCTCGCGGCCTACGGACTGATTTACGCGATTGCCCATTCGGCGCAAGGAGTGATCTTTGCGGTCTTTGTAAAGATCAACTTGTCGACCGTAATCCTGCCGTTACTGGTTGCGATTCTGGTTGGCGGGGCGAGCGCAGTCGTTCCTTCTCGCCGGGCATCGCGAATGAATATTGTAGAAGCGCTGCGGTACGTGGGGTAATACCGGGTTGAAGCACGAGAATCACTGTGCCGGGCTGCTCCCGGCGGCGGCTGCGCCGAAGTACTGCTGGTTCATCTTCGCCGGGCCTGTGATGTTGTTCATCCAGGTATCCATGCGCCGTTTCTGAAACGCGGTCGCAGCGTCGGATTTAGTAGCTTCAAACGAGGGCATCTCTCTGGAACCCATCCTATAGATGTAGTAACCCTCATCTGGCTCCTCAAATAGCGCGGAAACCTCGCCCGGCTTCAGATCGAATACGACCTGGTGAGTGCGCCGTAAATGATCGCGCGACATCTTGCCGAGGTTGGCGTCGTGCTCTGCCTTCAGATTCGCGGTGTCCAGTGCTTCTTTCTGAAGCGTCTCGAAATCAGCGCCCGTCCGCGCACGTGCGAGGAGTGCCTCGGCCACCAGCTTCATTTCAGGCGCGCTCTCGGGTATGGGTTGCTGGACACCATTCGGCAGATCCTTGAACTTAGTTTTCGGGATGTACACGCGCTGAATCGCGGCTTGTTCGAACAGCGCGGGATTTTCACGAAAGAAGTTTTCCAACTCGCCCGGAGTGAACTGGTTGGACTTTGCCTGTAGATCCCGGATCAGGATTTGGCCTAACAGCTGAATCCGCGCGAGTTCAAGCTTTCTCTGGAAAACCGGGTCCTGGTCCATTCCTCGCTTTTGGGCCTCGCGGGCGAGCAACGAGAATTTGGCGAAGAAATTGGCAAACTGAGTTCTGGCTGCGCCGGAATCGGCATCGGAGGCTTCCGCGAGTTCCTCAAACTCAGAGCGCGTGATCACGGTTCGGCAAGGCTTTTTGTGGGTCATGGCCGTAGCAGACGCGGGATCGCAAAGCCCCTCGAGGGTGATTACCGGTGTGCCGGGGCTGACATCGTCTGCCTCGGCCTCCGCTCTGTGAACAGCGGCGGGGCTCTCGGCGGCTGGACTGGACGCGACCGGCGCCTGGTTCTGGGCATGCGCCAGACTCGCCGTGAACCCAACCCCTAACACGAAAACCAGCGTTGTTAAACGCCATGCATGACGACGCACGCCCATCCCTCCTGGGGAATGAAAGTCGCTCGCGACGCTATCGCGGCTTTCAGACCGAATGAATTAACAATCACGCGGAACGGCCCGAGCGGGTTCTCGCCCCAAAAGGTATCCCAAAAAATCCGGGCCGAGCCAGGATGCTGGCCCTGCCCGGACTGAAATATACGCTCTCTCTGGCCGATCCCTGGGACTACGGTCCGTCCTGGGGACGGACTCCCGCGACACACGTACCCCAGGCGCCGCTGGGCTGGACGTACATGCCACTGCCCCAGACAGCCGCGGCATTCTTGAGGTTCGTTCCCGGGTCGTCCGGTGCCGCCGCGCCGTAGTCTCCCCAGCGGCCCTGAGTGTACGCGGCATCGTTCACGCAGCTGTAAATGCCGCCATCATGGAAAGGAGTTGCCCAGCTCACGCGGTTCGACGTATAGAATTGTCCCGGGGAGACGCCCGTACCTGAAAATGTGGCGAACATCACCCAGTCGTTCTCCGGGTTGGGCGCTACGTCCCCGAAGTACGCTTCAAAGCTATTCCCACCGCCGCAGTCATAGCAATACTCCTGCTCGATGGTAACAGCGGTGATTAAGGGGCAATTCACGCCCCCCGTGCAGCCGAAGCCGTTATCGTCAAGGTACGGATGTACCTTCCAGCCCAGGACTGCGCTGGCGGCCCCATTGTTGGTGTCAATCGTGGGAAAGAGCTCGCCCTGGGAGTAGTACACCATTCCACTGATTCGATTGTCGAGAGTCTCGATGCAGGCGGAACAGAACCCGGCGTTGTCGGCCGAACCCGGGAACGAGTACGCGCTGGTGTTACAGCCGGTATACCAGCCAGCGGCTCTGGCTTGACCGGCAGTTGCGCCGGAAAAGGCCCAGACCACCAGGCCCTGATCGAAGGTATGGTTTGCGTCACAAAAGCCGTCGCCGCCGTTGTAGTTGACGCTATCGACCGCGAACTGGGCGCGTGGATTGTCGGAAAGCTCATAGACGTTGGCCGGCTGGAGCGTATCCAGAGGCAAGCCGCCGAGCGAGAAGCCAAAGAAGACCGGGAAGCCTCCTAATTTGCCGTACACACCGGCCTTGGGCATGAGCAAGCACTCGGCATAGAAGGTAATGCCGAAGAAGTTGTCGCAGACGGTGATGAGCGAGTTGTTGGGATTGTTGATGTAGGCAGTCTGCCCAAGCGTCGGATAATCGGCCAGCCCGGCGCCTCTTACAATCTTATGGGAGTGCCAGGCGCCCGACGGTTTGCCCGCCGCCGCAATCAGGATATAGGCGGTTCCCGTGCCATCCTGGTAGCTAGCGCTAATGACAAATTTGTTCGCCTGAGCGTCATACAGTGCACGTGGATCGAAGCAGCCGTGACTTCCGGCATTCGCAGGCAGGCCAAAAATGCCGCAGAGATCCTTGGGGCCGGAGAGTAGTGCGCCTGCCTTGCTCCACACCGTAACGCACTCGTTGACGACCTGTACGACATAGAGCGAGCTCACTGCCAGGCCCATATCGGACGGAGTCCAGCCTAGGCCATTGCAGCCCTGGCTTGCGCCAAAAAAATCAACGAAAGCCCCAGGAGTATCGGTCGACGCGGCCTTTATCGCCGGATTTCTGGGGATTAGTTGACGGGCAGCGTCCTGCGGTCGGGAGCTGATGCCGTGGTGTAAGGCAGCCAGCTTCGCGGCCCCATACTGGGCATCTGTAAAATGCGGGTTGCGGGGAGACGCTTCCGGCTTGGTAGCGGCCAAGTCTGCCGCCGTGACATCCGGGAGATCGCTCAAGACCACTTCCGTCGCCGCACCGCCATAGCCTATGCCTTGCTGGACACTTGGCCGGGGTCGCGTATTCGCGGCGAGTGCTGCGGTCGCGAAGATAAAGAGCATGGTCGCTGAGAGCAAGCTCCTTGAGATGAATCTGGAATTTTGTTTCATTTGATTCTCCTCTGGTGTCGCTGTAGACATATTCGCTTCGGTCACGGGGACGCCCCAAGACCAATTGCATGTGCTGCCATACAAACTTGAATACAGGCCGCACACGCCTGATTGAGATTTGCAGCCCAGTACTCTTGTGGGTGCAAAATCTCGGGCCCGAGTCGATATGTAACTGAGGGTGGGGAAGGCAGCCCGCACTTTGGCGCGGACTCTTTACGCCTAATTTCAAGGCCGCATGCAAACGGCCTACTTCAGTAGCGGAATGGTACCTCACATTTTGGGGTTGTCAATGAATAATCTGGTATCGATTTGTAAATTCCCTGCATCATCGGGGCGGGGCAGCCCCGACTCCGGAGCGCTCGCGCGACGCCACCAAAACCAGGATTCTTTCGGCAGCCTGCCACACTGGGGTGAAGTCAGCGGGGCTGGACGGGCGAGGACGCCCGTCGCTCCATCGACCCTTGGGGGCTATTGGGATTTTTGAATCGCTTGCTCGATTCGCTCGAGCGTCTTCTCTTTACCTACCACTTCCAGTGTCTCGAACAGCGGTGGGGCGTTCTTCCTTCCGCAGACGGCTACTCGGATGGGTTGGAACATTTGTCCGGCTTTTAGGCCGAACTCCTGCGCGGCGGCGCGGAGGGCTTGGTCGAGGGGGTCGTGCTTGAATTCGGTTTGGGCCAGGACCTCGCGGGCTCGGGTCAAAACTTTGTGCGCCATGGCGGCGTCCCCTTTCTGCGGGATGAGCTCAGCGGGGTCGTAGGGCGGCAGTTGGTCGACGAAGAAGAAGTCGGCGGCGGTCAGGACATCGCGCAGCAGCTTGATGCGCTCGCGGATGAGCGGGGTGATGGCACGCATCTTCTCGGGAGTGGTCTGGAGTCCGGCGGCATGGACGATGGGGAGCAAGCGCGCGCTGAGGTCGTCGATGGAAAGGGCGCGGATGCGCTCTGCATTCAGCCAGATAGCTTTGGGATCGAAGGTTTCTTCGGGTGTTGCGGCTGGTTCCTTGAAGTTCACCACCGCATTGGCGCGGTTAATGCCTTCCAGGGAGAAGGCGTCAATCAACTCCTGGCGGGACATGTGTGTGCGATCGTCTTTGGGCGACCAGCCTAGCAGGCATAGAAAATTAATGAAGGCTCCGGGGAGGAAGCCGGCGTCGCGGTAGGTAGTCACGCTGACGACCGGGCCGTGGCGGCGCTTGGAGAGCTTCGATCCGTCGGGCGCAACGAGCAGGGGGAGATGCGCGAACTGGGGCGCCTTGCCGCCCGCCGCTTCAAAGATCAAAACGTGCTTGTAGGTGTTCGAGAGGTGGTCCTGGCCGCGGATGATGTGGCTGATGTTGAGATCCACGTCATCGGCACACGATGCCAGGTGATACGTTGGCATGCCGTCGCTGCGGAGGAGTGCGAAGTCTTCGATGTCGTCGGCGGCTTTGACTTGCTCGCCGTACACAGCGTCGGTGAAACGGACTTCTTCTCCAAGACCGCGGGGGACGCGGAAGCGGAGGGCGAAGGATTCTCCAGCCGCGGCACGGCGGTCGCTTTCCGCGCGGGAGAGCTCGCGCATGCCGGGGTTGAAGAGCCAGGTGCCGCGCGTCCCCTCGCTCAGCCGCTCGCGAAGCATGAGCAGGGCTTTTTCGCGGTTCTTCGCCTCTGATCTTTCGTCGTTCGAGGCTACAACCGTGCCGGTCGGAACGTGCGTGATTCGAACCGTGACTGACGGCGGCGAGGCGACCGTATCCACACGCAGATCCTTGGGATCGACCTTAACCGGACCGGACTTCTCGCTGTCGCCGGTGTGAGCGGGCGTGAAGTCGCGGTAGGCGAGTCCCTTTTGAAAGATGGCATCGGCCATCTGCCGGTGGAGCGCAAGCCGCTCGGACTGCTTGTATTCTTCGTCCCAGCCCAGATCGAGCCACCGCAGGCCCTCAAAGATGGAGTTGACCGAGGCTTCCGTGTTGCGCTCGACGTCGGTGTCGTCGAGGCGGAGAACCATGGTTCCACCGTTGCGACGGGCGTAGAGCCAGTTGAAGATGAAGGTCCGGGCGCTGCCAACGTGCAGAAAACCCGTAGGAGACGGTGCGAATCGAACACGAAGCATAAATTCTGAGTATAGCGGAACGTAGATTACGCTCTGGGCTCTGAGACCTCACCTACCATTTTCTGGATACGGTTGTCAGCCCGACGCATGGTTACCGGTGGATTACGAAGGTAACCTGTAGGCCCGCGATCTCACTGGTACCCCTACATCTTATAGGAAGATACTCTTTGATAATCGGTACCCAGGAACGGAACCAGCCAGAAAGACTCACTATTGTTTCGGACTGTCTAGTTGTGACAGGATGAAATCCAAGAGAAGGCTCCGGCGGGTTCGGCGTCAGGTGGCAGAGTCGCAATGAATAGCGTAACCACAGGTCTGGTCATTATTCCCGGGGCTGTCGCCCTGCTGGTATTTCTGGTTTTCACCTACCTGTACGAGCAGAACCGCCACAGCTATTTCCGGGCTTGGCAGCTGGCATGGGCCGCCTACACTCTGCATTATGCGATTGAGGCCGTGGAGTACTTCCAGCGGCCTTCGGCCTTGCTGTTTTTCGTGAGCAACCTGCTGTTGGTAGGGATGGCGATCTGCATCTGCGTCTCGACCCGGCTGATGCGCGAGCCGTTTCAGCTGAAGTGGTATGACACCGCACTGGCGCTGACCGGGATTGGCTTAACGTATGTGAACCTGCGCGCACATCTGGTCGACGGTGCGTTCACCGAAAAGGTCAAACTTCCGTGGTACCGGCTGGAAGTAGGGCTCGCGGCAGTGCTGTTGTACAGCTCGTTTCACTTTTATCGCTACGCTTTCCGCAAGAACTCCATGGCGTTTCGGATGTTGGCATTTTCTCTGGCGCTGTGGGGTGCGTTGATGGGAGCGGGACAATTACGGCAGCCCTACCTCGAGTTGTTTGGACGACTGGGAGATTTTCTCGGTCCGATTCCGCAAATGCTGCTGGCCATCGCGATGGTAATGGTGCTGTTTGAAAACGAGCGCAATGCGGTGCAGGAGAACGCGCTGGCGTTCTCAACGTTGGGCGTGGACCCCCGGCGGCTGCTGTCGGGTCACGAACTGATTCCGAGTCTGCAGAGCTTTCTGGAACGGCTGGTAGCGCCGCTGCCTTCGCGGCGGGCCATCGTCTTCATTTCCGAGCAGTGGAGGGGTACGGTTCCTTCCGTGCAGAAAGGGTTTTCGCAGGAATTTCTGGAGAAGTTGCACAAGTCGCAGGCCGGCGACTACATCACCGAGCTCGCCTACCGTCGCGGCGGGGTCGTGACTTTCGGGAATCTCGCTGACATGGGAGAGCCTCTGCCGGCACTTCCGGGTGGGAAGTTTGAAGCGTTCAAGGAGACGCTGCTGGCGGAGGGAATTAAAGACCTGATGGCGGTGAGCCTGCAAACGCGGGAACACAACTTTGGCGTCATTTTGTTTCCGCATGCGGAACGGCGCATGTTCGGCTCGTCGAACCTTCGTTTGCTGATCGGGCTTTCGCTGCAGATTGCGCTGACGCTGGAAAACTATGTCGTCATGCACGAAGCGGAGCGGCGCACCAAGGAATATGAGCTGCTCACCGAGATCGGGCAGGCGATTAGCTCCCATCTGGACCAGGACGAGGTGTTGCGCACCGTGCAAGTTGAGCTGGGACAGATTTTCGACACCAGTAACTTCTACATCGCGTTCCAGGAGGAAGATGAGATCCATTTCGAGCTGGAAGTGGAAGGTGGGAAGATCCTTCCGAAACGCTCGCGCAAGGCT
Organism: Terriglobia bacterium; assembly: GCA_020073015.1. GTDB lineage: Bacteria > Acidobacteriota > Terriglobia > Terriglobales > Acidobacteriaceae > Acidiflorens. The sequence continues at coordinate 29,061 of JAIQFZ010000021.1, read as the reverse complement.
GCGAACGGGCTGACCGAATACATCATCCGGACGGGGCAGCCGATGCTGATTCAATCCGACCTGGAACAGATGCGAGCCAAACTGGGAGTGGAGGTCGTTCCTCCGCGGCCCGCGCGATCGTTCTGTGCAGTGCCCATTCTGCTGGGCGGGAAGCCAGCGGGAGTGATGGCAGCGTTGAGCACCGAACGAGAGTTTCAGTATCTCGAACAGGACTTGGAGGTCATGCGAACCGCCGCCGGTCAGCTGGGAGTCGCGGTTGAGAATGCGCGGTTATTTGCGGAGGAACAGCGGCGGGTCAAGCACCTTGCGTTCCTGAACAACATTTCGAAGACCGCCATCTCGAGCGAAGACGCCGAACAGATGATGGACGACATCGTGCGCGAGATCCAGAAGAACTTCCGCTACGATCACATCGGCATCGGCATCATGGACTACGCCACCAAGGACATCGAGATCAAGGCCGAGGCAGGCACGACGTCGCAAGCGCTGGGAAGGCGGATCTCCGTGGGCAGTGGCATTTTAGGACGGGTCGCCCGTACCGGCGAGAGCGCGTTGGTGCAGAACGCCGGCCAGGGACAGTTGGCGGGCGTGCTGCCGGAATCGCGCGCGGTGCTCTGCCTTCCGATCAGCTATGGCGAAACGCTGCTGGGCGTGTTGAACGTCGAGAGCCGAAACGAGAACGCCTTCCATCCGCAGGATGTTTTGATTCTGAACACGCTGGCCGATCTGCTGGCGACGGCCCTGCACAACTCCTTCGTCTTCCAGAAACTGCAGCAGCAGTCGATCACTGACGGCTTGACCGGTATCAAGACCCGGCGCTTCTTCTGGGAGGCGCTCAGTTCGGAATGGAAACGCGCCTCGCGTTCGGGCCGGCCTTTCTCGGTGGTGCTGATCGATCTGGACAAGTTCAAAGAGGTGAATGACACGCTCGGACACCTGGAAGGCGATCTTGTGCTGGCGCGCGTGGGGCGACTGTTGGAACAAAAATGCCGGCAGTCGAACGTGGTCGCACGCTACGGCGGGGACGAATTCATCATCCTGATGCCGGAAACCGGCATTGAGCAGGCGCAGGTCCTGGCGGAAAGACTGCGTTTGTGGCTGGCCACCGATCCGATGCTGGAGGAACATCACATCACAGGCAGTTTCGGGGTGGCCTGTTTCCCCGTGCACGGGTTTGCCGTCGAGGATCTGATCCGCGTTGCCGACGCCGGCATGTACGTGGCCAAGAAGACAGGCGGGAACCATGTTGCCACGGCGGAACCATTCCCCGATCGGGCAGGTTCTACGGTGCAGCAACAACTGGTTTTCGGTTACATCGAAGGATTTCTGCAGCGCGAACACAATGGCCCGGAGCATCTGGAAGAACTGGTCGAAACCCTGCACAAGCTCTGTGGCAGTGACGATGCAACCGACCAGCATGCCCTGAAGGAAGCGATCGAGACTCTGGCACGTGCGACAGAGCTAAGGGAGCTCCATGCTTCCGGGCACGGTGAGCAGTGCGCGCACTATGCCGGGCTGATCGCGCAGGGCCTGAATCTGCCTCCGCAGGAAGTGGCGGAGGTGAAATTTGCGGCGCGCGTGCATGACGTGGGCAAGCTGTTTGTCTCGGAACGCATTCTGAATAAAGCCGGCACCCTGACGGAAGATGAGTCTTCGGTAGTCAAAGGCCACGCGCAATGGGGGGCCGAGGTGTTACGGGCGATCCCGGGCAACCGGGCCGTCGAACAGGCGGTGGAGGCCCATCACGAAGCCTTCGACGGATCGGGGTATCCGTTTGGCCTGCGCGGTGAAACGATTCCGCTCTGGGGGCGGATCTTGGCGGTTACGGACGCCTACGTGAATATGACAAGCGATCGTTCCTTCGCTCCGGCAAAAACGCACGAGCAGGCCATCGTGGAACTCGAAAAGCTGAGTGGGACGCGATTCGACGGCATGATCGTTCGATTGTTCGCGCGCCAGCTCAAATCCGAGAAAACCACCAGCCTCGGCGGCGGGCCTCAGTTCTGAGTCAAAACGAGCGTTCCGTCCTTGGGCAGGTAGCTTTTGCGATGGAACCAGTCCTCCATCGCGTCTCTCAGTTGGTCGAGTGGGACGTGAGTTCCGATTTCCATGATCCCATCGGCAACCGGCAGAGTGTCATCGAAGACGGTAGCGTTGGTGAAATTGCGCATGCTGAAACTGTCGAGCCACTTCAAGGGGCAGGGTTGAAGCAACTCGCCCTGACGATACTCCACGCGGACTTTCCGTGCGAACATAATCCGATTTAAGCACAGACTTCTGGCGGATGGCTTGTCCTGGTCTCTGAGTCTCGGATTACACTCGAGCCGAGCAAGAAGAAACCCGGGAACGAGCTCCCGGGTTTTTGTTTCAGGCGCGCGACCAAACGCTGTTCACTTCTTCGCCTTCCGTAGCCGATCTTCCAACTCCGCAATCTCGCGGTTCAGGCCTTCCGGAAGATGGCTGCCGAACTTGGCGAAGTGTTCGCGGATGAGCGGGACTTCGGCTAGCCAACCGTCGACATCGACGCTGAGAAGCTTCGCGACATTGGCAGCGGGCAGGTCGAGCCCGTTGGTATCAAGGTCGGCGGGCTCGGGAAGCCGGCCAATCGGTGTCTCGACCGCGTGAACCTTTCCATCGCAACGCTCAAAGATCCACTTCAGCACACGGCTGTTCTCACCGTAGCCGGGCCAGAGGAACTTGCCGTTTTCGTCGGTGCGAAACCAGTTCACATAGAAAATCTTGGGCAGCTTGGCGCCCGGACGCTTCCCGATATCGAGGTAGTGTCCAAAGTAGTCGCCCATGTTGTAGCCGCAGAACGGCAGCATGGCCATGGGGTCGCGGCGGAGTTGGCCGACTTTGCCGACGGCCGCAGCAGTGGTTTCGCTGCTTGCAGTCGCGCCTAAGAATGTTCCGTGCTGCCAAGTTAAGGACTCGGTCACGAGTGGGACTACGCCGGCTCGGCGGCCACCGAAGAGGATCGCGTCGATCGGCACACCCTTCGGGTCCTCCCATTCTGGAGCGATGACGGGGCACTGACTCGCCGGGGTCGTAAACCGGGCATTGGGATGCGCCGCCTTGCGTGGAGAAGCGGGCGTCCACGGGCGACGCAGCCAGTCGATCAACTCGGGCGGCTTGGTGTCGGTCATTTGCTCCCACCAGACGTCGCCGTCCGGGGTCATGGCGCAATTGGTAAAGATGGAGTTCCTGGTCGCGGTCAGCATGGCGTTCTGGTTCGACTTCATGCTCGTGCCGGGCGCAACCCCGAAGAAGCCGTGCTCGGGGTTGATGGCGTACAGACGGCCATCGGCGCCGAATTTCATCCACGCGATGTCGTCGCCCACGGTCTGAATCTTCCAGCCCGGAATGGTTGGAATCAGCATGGCAAGGTTGGTCTTGCCGCAGGCAGAGGGAAACGCCCCGGTCATGTACTTGACCTGTCCCGAGGGACTGGTCATCTTCAGGATGAGCATGTGCTCCGCCATCCAGCCCTCGTCGCGCGCCTGCACCGAGGCAATCCGCAGCGCGTGACACTTCTTGCCTAGCAATGCATTGCCGCCGTAGCCCGAGCCGTAGGACCAGATCTCGCGCGTCTCCGGGAAATGGCAGATGTATTTGTCCTGCGCGTTGTTGGGCCACGGTGAATCCTGATCGTTGGGCCCAAGCGGCGCACCCACCGAGTGCAGCCCGCGCACAAAGTCGCCATCTGCGCCCAGAACCTGGAGCACGCGCGTGCCAACCCGGGCCATGATGTGCATGTTGGCTACCACGTACGCCGAGTCGGTGATCTGGACGCCTATATTCGCAATCGGCGAACCGATGGGGCCCATGCTGTAGGGAATGACGTACATGGTGCGTCCCGTCATCGCTCCGGCGTAGAGGCCGTTGAGTTTCTGCCTCATCTTGTCGGGATCTTCCCAGTTGTTGGTGGGACCGGCGTCCTCTTTGGTCCGGGCGCAGATGTAGGTGCGGTCCTCAACGCGGGCGACGTCAGCAGGATTCGAGCGGACGAGGATGCTGTTGGGGCGCTTATCCTCGGCGAGCGGGATCGCGGTGCCGGACAAGATCATCAAGCGCAGCATGGCCTGATATTCCTCGTGGGAGCCGTCACACCAGTGAACGCGATCCGGCTTGCACAACCGGGCAGTCTCCTCGACCCACTCGGCCAAACGTTTATGCTTCGTTTCGTTCATGGTTTCCACATCCAAAGTAAGACTGGACATAACAATGATCTCCTCGGACAGCAATCTGCGCGATCCCATACCGCGCCATGGAAGATGACACGCGGGCAGAAGGCGTGGCGATACGAAGAGTCTGCCCGTACCACCCAGGACAGGGCCAACATTGTCCCTCATTCGGAGGGATCTTTCCAAGTGCCGAATCCAAGAGCGAACCGCCACGTGATTTCAGGTCCTCTCCGTGACGGCCACTCGATTATCCCCGCGTGCGACGGGGGAAGAAGTGTTTGGGATCACAGCCGGTTGTGATGTTAGCTACGGCGCGGGGCGCAAACCTCTGAAAAACAAAGGGCTGGGCTAGCGTGCGGCAGCCACCGGAAGATCGCCCGCGGCCACAACTGCCTCCAGGTGTTTGAGCGTTTCATCAACCGTAAGCGAATACATCTCGCGGCCTACGCCCTCACCCGATTCCAGGGCCGTTTTCAGGAAATGGCCAGCGATTCCCTTTGCCAGCGCGTCGGTGATGGTCTTGCCGGTCCGATTCTTGTACTCAACCCAGGCCGGATGGGGCAGGGCAACCCAAACCGCGCGGCCCTCCACGAGGAACTTGATGTCCACGGCGTCGGCATGGCGGGTCGCGATGGCGACCACCAGGGCCTGATACAAGCAGTGCACTTGCTTCTTCGTCCAGCGATCGGTGACGGTGAAATCGGTAAACATGGGCTCTAAAACTATAGCGCCGGACTGGAGGGCGGAGCAAACGGTCTGACCACAGGGTGGTGTCGTGAGTTAACCACGAAGGATACGGAGGTACACGAAGGAACCCTTGAACCTCACGCCTTCGTTTGACTTCGTGCCCTTTGTGGTTTGATCAAATTTCGTACACTACCAGTCGCAGGCAAGCGCCAGTCGGGAATCGGGGATGTGAGCCAGTACGCGGGCGGATACGGATTTTGCATCGTTGATAGATCCCTTCACATCTCAATACTGTTCTGATTCTGCGACACGTCGGAAAATTCCTATCCCAAAAGTAGAATCTGTTGGAACATCCTGGAAAACTCAATATCAAGGATAAAGATCGGTCATGCTGAAAACAGCTAAATGGACGGGTGCAATCTCGGCCGTAACTCTTTTCGCGAGTCTCTCTGCACTCGCACAAATCTCAAACTGGACGATAGATCCCAACCACTCGACCGCGCAGTTTACGGTCCGGCACATGGCAATCTCGAACGTCAGCGGGAATTTTACGAAGGTGACCGGCAGCGCAGTTTTGAGCGAGAAGGACATCACGCAGTCCCAGGTGTCGGCAACCATCGACGTCAGTTCCGTCGATACGCGAGTCGAAGCCCGGGATAAGGACTTGAGGAGTCCCCACTTCTTCGACGTTGAGAAATATCCAACGATGGAATTCAAGTCCAAACGCATTTCGAACGCCGGCGGCAAGCTGCAGGTGATTGGCGATCTGACCATTCACGGCACGACCCGCGAGGTGACGCTTGACGTTGAGGGCCCGACGCCCGAACTGAACGACCCTTGGGGCAACGTGCGGCGCGGATTTTCGGCGACCACCACCATCAACCGCAAGGATTTTGGGCTCATGTACAACAACCTCCTCAAGACGGGCGAGGCCGTAGTCGGAGACAACGTCAAGATCCAGATTGACGTGGAGATGGTCAAAAAGAAGTAATCGCGCGTACAGTTGAGGGCGTGAAAGCCAGGAAAACGAAGGCGAAAAGCCCAGCCTCAGCTGTCTCGCCCAATGCTTTCGTCGGCAAATCGGAGAGGCCGAGTAACGATGAACTGGCCGCTGCTTTGGGTCCCACTAAAGCCCTTTGGGACGAACTGGCCAGCGATCTTGCACGAGAGAACCAGATCGATGTCCAGGAGTGGAAATCCTATTCTCCCAAGGCAGGATGGTCGCTGCGCCTGAAGCACGGGGAACGGACGATCGTCTATCTGATCCCACTTCGAGGCTCCTTTCAAGCCGCGCTGGTTCTGGGCGACAAGGCGGTGACGGCGGCCCAGCAAAGCCCGCTTCCGGCGCGAGTGCGGAAGATCATCGCGGAAGCGCCGCGGTATGCGGAAGGGACAGGGGTGCGGATCAGCGTAAATGGACCTGAAGACGTCTCCGTCATCAGGACGCTGGCGCGAATCAAGTCGGAAAACTGAAGCCCCAATCAAAACAGCACGTCGCTCACGACTGCAAATGTGGAAGAACCATCCTGCCTCTGCTGCGTGTCGCGGGAGCGCGTTCCGGTATGATCGAAGAGTGGTGACCAAGGGCCTCGCAACGAACAAACTACAACCTCTGCATTCCGACAATGTGTCCAAGCTGCCCTGGCTGGTGCATGCGTTCTCGACGCGGCGCGGGGGAGTGTCGCGTGCGTACGGCGGAAATGCGCTGAATCTTGGATTCACGCAGCACGACTCCCGCAGGGCGGTCGAGCGCAACCGCGAACTCTTCCTCAAAAGGCTGGGGGTTGGAAACGGGCGCAAAGGCTGGCCCCTCGTTACCCTGCGACAGATTCACTCTGACTTGATCCATCGTGTCGAGCACGTACCCGAGCAGATTCTGGTCGGCGATGGACTGATCACCGATGTCCCAGGGTTGCTGCTGGCCGTGCAGACTGCCGACTGTCTTCCGGTAATCGTGGTGGACCAGAAACGGCGGGCCGTGGGTGTGTTCCACGCGGGCTGGCGCGGCACAGGGAAGCGAATCGTGGAGAAGGGCGTCGGCGAGATGCGGCGGCACTTCGGGAGCAATCCGCGAAATCTGGTCGCAGCAGTTGGGCCGGGCGTACACGGGTGCTGCTACGAGGTCGGCGAAGAAGTGCGCAACAAGTTCGAAACTCAGTTTGCGTATGCGGCAGAACTTTTCCGCGAGGTGAAGGAGTCCGACCCGGTTCGCGAGAGGTATCCGCTGCTGTTTTTGACGGCGCGCGCTCCCGGACACAGCGAGTTACCGGTGAAGCTCTTCCTCGACTTGGTGGAAGCGAACCGGCGGCAGCTACTGGACGCGGGTGTGATCGCCAAGAATATCGAGGCGTCCGCTCTGTGCACCGCCTGCCACCCAGATTTGTTGTTCAGCTTCCGCGCCGACAAGGGTGTGACAGGAAGACTGATGGGAGTGGTGGGAATTTCAAAGTGCGCGTAGGGACAGCCGAGGGCGGCTGTCCCTACGTGATCTACTTACGCCAGATCGAACAGAAGGACTTCCGCCTCTTTGGTGGCTCTGATTCGCAACAGGGCTTCGTCGCTCACGGCCGCGCCATCACCCTGATTCAACTTCTCGCCGTTCAGTTCGATTTCGCCCTTGGCAACCTGCACCCAGGCGTGGCGTTTCGCTCCCAGCGTATGCTTCACTTCTTCGCCCGGGGCAAGCAGTGAGACGAAGAGCTTCGCATCCTGGTTGATCTTCACCGAGCCGTCGGCGCCATCGTTCGAGGCGATCAGGCGGAGCTTGCCGCGCTTCTCGGCTTCCGGAAAACTCTTCTGCTCGTAGCTGGGTTCGTGCCCCTGCTTGTCGGGCAGAATCCAGATCTGCAGCAGGTGGGCGGAGTCCGTCGTCGACGGATTGAATTCGCTGTGCCGGATGCCGCGGCCGGCCGTCATGCGCTGGCCGTCGCCGGGAAGGATCACCGATCCTGTGCCGAGGCTGTCCTTGTGTTCGAGTTTGCCGGAGAGGATGTAGGTGATGATCTCCATATCGCGGTGCGGATGCGTCGGGAAACCGCCGCCGGGCGCGACAAAGTCTTCGTTGATCACGCGCAGCGACCGGAAGCCCATCCATTTTTCATCCCAGTAGTCGTTGAAGCTGAAGGTGTGGTGGGTCTTCAGCCAGCCGTAGTCTCCGCCGCCGCGTTCGATGCTGTGCCGGATGGTGATCATGATGCTCGCTCCATTTAGTCGTTGTAACGACTATTGCAGTTGTGTTAGATGCGGACAGGGACAGAAGGATTCAGGGTGCAGGATCTCAGTCTCTCTTGTGCTTCTTGTGCGAGGTGTCGGACTTAGGCTTGTCGTCCTTCTTCGATTCCTTCGTCTCTTTCGTCTCCTTCGAATCCTTGGACTCCTTCGAGCCGCCATCGGATTCGGAGGACGATGTGTGCGCAGCCGAACTCTTCTTCGGGTAGTCGGTCACGTACCAGCCTGATCCCTTGAACTGCACGGCCGGGGCCGAAATCATCTGCTCGATCGAGCCTCCGCACTCGGGGCACTTTGTGAGCATCTTGTCGGAGAACTTCTGGATCTTCTCAAAGCGATGTTTGCACTTCTTGCACTGGTATTCGTAGAGGGGCATGGGTGAGGTGATTCTAGAGTTTGGAATTGAGTGGCGTCAATTTGTGGAGCGCCGGTTGTGGAGCGCCGGGCGCCCCCGCACCCGGCTGGACGGCGAGACGCTCGTCCTAATCGTCAGCGGCGAAGAAGGAAGACACTTCCACCGCTATCTTCTCGGTCGGGCACGCGTTTCGCGGGCAAGAGTGCCCGCGCCACACGAGAATCATCTGTTGAGTAAGTCCACCGGCTCGCGCACATCAACTACGCGGAAGTACCGGGCCAGGGCGGGATACTTCTTCGCCACCGCCTCGTACATGGCGTAGGCGACGTTGCGGTAGGAGGCGTGGCCAGCGGGTGTGGTGCGCAGCTCGGAAATGTAAACGGCCTCGGCAAAATCCATCTTGAACAGCGTGCGCTTGCGGAAAGCGAGTGGGATGGCGTACTGCGCATTCTGCTGGGCTTCTTCGCCTCCGGCAGCGGAAAGCTTTCTGACTACATCTTCGGCCCGCTTCATGGTGGATTCATAGGTCGCCCGGATTCCAGCAGCCCCGACCTCCGGCGGCGTGTCATAGCCGTGCGCGGTGGTGAAGTCCTGCATGATCTGAACGCAGCGCCGATGGCGGTGCATGTCGCGGAAGCCGCCAATGTCCATGAGAATGTCGAAGCGAAACTGCTGTCCGGCAGAAAACGGGCGCAGCAACTCGTCGTGCTTGCCGCGGTGGCGCAGGCCCAAGTCGATAATTTCCCGGCGGCGCGCTTCACCTACTGCTTCGACCGCCTGGCGAATCTGCCGGCACGAGTAGTGACACTGGCCATAGAGCAGGGTTGCAGCGAGTTCGATTTCGAGCGGATCAGCGTCCAGCAGATCGACCAGCGGCGCCGGCTCGATCGCCGCGCCCTGCATCAACTCGGCGGCAGCCTGCTGAAGTTCGCGGCGAGTCTCAATCTCGTACGGATTCGGGTCCGCGTATTTGACCAGCGTGGGCGCCACGCGCACCTCACGCAGCAGTTCCTGCTCAGCGCGATCGGCAAGCGCGGGTGAAACGGCGCGGATCTCTGCGACTAGCGCCTGCAGCGATTCTTCGTTCGCGTTGTACGCCGGCGATAGCGCCGCCTTTTTCAGCAACACCCCGAGATCGCGAACCTCCTTGTGGGGTTGTGACAGCAAATGCGCAACCTGCGATTCGAGCGTGCGGGCGTTGACGATTTCCCCCAGCGACGTGTTGGTGGCGAGCGGCAGCAGATAGCGCGAGATATCGAAAGCGCGGGCACGCAACGTACGCTCGTAAGCATCCTGCTTCATCTCGGCGGGCTTCGGCGTGATCCCGGCGAGATACTGGAACATCGTCTCCGAGAGTTGCTCGTAATCGACGAACAGTTGATCGACGGTCTGACGGTAGAGCGCTCGCGAACCGATATCCTCGCCGAACTGGGGCGTGGTGTAGCCGCTGCGCTTGAAATCCTGGTAGCGGGTGGAGCGCTCCTGGCCGTCCCAGCGCTGCTCATCGGCGACCAAGATGGCGGCGAGAATCGAAAGCCGCTCAATGGCCAGCGCGATGTGCGCAAGATCCGCAATCGAACGGTGTCCGTACTGGAAGTAGAAGGTGTTGAGGAACTTCTCGGCCTTCTGCTGCGTAATCTCTTTCAGCGCCTCTTTCATCGAGAGCGCCGAGCGGGAATACCTGGCCATGGCGTAGGCCTGAATCTCGGGCTCAACACCGTAAACGGCGAAGACTTGGACGGAGGGTTCGGGCGCGGAGGTGGACACGGGTTCGGAAGACACAGGTTCGGAAGGCATGGGTTCGGTCGAGATTACTGAAGACATGGGAGTGGAGGAATCTTAACCGTCCGGTACCCGGCGCGCAATCACACGAACGTGCGGAGTTAGGCCCGCGAACCTCCGATTATGACACCTGGGGCTGCGCGGTGTACCGCTTGTCACTTTTCAAATTACCGGGAATCCTGTTATAAAAGTATGTATTCCATATTTTCCATGAAACCTTCAGCAGTCATATTTTTGGTTCTAGGATCAGTGTTGTCTGGTGTTTCGGCGGCCCAGTCCTTCGGCCCCGCGGCCGCGCTGGCCACACCGGTCGCTGCGGCATCCGCCCCCGGCGAGAGCGTTCCCAGGCTGGCCGGGCTGGGTGTGTCCACCCCCGATCTGGTGCCCGTGGTCTCGCGTCCGCAGATGTCGGCGGATCTTGCCCTTGAGTCTTTCCAGAAACGCTCCGCTCGCCAGGCACAGACACTGGCCGGATATTCCGCAGCCACCGTCATTCGGGCGGAATTGCCGCGCAGTTCGCAGCATGGGGAACTGGACCTGGAGCGCTACTACAGCGTGCCGCGCACCCTGACCTTCAAAGCTCTGCATTTCGTCGGTGACGGCTTCGTGAAGACCAACGTGATCGCCCGACTGCTGCAGTCGGAAGTGGACCACATCCAGAAAGACGATCCTTCGGTCACCGCACTTCGCCCGGAGAACTACAAGTTTTCCCACAAGAGCACCACGCAAATTGCGGACCACGTAGTTCACGTGTACCAAGTCAAGCCGCGGAAAAAGCGCCCCGGACTGTTCAAAGGGCATATCTACCTCGATGCCAGCACCGGCAGCCTGGTGCGGGCCGAGGGCCGCGTCGTCAAGTCGCCTTCGATTTTCGTCAATAAGATTGACTTCGTGCAGGAATACGCCGAGGTCAACGGGTTCACACTCCCCACGCACATCCACACCGAAGCGAAAGCCGCACTGGTCGGGCGCACGGTCGTCGATATCGTCAATTCCGACTGCCAGCCGGTTCTCCTGTCTCCGGAATCGGCGGCTGCCACCGGCTCCAACTGAGGGCCCTGTGACGGCGGCTCCTGAAGGCAGAGCCGAACTGATTCAGGCCACACTCCCCGAGCATATCGACCAAACCCGGGCGCTTTTTCTCGAATACGCCGAGTCGCTCGGCTTCAGCCTGTGCTTCCAGAGTTTCGACGAAGAACTCAAGAGCCTGCCGGGCGCCTACGCCGCTCCCACAGGCCGATTGCTTTTGGCGCACTGCGAGCAGCAGGCCGCCGGATGCGTGGCCTTGCGGAAACTCGAAGCGAATGTCTGCGAGATGAAGCGACTTTACGTGCGTCCGGCGTATCGCGGGAGAGGCTTGGGCCGGATCCTGGTCGACCGCCTGATCGCCGAGGCACGTGGGATCGGCTATGAGCGCATGCGGTTGGATACGATTGCATCGTCCATGAAAGACGCGGTCGAACTCTATCGCAGAATGGGGTTCAAGGAAATTCCACCCTACCGGGCGAACCCGATTGAAGGTGCGCTGTACATGGAGTTGCTGCTCTAGGCGGCTTTCGGGCAGCACTCAGGAATGCGGCCTGGGCTCGGCCGTTAGCGACGGCTGCACCATTTGCGGTTCCCGGCTGGCGACGGGCAGTGCTGGCAGGGCGTGGCCCAGGATCACAATATCTACCCGGCGATTCATGCCGCGCCCTTCCGCGGTGCCATTGACGGCAATCGGATGATACTCCGCATACCCGGCAGCACTGAGGCGATCCGGCGCAAAACCATCTCGCACAATCAGCATCCGAACGATCTCCGTCGCGCGCGCGGTGGAGAGTTCCCAGTTGGAAGAGAAACGGGTGGTATGAATCGGGACGTCGTCGGTGTGGCCCTCGATCCGCAAGCGATAGTCGCGCTGCAGGAGCATGGTGGCGATTTGGTCGAATGCGGCGTGCGACGAAGACTTCATCTGCGCCGAACCACTCTCAAAGAAACCCACCTCCCGCAGGCTGATCACTAGGCCGTCCGGCTCGCGCCGCATCGCAATTTCCTTGCGCTTGATCTCCGCAGCGAGAGCTTTCTGCAATTCGTTCTCCAACTGGACTAAGTCGCCGTTTTCCGGCCCCCCGCCCAGCGCGCCATCGGGGCGCGATACAATCCGGCCCAGGCTCGCGGTATGCTGCACGTTCTCGACCGCTTGCGCCTCACGGAACGGCATGGGCGAGTCGGGATTGAGGGGCACTTGCGTGGTGGAGGCCTGAAAGACGCCCATCTCCTGAAATGCAACTTGGATGGCCATGGCCAGCTTGCCGACTTTCCGCTTGTCGACCTGCGACGATGCATACAGCACGACAAAGAAGGCAAACAGGAGAGTGATGAAATCGGCATAGGAAACCAACCAGCGTTCGTGATTGGAATGGCTGGCAGGTTTTCGACGGCGGCTCATGCGCTGGAGACCTCGGGCGGCGTCTCGGGAGATTCATGGGCCTGCGTCAAAAATCCCAGGAGCTTCGATTCCAGCATGCGAGGGTTCATTCCCTCGAGGATGGAGATCACGCCTTCGAGCGTCATCTCGCGGATGACTTGCTCGTCGCGGATCCGAATCTTGAGTTTTCCTGCGGAAGGCAAAAGGAAGAGATTGGCGGCGCCCACGCCGTAAATGGTGGCCACAAAAGCCACGGCAATCCCGCGGCCGACTTCGTCGATTTTGTCGAGGTGCTGCATGACCTGAATCAGTCCCAGCACGGCTCCGATGATGCCAATGGTGGGAGAAAATCCGCCCGCCGATTCGAACAGTTGCGGAATTTTCTCTTCCTGCTCTGCCTGGTTATCGAGTTCGAGTTCCATGATCTTGCGGAGTTCCTGGGGTTCGGTTCCGTCCACCGCCAAGGTGAGAGCGCGCCGCAAGAACGGCTCGTGGATGTTGGGGAGTTCTTTGTCGAGCGAGATGATGCCTTCCCGCCGTGCCTGGTTGGCGTACTTGACCAGCATCTCAACCGTGGCGCGCGCGTTCTCTCCGGGTTCGAGGAATATATGGGCCAAGCGTCGGAATGCGCTGACTGCCACGGGCAGCGGGTACTGAATCAAGACCGCGCCCAGGGTGCCTCCGAATACGATCATGGCCGCAGTCGGTTGGAGCACCTGCCCCAGGTTTCCACCCTCCAACAACAGGCCCAGCACGATTCCGCCGACCGCTAACAGGAGACCGCCGAAGGTTGCTTTGTCCAAGCGGCCTCCTATTTCTCGCCCGCCGTGCGGCGGTCACCATCCACCACGGGAGGCAGGGCGGAGTGGTTATCCCACCAGAGCATGATCCCCTGCAACACCGACCGGCGGAATTGCACCACGCGCTCGAGAACTTCCTGCGCACTCTCCCGGACCACGATTTTTTCACCATTGACCAGCGTGATGACCGTGTCCGGCGCCTGCTCGACGAATTTGATCAGGTCCGAATTCACGGCCAGGGGATGATTGTTGAGCCGGGTCAGTTGGATCATGTTGGCCGCCTGGTTGAGGAGACCGATCGCTCTTCCATGGTCTCTGTAATTAAGGATCGACAGAAGCAGAGGGGGCACGCACGAGTGGTGCCTGGGCACAGGTTACTAAGGGGCTAAACCGGGTAGTACCTGTGGAAATAAAGCGTCCGTGCCGGACGCCGATGTGCACAGTGAAGCGCAATTGGGTTCCGCAGGACAACGGAACGAGCTCCGGGAAGGTTTCGGGGACGGATCCCATAAATCGGAACCAAAAAGGAGCACTTCCATGTCGCTGAGTGTACTGAACAATATCGCGTCGTTGGCCGCGCAAAACCAATTGACGATCACGAACGCACATCTGCAGAAAGCTCTCTTTCAACTATCGTCCGGGTCGCGCATCAACAGTGGCGCGGATGATGCCGCTGGCTTGGCGATTGCCGATGGGTTACAGGGCAACATTACCGCCCTTACCCAATCCGCTCGAAATGCCAATGACGGCGTGGGCGAACTGCAGGTGGCGGATGGATCGCTGGCGCAGGTCACCACCCTGCTCAACCGCGCCGTTACACTGGCTACCGAATCTGCGACCGGTACCGTCTCCAATCAGCAACGGGTTGCGCTGGACGCCGAATATACCGCCATCAAGAGCGAAATCGACCGCATCGGGTCCAAGACGAATTACAACGCCGGGCAGGTGTTCACCGCGAATACTCTCAATGTCTTCTTGAGTGACAGCGGCGCGAGCAGCAACAGTCTCATCGGCGTGACCACCGGAACGTTATCTTCCAGTGGCCTTAGCTTGGGAGGTGCGGTGGCCGCCACCGGCACCCTCAGCCAAGCGGCGGGCGCGGCTGCGGCTGCTGCCACTGACACCCTCACCGGAGCCGCTCCGACGGTTCTCGGTGCGGCTGCCACCTCGACGCTCACCGCCGTGGCGGCTCCCGTCAACGGCGACACCCTGACGATCGGTAGCACGCAATACTCGTTCGTTACCTCGCTCACCGCTGCTCCCGCTGCCAATCAGGTTCTCATCGGTTCCGGGGGTACCGCGGCCGCAAACGAAACTGCCACGTTGGCGAATCTGATGGCTGCGATCAATGCCACGTCTGGTGGCGCAGGCATTGCTTACGGAACCGGAACAGTCGCCAATGCTAGCGTCACGGCCACCGCATCCACCGGAACCACGATCACCGTCAAGGCACTCGTGAACGGCACCGCCGGAAACTCGATCGCGTATTCGTCGTCGGGGACAAATTTTGGCGCGAACGGAACCCTCGCTGGCGGCCTGGCTGGCAGCACGGTAACCATTGGTGGCCAAACCTACACCTTCGTGGCTGCCCTCAGCACCACTGCGACGGCGAACGAGGTTGCCGACGCAGGCGGTAGCGCAGCTACGGCCCTGACGAATCTGGTGGCGGCAGTCAACGGTGCAGCCGGCGCCGGAACGCAATACAGCAGCAATACTTCGGCCAATACGAGCGCCACGGCGGCCGCACCCA
The DNA here is from genome assembly GCA_020073015.1 of Terriglobia bacterium. Taxonomy (GTDB): domain Bacteria; phylum Acidobacteriota; class Terriglobia; order Terriglobales; family Acidobacteriaceae; genus Acidiflorens. Next base: position 13,865 of record JAIQFZ010000021.1, on the reverse strand, counting down.
GTGGAGGCGCGGTCGTTTTCACAGCGATTAACCCTGGCGTCAACGGCAACTTTATCGCTGTGGGTTCAAACGGTGGAGGCACCTGGAGTGGCGCGACTTATTTCTCGGGAGGTACCGCTGCCGGAGCCGCTCCTTCCGCCGTCGCAGGTAATACCGTAACGGTGGGCACCCAAACCTACACTTTCGTGAACTCCCTCAGCACCCCCACGGCAAATCAGATCCAGGTCCTGGTGGGCTCCACCAACGCTGCCAGCCTGGCCAACCTGGCGAATGCCGTCAACGGCGGAAGCGGCGCGGGCGTTAACTACGCCTACGGAAGCAGCGCAGCCGCCAATACTTCCGCCAAAGCAGTGGCCGGTGCAACGTCGGTCGCATTCACCGCATTGACTCCCGGCACCGCCGGTAACAGCATCATCACAGGGGTAACCGGGACGGCCAACACCTTCGGTGGTGCTACAGGCTTGACTGGTGGCGCCAGTGGATCGATCAACGACCTGTTAACCCAAGCCGACGCTACCGCCGCTTTGGCGACTATCAACAGCGCCATCCAAACGGTTGCTGGCTTGCGCGGCACGATTGGCGCAACCGTCAACCGCCTGCAGAGCGCCGCCAACGTCATCACCAACCAAGTGCAGAATCTGACGGGTGCAGAAGACGGTGTCCGCGCCGCCGACATTCCATCGACGGTGGCCACCTTGGCGAAGTACTCCATCCTGGAACAGACCGGCGTTTCCGCTCTGGCCCAGGCCAACCAGCAGCAGCAGCTGGTACTCAAGCTGCTTCAATAAGTATTCAGTCGAAAGGGGGCGGTTTGATCCCGCCTCCTTTCGATTTTTTGCAGAAGAATGGCTGAGTTATGAACGTGGACCCGGTGCAAGCCACTTCGGCTGAGGTTGAGCGTCAGACTCCCGAGAAAAAGGTGTACGTCGCACCTTCCCTGCGTGGTACTGCTTCGGGAAATGCGCCAAAGGCGGAAATCGCCGAGACGCAATATACCCCCGCTCCATCCGTAATCCCAGAGCATGAAGTCAAATTGCAACTGGATACGTCGAGCGACATGGTGGTTTACCAACTCTTAGACAAGCAGTCGGGTGCGCTGGTCCTGCAAGTGCCCAGCGCCCAGCAGATCCGCAACATTCAGCAGACTCAAGAACTGCTGCAACGAATTGCTGCCAGGGGCAAAGTTTCGCTTTAAACGGAGCTGGGGTCCGGTGAAGGGAGAGGAGAAAGGGAATGGCAATCAGCTTTAATGCCACGTCGCTGCTGAATGGGAATGGCATTGATGTCAAATCCATCGTGAACCAGATTCTCAACCAGCAAACCGGCCCGTTGACCGCCTGGCAGAACGAGCAGACGGATCTATCCACCCAGGCCGGGTTGCTGGCAGGGATCAACAACAACCTCACGAGTCTAGCGTCGGCAGTGGTCGCACTCGCGAACCCCACCGGACCCCTGGCGTCCCAGTCGGCAACCTCGTCAGACACCAGCATCCTGACCGCTAGTGCCCAGACGACGGCGGCGGCGGGCACTCATCAGATCGTAGTCTCCAAACTGGCGACTACGGGCACTCTCTACACCGATCCACTGCAAGACGGCAACACATCATTCTTGGCGAGCGGCACCACCACCGGCGACATCCAGCTGCAAGTGGGGGGAGCCAGCGGCACAACGTATGACATCGTTATCACGCAGGGCAGCAATGACACGGTCAGCACGTTGGCGAGCTACATCAACGCCCAGAATTGGGGCGTCACGGCCAACGTCGTCACCGATGCCAATGGGGCGCGTTTGGCGCTTTATAGTCAGTCCCCTGGGACCCCGGGAGCAATGTCGGTTACCAGCAACGACACCAGCCTCAACTTCAACGCTCCCGTGGGCGGGACCAACGCATCTCTGACGGTTGATGGCGTACCGATCAGCAGTGCTACCAACACCGTGACCGGCGTCATTAGCGGGGTTACGCTGAATCTGGCCAGCACCGATTCGGGAGCGCCCGTCCAGGTCACGGTCGGACCCGATACGGCCCAAGCCACGACGGCGATCAACAACTTCGTGAATGCCTACAACGCGGTGGTTAACAACCTCAACACCCAGTTCACGGTGAATCCGGCCACCAACAATGAAGGGCCGCTGGGTGGCGACAGTTTCCTGCGCTCATTGCAGTCCAGTTTGCTCAATGATGTGACCTACTCCATGACGGGAGCTAGCGAGTTGGTCAACCTGGCCGCGTTGGGCATCGACATGAATAATGACGGAACACTGACGGTGAACCAAGTCGCAACCGACACCCACCCCGCACTCGCCCATGTGCTCGCCACCAACCCGAGTGCGGTTCAGAGCTTCTTTCAGAATGCCTCGGGTGCTGGCTTTGCCCAGGATTTCAACAATGACCTCGTCGACCTGACGGATGTAACCGACGGCATACTCAACGTCGATATTGCCGGAAACAAGGCTCAGCAGAAGGCGCTCGCCACCCAGATCACCAATTTGCAAGACCGCTTGGCCGCGCAACAAGCAATGTTGACCAGGCAGTACGCCCTGGTCAATGCGACCCTCGAAGCCTATCCGTCTCTTCTGTACACCGTGACGGCTATGCTTGGCGCCATGAACGGCAACTATTCCGTCACACCCAACACGTCCACCAACACGACGCCCAACACCGGATCGTCTACAGGATCATAGCTATGACGGACGCTCGCACCACCTATCGCGAAAACGACGTTCGTGGCGCCACGGCTGTACGGCTCGTGGTCTTGCTCTACGAGCAGATCATTCAAGACCTGACTCAGGCCGCGCAGGCGATCGAGCAGAACGACATTGTGCTGCGGACCAAGCTGATCAACCACGCGATTCTGGTCATTGGGCATCTGCAATCGCCACTGGACTTCGACCAAGGATGCAAGGTCGCCCAGGATCTCGAACATTTTTATAACGTTCTGCGCCAAAATCTGGTGCAGGTACAATTCTTTCCTTCGAAAGCAGGAATTCAGCAGCTGATCACGGACGTGCTGGCGGTGCGAGAAGCATGGATCGAGGTTGAGCGAACTGAGAGCCCATCGGTCACGACTGCGGCCCGCGCGGTTCCTTCCGGCACCGCCGACCTCGAGTCCCAACCGGTGCGCCTGGACTGGAAGGGATAATGCCGCCGGACACGCTCGAAACCTTGCGGCAGGTGAATGACAGTCTGCGTTCTGCGCTGATTCGTCTCCGTCCCGAGCGGAAGGACTGTGTGACCATCCGGCCCCAGGACTTCTCTGACATTCTCAGCCAGCTTCTGCGGGCAGCGGAGTGTCTGGGGCGCCTGCCGCTCAATTCCGACGCCGGTGCGGCGCTCGAACAAGAATCGCTCGAATATCGCAGCAACCTGGAAAAGCTGAAGCAGTTCCTGCCCGACTTGCACGGGCGCCTGCTGGCTGAAAAGACGCGGCTGGAAAACGCACAGCTGCATGTAGCGGCCGCCGCCGCTTGGACACGAGCCAGCAAAAAGATACTCTGAATTGCCTATCGAATCGGCAAGCCCCACCGCTGGGAATCAAGACACGTCATTCGAGCCGGTGCTACCCTCACTTCAGGTAATCGAACAGATTCATCTGCGAATACTTGCTGATGGCGGCCAGGGTGGCCTGCGTAGAGGTCTCGGTGCTGGCCAGGCGGGTCGCGGCCGCCGCCATGTCGGCGCCGCCCAGAGAGTTCTGCTCTTGGCTGAGCTGGAGCTTGGCGGCATTCAGGTACGTGGTCTGCGACTGGGCCTGGTTCATCGAATTGCCATAGAACACGCGTTGCGCCGAGAGATGGTCGTAGGCGTCGCGTATCGCTGTGACCGCCGTGTCGTATCCGGAATTGGATTGCAGAGCCTGGATCATATTCGTCAGCGCCAGAAAAATGTCGTGTCCCGGCGACGCAAACAGCTGCGAACCCGGCTGGTTCACCGCCAACTGGTATCCATTGCCGATGGTCACAGTGTTGACGACATCGTTGCCGTCATAGCGGACCCCCGAGGCAACCGTGCCGTCGGCCACAAAGGGAGGCGCATTGATGAGCGTGCCTGAGAAGATGTAGCGGCCCTGATAGGACGTGTTGGCCAACGATACGATCTGGTCCTGAATCCCCTGCAATTCGGTGGCGATCGCCGCGCGGTTACTATCGGAGAGTGTTCCGTTCGCGCCCTCCACCCCCAGGCTGATGGCCCGCTGCAGGGCGGTGGTCACCGAACTGAGTGTCGAATCGGCCGTCTGCAACTGTCCCTGGATCGACACCAGGCTCTGCAGGTAGATGGTGTTAAAGCTGGTCTGGTCGTTGTTCTGAACCAGCAACGCGGATGCGGCCGGATTGTCGGAGGGCTGATTGACGCTTCGGCCGGTGGCAACTTCCAGCGAAGCCTTCTGCACATTCAACTGCGCCTGGTTCAGAGCCGCCAGCAAGTCCGGCATATAATTTGGATTCACGCGCATCGATCAGTACCTCCCCAGATTCACCGCCGCATCGAGCATGCTGTTGACTGTCGTCACGACCCGGGCTGCCGCCTGGTAGGCAGTCTGATACTTGACCATGTTGGCTGCTTCTTCGTCGAGCGAGACGGCAGAAATGCTGGAACGCTGATCCTGGAGTTGCCGCAGGATCTGGTCCGAGGCATCGACATCGGCCGAGGCATTCGAGGTGTCGCTGCCAATCTTGAACACCAGGTTGGAATAGAAATCGAGCGGCTTCTGCCCGGCCGTGACCGCCTGGTCGTGCACCGCCAGCAGAGCAGCCAGGTTTCCGTTGCTGCCCGGAGTGCCATCGGAACTGGCGGCAATCAGCGCCGGGTCGGTGATATTGACAGTCAACGCAGCCGCTGCGCCTACCCCGCCCGCCGGCGGAGGCACGAAGAGATCGCCGCCGGCGTTGCCGCTTAGATCGAAGCCCGATCCATTGGCGGTGTTGAGGGCGTTGGCCAGCCCCGCCGCCAGCTGATCGAGACTGCTCGCGAGGCTGGGAATTTCCAGGTCGCGAATCTGGATCAAACCGGCCAGGCTCCCACCCGTCAGCGAGCCGGTGATGTCCTGGCTCCCGGCCAGGATGCGCTGCAGGCCACCATTGCCGGTCTGACTGGTCAGGGCGAAGCTCTCCCCGCCGCTCACCAGGGGAGTCCCGTTCGAAGTGGTCAAGGCGATGCCATGTTCGGTCTGGATGACCGAGACATCCACCAGGCCCGAGAGTTGCCGGATCAAGTTGGTCTGCTTGTCGACCAGGGTGCCAGCGTCCTGATGCACATTTTCGAGATTTGCGATCTGCTGGCTGACGCTGGCGATCTGTGCGGTCAGGTTATTGATCTCGCCCACCGTCTGGACCACGTTCCGGTCCAGATTGCCGCGCTGCGTTTGCAGATTCCGGGCGGTGGTATTGAAGTCCGTCGCCAGGTTGCCGGCAGCGGTCAGCACGGCCTGCCGCAACGACACGCTCGAGGGGTCAGTGGAAAGTTGTTGCAGGCTGGTGAAGAAATTCGTGATGTCGGCGCCGATGCCGGTACTGGCGCTCGAAAACATGGTTTGCATCTGCTGCAGCGCACCCAGCGATGTATTGAGTTTGCTCTGCTGTTGCGTTTCCTGATTGAGCTGTATTTCGAGAATCGGGTCGCGCAAGCTTTGGATTCGCTGCAAAACCACTCCGGTTCCGAAGCTGAGATTCCCCTCAACGATCGGATCCCCGGAAACCATGTCCGGACGCTGGCGGGAATACCCTGGCGTGTTGGCGTTGGCCACGTTGTTGGTCGCGGCCTCCATCGCCTGCTGGCTGGCCAGCAAGGAACTCAATGCGACCGAGAGTGACCCGTATAAGCCTGACATAGACTATTCTCTCGCCCCCGTTCCGGCTTCCGGCCGAGACAAGCCAGCGCCAGGCGCTGTGTAAGTGGGCGCACAACTTTCGACCACACGGCTGAGCACCGCCAGGCTGCGCTGCAGGTGCCGCAGCAACGACCAGTGCACGCGCGTGAGATAGCGGATGCGCGTTCCCAGTTCGTCCCACTCGGCTTGGAGGCGCGCAGAGTACTCGCGATCCAGCGAGCGGTCGTGGCTATGTTCGCCCCTCGGAGTGGAAGGCGGCTCGGCTTTGCGCAGTTGTTCTTCGAGCAGTCCCCACTGCCGGCAGAGTTCGGCCTGGTGCGCCGCGCCGCGCGCAATCGCTTCCGCATCGTTGCGGACCAGCGCCAACTGGCTGACTTCCAGGCTCTCGGCCAAGCTGCGCAACAGCCCCAACCGCTGCTCGATCACGGCACTCAGTTCGGGAAGGGAGGTATCGATGTCAGCCATATCCGGCCCACTCATCTCAGGCCAAGTCGTCCAGTGCGTGCTTCGGAGTCTCGGGATCTTCTTCCCCGGCGGCTCGCTCTTCGTCCTTGATCGCTTTTTCCGGCGCGGCTGTCCGCCGGCGCCGCGGCGCGGCCTCGCGCTCGCTGCCGCGTTTCTCCACCACCCGCAGCAGCGAAGGATCGATCCCGTTGGTCAGCAGAGGATCCACCGCTCACTCCCCTACTTGCCCGAGTTCGCCCCGGCCCGTTCGGCCACCATGGCTTGGGCAATCTGCGCATCGCTGACCGTGTACCGGCCCGTGACCAGCAGGTTCTGCAACGCTCCAACCTTCTGCCCGCGGATTTCGGGCTGCGCCATGACTTCCGCTGCCAGCGATTGCACCCGCGCCTGGTCAAATGAAAAATGCGTTTGGTCCGTGCCGGCTGCCTCGCTCGTCTGGGGCGTTGCCGTCCGCTGCCCCGCACGACTCGCTTTGTTGTTGTCCGGCGGCTCCGGTCCATGTGTCAGCAGATCGACTCTCATAACCCTCTCCGATCCCTTCTGCCTTGTCTATCGACAGATCCTTAACAAACCTTAATGTGCACACCACGCTCGCCTACCCGGCGCGCATCCGCGCATCAAGGTCTGGTGTTCCCATCGGCGAGGTTCGAAAAAACTTTAGACCTTTAGGGCACTCCCCGGTTCAGCCCTTCCCCCGCGACCTTTGGTGCCGGTAAGTGGCTCTGGATCAGCCGCGCAATTCCAATGCCGCCCTGCTCCGCGATCGCCGAGGCCAGAGCCTGCGTTCCCATGAGCCGATAGTCGCTCGCTCCCGGGGCTGCATCTTCCCCGACGCCCGAAAACGTTTTCTGCAAAGAGTCCATGAGCGAGGTCAGCAGAATGGCTTCAAAGTCGCGGGCCGCCTTCTCGCCTTTTCCCAGTGGCGGGCTGGAGGTTACCAGGCGCGACAAACTCGCTGCCAGCGATACATTCATCCCATCTCCCGTCATCAGATCACCTCCAGGTCGGCGTCGAGCGCGCCCGCTGCTTTGATGGCCTGCAGAATCGAGATCACGTCGCGCGCGGTTGCGCCCATGTTCTGCAGACCGTTGACCAGTTGTTCGACGCTAGCGCCTTCAGCAATCTCGACGCGTTTGGCCAAGCTGTCCTTGGCCTGTATATCGGACTGACCGACGACCTCGGTCTTCCCTTGCGAGAGCGGCGCTGGCTGCGAGACCGCATACTCGGTCGAGATCTGCACCGAGAAGCCGCCATGCAAAATGGACACCGCGCCCAGCCGCACATCTTTCCCAAGCACGATGGTTCCGGTCCGTTCATTGACCACCACGCGCGCCCGCCGGTGCACGCTGACGGCCACGTTCTCAATCTTCGCGACGATTGTGGTCAGGTTGGCAAGCCCGGTCGCAGCCGGGTTCACTTCCACGCGTCCACCGTCGCGCGCGGTCGCCACCACCCGCCCAAATTCCTGGTTGATGGCGTCGGAGATTCCGCCCGCCGTGCTGAAATCCGGCTCCCGCAGAAGAAGCGACAGCGGCGCCAGCCGGTTGAAATCGAACGCCAGGCTGCGTTCCACTCTCCCTCCACCCGGAACTCTCCCGATCGTGGGATGGTTCATCTGCTTGCTCGCACCGGCGCCGCCGGCGGCATACCCGCCGACCGCCACCGGCCCCTGGGCCGCGGCATACACCTGGCCGTCGGCGCCATACAGCGGCGTCAGCAAGAGCAACCCGCCTTCGAGACTCTTGGCATCGCCCATCGACGACACGGTGACGTCCAGCTGGGTGCCGGGCCGCGCAAACGCCGGCAGGCTGGCGGTTACAAAGACCGCAGCCACGTTGTTGACGCGCACCGTGGCCGCCGGAATCTGCGCGCCCATGCGCTGCAAGATATTGGCCAGGGTCTGGGTGGTGAACACGGTTTGCTGGCGGTCGCCGGTGCCGGTCAGTCCAACCACCATGCCGTATCCGATCAGCGGATTCTCGCGCACGCCTTCGACGGTGGTGAGGTCGCGGATCTTGACCTCGACCGGTTCGGTGGCCATCAGGGTTGGCGGAACCGCGAGTAGCAAAAGTCCGGCAAGAAAAGCTGCTTTCATATCGCTCCTAGAAATTGAACACGCGCAACAACAGTCGCAGCAGCAGGTGCGGAGGCCGCACGCCATCGCTCACCACGCCCTTGCCCTTGATCTCAAGTTCCAGATCTCCGATGGTGTTCGAGGCCACCGTGTTGTTGGGCCCAATATCGCCACGGCGCACCACCCCACGCACCACGATCGTCTGCTTCTCGTTGTTCATGTTGATCAGCCGTTCCGCCTGGACCACCAGGTTTCCGCTCGGCAGCACCGCCACCACCCGCCCCGCGAGGGTTGTGGTCACGCTCGAGGTGGAAGATGCCTGGCCTTTGCCCGCCAGCGTCTCGGCCGAATGCAGCCCGAGCAGGTTCGCCGCGCCTCCAACTTTGATTTTGCCGGGCAGCGCATCCACCCCGGAGCTCGCACTGAAGCTGCGCCCCGTGCTGACCGCGCCCGTGTTCGAGGTCTTCACATCCTGCACCACGACAATCGTGATCAGGTCTCCGGTGGTGGCGGCCTTGTAGTCGCTGCTCAACGATGCCAGCCGCCCGGAATCCACCCAGCAACTTCCGAGAGTGAGCTCGGGAGCGAAAGGTTCCGCGGTCTGCACTCGCGCCAGATACTTCGCCAGAGTGTTGCCCTGCGAGTCCCGACCCCACGCCATCCCCACTGCCGCACCCGTGACCAGCAGGCCCAGCACGAGATTTCTCACGTTCCCTCCCCGATTCGTTTTCATTGCGGCAACGCCTCCAGCACGGCAGGAGCCCTAACCCGCGCCCGGAAAATGTGGCCATCCTGATTCTTCACGCGAATGATTTCTCCTTCCGTGCCGCGCTCCAGGCATATCACCGACGTAGTCAGACGCAACCGGTTCGCCACCAAGACCACCATCGCCCGCTCTCCGGCGCGCACCGCAACTTTCTTGGGCTGCGCCGGCGCCGAACCAGGTCCCGACCGGCACGATCCCGCATGCGCGCGTTCGGCCGTCCGCACGTCGATCGACGGCACATAGGCGAGAAATGGAATGCACTGTACCGCCTCGCGGCACTCCAAACGGAATTCGACGCGTCCCCGATCAGCGTCCCAGCAGACGGCCGCAACCCGCAGCGTCCGCCCCTGGGAGGCCGGCACGGCCACGGGGAGATCGAGATCCTCGGCGCGCGGCAATTGTTCTTCGCGCAGTCCGCGGTCGCGCAGTTCGCCCGCCACTGCCTGCCACACTTCCTGCCGGGTCACGGGCGGAAACGACCGGCCAGTTTCCTGAGCCAGAAGCGCGGGCGCCAACCAGGCGAGAACGAGAATGCATCGGGCCATCATTCCCCCACCTCTAGTGTCCGAGATTGTTGATTTGCTGGAACATCTGATCGGCGGCCTGCACCACGCGCGAACTGGCCTCGTAGGCACGCTGCGCCACGATCATGCTGATGAACTCATCCACCACGCTGACATTCGACTGTTCCAGATACCCCTGTTCGATCTGCCCTAGTCCGTCGCTGCCGCCCGGCGTGCCCAGCACCGGATCGCCCGAGGCAGTCGTGGCCAGGAACAGGTTCTTGCCCACACTGTTCAGTCCGCCGGGGTTCGGAAACAGCGCAAGTTGAAGATTGCCGACCTGCTGCGCCGCCGTCTGTCCTGCCAGCGTGACCGACACCGTGCCGTCCGCTGCGATCGTGAGCGAGGTCGCGCCTTGTGGAATCGTGATCGAAGGCTGCATCGGATTTCCGTCCGAGGTCACGATGCTTCCCTGGGAGTCCTGGTGAAACGCTCCGCTGCGCGTGTAGGCGATCTCGCCGGTGGGCAATTGCACTTGAAAGAATCCCTGCCCCTCGATCGCCAGATCGAGCGGGTTACCGGTCGCGCTCAGATCGCCTTGCAACTGAATGATCTCCGACGCCGCCGAGCGCGTGCCTAGCCCGACCTGCAGTCCGGTCGCAACCGTGGTTTGCTGCGACGAAGCCGCGCCCGGCATCACCATGCTCTGGTAGATCAGGTCCTGGAACTGCATGCGGCGGCTGCGGAAACCGGCCGTGCTGGAGTTGGCCAGATTGTTGGCAATCGTATCCAGGTTGGTCTGCTGCGCCTGCATCCCACTGGCGGCGGTGTAGAGTGAGCGGAACATGGTGCCTCCTAGACGCGGGGTAGTTCGCTGGTTGCGATGCGGTTGAATTCGCTGTCAAACAGCGAGAGCGCGCGTTGCAGCATCTCGGCGTGCCGCTGCACTCCGATCAGCGTCATCACAGATTGGATCGCATTTACGTTCGACGATTCGAGGGTGCCCTGCTGGATGGCCGTTAGCTTGGCGGGCTGGGTGCTGCCGTCCGGAGCGGCCACCAGCGTCCCGCTCTCTGAAGTCAGCCGGGCCCCCGGAGTGAACTCGACCAGCCGGATTGTGCCCGCGGCCGCGCCGTTGACCGAAAGCGTTCCATCCGCACTGACTGAGATCGCCCCGGCAGGAACGCGGATCACGCCCTGGTCTCCCAGAACCGGATCGCCCGCCGCGGTCACCAGTTCCCCGCTGCGGGCAACGCGGAAGCTGCCATTCCGTGTGTAGCGTGTACCGCCCGCGGTCTGGATCACGAAGAACCCGGCGCCTTCGATTCCCAGATCGAGCAGGTTGCCGGTGTGCTCCAGGTTGCCCGCGGTCCGATCCAGATGCGACCCTTCGAGCACACCGAAATTGTTGGTGGCCAGATTCAGCACGGTCGGAACGGTCGGGTTCGCCACCGCCAGCAGCGACTGAAACGTGGTCTGCTGGCCCCGGAATCCGGCCGTGTTCACATTGGCGAGATTGTGCGCCGACACTTCGAGCGCCTGGCTTTGTGCCCGCAACCCCGCGCACGCCGCGTAGAATCCACTGTCCACGTTATCTCCTTCTTACGGAAAGAGAAGGTGCACGCCAATCGCCAGTGCAGAAAACGGGGTGGTTTCTTCAAGTGATCTGTTCTGAACAGGTTGGGCTCACGAACCCGGAGAGCAAGCGTTGGAGATTTCTCAGATATCTTGCGACCGGAAAACCCTGCCGGGCAGAACCGGACGTCCGGCAAAGTTTGCTCAGGAATCGTGCGAGGTGGGATCAGCCGTGCAGTTCCAGACGCACCGCCACCGGTGCGCCTTCAAACAGTACGCAGACATCCAACACGTTCCCGGCGGCGAGCGAACGAAACTGGTATTCGCCACCGCTGATGACCGTCGGAACGCTCAACAGGCAGCGCCCGTCCATCCCGGTCAGCTTATTTTTGAAGTTGCCGGCCACCATGTTGCAGATTTCGCCCAGCGCGTCCGAGACCTGGTCTTTGGAGCTGACGATGTCCCCTAGCATGCCCTTGGCGAGTTGTCTGGCGGTCTGAGCGTCGCAGCCGACCGTGAGCACTCCGCAGAGAGATCCCGCCAGACCAATCATGGCTGTAAACTCCCCGTTTGGCTTGGGCTCGGATATCGGAGCCGGCTTCACGCGGCAGCCCACCATGATCTCGAACACCTCTTCGACAGCGAGTTCGAGGACCGGCTGCCAGTTCTCCTCCTGTGAGCGGACGGCGGCTGAAGTATCGACACTCATAACTTCTTTCTCAGCAAGGGCAAGACATGCTCTTTCACTTGATCCGGAGTGAACGGCTTGCGGATATAGCCCCGGGCGCCGCTGGAGAGCGCCTGCACCACGTGGGATTCACTGCCCTCAGTCGTAATCATGACCACGGGAACCCCTTTGGCGTTCTCCACCGTATGCATCTGCTGGACAAATTCCAGCCCGTCCATGATGGGCATATTGATGTCACACAGGATCAGGTCCACCCGGTTCTCGCGCAATGCCTCCAGCGCTTCTCTCCCGTTCGAAGCTTCCACCACTTTCTCCAGCTCGATGCCCGCCTGCCGCAGCGAGCGCTCGACGATCTTGCGCATTACCGAAGAGTCGTCGACGATCAGCGCCCGGATCTTTTCCATGGGTTTCACCACTCCGCGGGTTCACAGTCGGGCCGTGATGCCGCGCCGCCGCCATCTTCTGGCTGACAAAGGTGACATCGGCAAAATGATTTCGCCTCTTTAGGGACCCGCACGAGCCGGGCGACGGTGTCCTCATCGAAAGGAGGGACCGAACACAGGTTGCGCTGACGACGCGACGAGGACATGATCTCCCGCGCCTGCCTTGGAAGCCCCGCCTCAAAGCCGGATTATCTCTTCTGCAGCCTCGACCTACCGTTCGGCCCATGAAATCCGTTATTCTTGTGGCAGCCCTATGACCCTGCTTGACGCCCAGCAATACGATCCCGCAAAGGAAAAGCGCCGCAAGATCAAGATCGCCCTCGCGATTCTCGGCGTATTGGTTCTGGCCGCGCTCGCCTGGATGTACCGCAACTGGCCCGAAGAGCACGCCGTCGACAAATTCTTCACCGCGCTCCAGAAGCAGGATTACGAAACCGCCTACGGCATCTACTTCCACGATCCCGGCTGGCGCCAGCATCCGCAGAAGTATTCGCAATATACCTACGCTGACTTTTACCGCGATTGGGGCCCGGGCGGAGAGTGGGGCGTGGTGAAATCCCACCGCATCTACGGTTCGGCTGGAACGAAGAGCTTCGGGAGTGGGACCTTCGGCAATGCTGGAGGCACGGTGGTCGAAGTGATCGTCAACGACCGGGCCGAGCACGCCCGCATGTTCGTGCAGAAGTCGGATAAGACGCTGACGGTGTATCCATTTTGAGTACCGGCTCAGAGTCCCACAATAAGCTCTGGATTCTAGGTGCTATACTCCGCTCGTGAGGAAAACTTCACTCGTCTACGGCGACCGCGACCCGCGGTTGATGCCGGCTTACGCAATTGCGGAGGCAGCCCACTATCTGTTGATCCCACGTCCTACCGTGCGCTCGTGGGTGGCGGGGCGACCGTACCCAACCAAGTCAGGCAAGAAGTTCTTTAAGCCCATTGTTATCGTCCCCACGTTGAATCCTCCGGTTCTGTCTTTTCTCAACCTGGTAGAAGTTCATGTCCTCGATGCAATCCGTCGAGAGCACCAAATACCCCTAGACAAGGTTCGCATCGCTATTGAGTACCTTCGAGATCAGCTTGGCTCGAAGCACCCGCTCGCTGACCATCGCTTCGAAACCGACGGTCTTGATCTTTTCGTCCAAGAGTGGGGAAGACTAATCAACGTTACCCGGTCTGGCCAAATGGCGATGCGCGAGGTGCTGCAGGCTCACCTGCAAAGGATTGAGCGTGACCCGGCGGGGCTTGTCGTACGCCTATATCCCTTTACCCGGAAGAGACAACTGGACGAGCCAAAGCTCATCGCGATTGACCCCAGAATCTCTTTTGGCAAACCCGTGTTGCACGGAACTGGTATTCCAACTGGGATCTTAGCGGAACGATACAAGGCTGGGGAGTCCATGGAAGAGTTGGCTCGAGACTATGGCCGGCCCCGGCTAGAAATAGAAGAAGCGATTCGTTGCGAACTCCAGCTTGAAGCAGCCTGAACTTACCTTCTTTCTCGATCGCTCACTCGGCAAAGAAAT
>JAIQFZ010000136.1 GCA_020073015.1 Terriglobia bacterium | reverse complement strand
TTCAGCAACTCCGTGAGGGAATCGTGCGTGGCCGCGTGGCGCATGGCCTCCCGGGCTTGCACGAGTTCATCCTGCAGGTCGAGAATGCGTTTCCCAACCATGAGACGGGCTTTCAGCTCCGATTCATCAAACGGTTTGACCAGATAGTCGTCGGCTCCGGCTTTCATGGCCTGCAGCATGTTTTGGCGGCCTTCTTTGCTGGTCAGGAGGATGACGTAAACGTAGGGACGGGACGATCGATGTTCCCGGATGTGCTGGCAGAGGTCGACGCCCTCGATATCAGGCAGGACCCAGTCGAGAAGAACCAGTTTGGGTGAATCCGGACGCTCTAGCACGGCCGAGGCCTGCGCGCCATCTGCCGCGACGGTTACGCGGAAGCCCCAGGCTTGCAGATGGTCGCTGATCAGCTTGCGGTACACGGCGGAGTCTTCGACGATCAGGACCTGCATCTCGCTCTGCACCGCCGCTTCCAAAACGCCAGAAAGATGTTGGTGATTCACCGTCCACCCTGCGTCCGTGAGTTTGACGCCCGCTTGAATCTTAGCTCGCCAGACATTATCGAACAACAGCGTTACCCAACGACACGGCCGCTGAGTCCCCGTAAAGGGATTCGTTTGGGAGAATCGGCAATCACAGCAACTACTTTAGGGGCCGGTGGCACGAAGGGCGGTGGCCCCGGCGTGCGGGGAACGGGATGACGTCGCCGTGGTTTCTAAGACGTTTCTAATCCGATTTGCAGGACGGGATGCCTAGGAATCGCCTCATAGATACCCTGTCCAGGGGTTGCTGGTGCAATCGCGACGATTTGTCAACACTCGCATCAAGACAGCCTCACCTCTACTCGGAAAACGCTATGAACTCGTGACCGCCCGTGCAGTCCGGGTATACGGGAGACACATCAATCTTGACCGAAGAAGTTGGCCTAGGCAGTTTCTTGATTTCCACGTCGAACCAGTTGGCATACTCCGATGGCCAGTCAATGACAAGAGTGTAGTGTCCTTCCTGCAGGACTCCGAAGTCGAACTGCCCACTGTTGTCGGTTCTCACCGTTTTGACGAGGGGCATCTCGCTGCGGTCGTGCAACGGCCAGCGGTATTCGTACAGCCTTAGGTTCACGTTGCCTCTTGCAACGCGCTGTCTCAACCAGCGCGGCCAGCCCCGGTTCATTCCTACTACGGTTCCACGAAGGGATGTAACTTGGTGGAAATATCCAATCGCCCATGAACACGGATACGCTAGCTGCAGTTGAAAAACGAGAGCAGCGAGGATGATTGCTCGAAGAGTGAACCGATCCTTCATGGCTGGTCCCTCCTGACTGTTAAACTCGCTGACCCTCTCTGTAACTGGCGTGAACAGGCCTTTCGCCACCTATTTCGTGATGCTAGCGGAGTAGGGTCGCTTATTGCCTTGCCACGTCAGGGTACTCGAACACGCCGCGGGGTACTCGAACACGCCGCGTCCTGACTTCCGGCCCAGGCGTCCAGCTTTCACGTATTGCGCCAGCAGTGGGCAGGGGCGGAATTTTTCTCCCAGACTCTTGTGCAGGTATTCGAGGATGTGCAGGCGCGTGTCGAGCCCGACCAGGTCCACCAGTTCGAACGGGCCCATGGGATGGTTGAGGCCGAGCTTCAGGGCTTTGTCGATGTCCTCGGCGCTGGCGACGCCTTCCTGCAGCATGTAAAAGGCCTCGTTGCCGATCATGGCGTTGATGCGGCTGGTGATGAAACCGGGCGCTTCTTTAATCACGACTACTTCTTTGCCCATGCGCTTGCCAACTTCGACGGCAGCGGCGAGCGTCTCCGCATCGGTTTCGAGCGCGCGCACCACTTCCAGTAATTTCATTTTGTGCACGGGATTGAAGAAGTGCATGCCCACGCATTTCTTAGCGCGGTAGGTGACGCTGGCGATCTCGGTGATGCTGAGCGAAGACGTGTTCGAGGCAAGGATCGTTGCCGGGCGGCAGATCTTGTCGAGCAGGGTGAAAATCTCGATCTTCGATTCCATTTCCTCGGGGACTGCCTCGATCACCAGATCGGCCTCGCGCGCCGCCTGATCGACCGAGCCGGCATACTCGAGGCGCGCAAAGGCTGCGTTCGCATCGGCGGCGTTCACCTTGCCGAGTTCTACGGCCTGGTCGAGGTTGGCGCGAATTTCGGTTTCGGCCTTCCGTAGCGCGTTCGGGAGAAGGTCTTCGAGGATGGTGCGGTACCCGCCCAGCGCGGCGGCGTGGGCGATGCCGCGCCCCATGGTGCCGGCGCCGATGACGGCGACGGTCTTGACCTCCGCCACTACTTCGCCCCCTTGTCGAGGGTCTTCAGCACGCTCTCCAGGCTGGGGTCGGATTTGCGGATGTAATCGGCGAGGCGCGTGCGCTCCTCGTCGGTCATGGTTGGGAGGGAGGCGTTGATGCGGCGCAGGGTCGCGGCGATGTCGTCGATGTAGTTCATCAGACGAATGAGTTCTCCGGTTGCAGGCATGATTGCTCCTTGCGTTGGCCCGGAGTCACGGCAGAAGCAGCCGCGTGCCGGGAACCTTTTATTGTGAAGGGAGCCACCGCTTTAGTAAAGGCGGACAAAGCGCGGCGGATTGGGCAACGGTCGAACTGGGTGTCGCCGAACCCGAGGCCGAGGCGGCCTCGGGACCGCCGGCTGGGAGCCGGCGCTACATGTTTGGGGCCGATGTCCCGCATAATAGGGGCATGCTTCGTGATCCGGGCCTAATTCCGCTCTCGCGCCAGCACCAGCATGCGTTGGCGCTGTGCGTTCGGATCGAGCGGGCGCTTGAGAACAACGTCGTGGACCTGAACGCCTGGCAGTTGGAAATGGAGCAACAATACGGGCAAGAGATCGGCTTCCACTTTGCGGCTGAGGAGGACGTGCTGTTTCCGGCGGCGCGGCTGTTCCCAGAACTCGTCTCGGTGGTCGAACAACTCGGCGACGAACACCGGCGGTTGCGGGAATGTTTTGCGCGCGCTCACCAGCGAGCGATGGACGGAGGCGAACTAGGAGCGTTCGCCAAAATGCTCTCCGGGCACATCCGGAAAGAAGAGCGGCAGTTGTTTGAGGCGATGCAGAAGCTGGTGGAGGCGGACGAATTGCGGAGAATTGGGGTGGCGTTAGAGCAGGAACTTGCCGTCGGGCGTCGAGCTTGTCTTCTTCCGAAACCGTCGCGCCTCTGAAGGAGCGCATGAAGTCCACGGTCGCGGACAAAGCCTGCCCTGAGCGAAGTCGAAGGGAATGTCCGCGCCACCCTTGCGGTCAACTCATCTTGTGGAAGCGGCAGAAGCTGGCGTAGCCTTCTTTCCCCATGTAGCGCTCAAGGACTTGGGGCTCCGTTTCGCGCAGGTCTACGATGACCAAGCCGTCTACGACATCAGAGAACTTGCGGTCGAGGTTGAAGCCGACCAGCTTCCCGCCAACTTTTGCGTACTGCTTGATCAAAACCGGGACACCCTTGCCATCGACTTCCACATCCGAAATCGACTCGGCGAGTTCATCGAGATCGCGGAGCGCGGTGCAAACGGCACGGCAGTCCCAAGGCCGGAGCTTGGGCACGCGAAAGGGAGTACGGGGGTGGATGAGGTCGGCAAATTCGCGGCCGTCCTCGCGCTGCTCGAAGTAGCGCACGATCATTTCGCGGGAGAGCCGGCTGTAGTCGTTGCTGATACTCACCGCCCCGAACAGCACCGGCGTCGCTGGATGGGCGGCGACGAAGCGCGCAATGCCCTTCCACAGCAGGAGCAGGGGAGCGTACTGGCGCTGGTATTCCGTTCGCACGAAAGAACGTCCCAACTCGAGGGCGGAACCGATCTTGAGGAACAGTTGCTCGTCGTAGCGGAATACGGTGTGCGTGTACAGACCCTTCACACCGTGTTTACGGATGATTTCGTCGGTATTGCCCGCACGGTAGGCTCCGGCAAGTTCCTGTTTCTGTTTGTTCCAGAGCAGCAAGTGCCAGTAGTAAGCGTCGAAGTGGTCGAGATCCGCACCGCGCCCGGTGCCTTCGCCGGCCGCGCGGAAGGTGATTTCGCGGAGCCGTCCCAGTTCCTCGAGCAGATGCGGTAGCTCGGGAGCGCGGGCGGCATACACAGCGAACTCGGCTGTCTCGATGAGGAGGCGGCCGGCGGGCAGCGCGTTGACATCGTCGATGATGAAGCTTTGCGGAACCGCCGGAGCGATCGGGTCCTGAGCCTTGCGGGGCAACGCGGAGCGCACTTTGCTCGGAAGCGAGAGCGTCTTCCGGCCGCGGTGGGAGAGGAGATAGGTTCGGCGGCGAAGGTATTCGGTGGCTTTCTCGTCGGTGTCGATGTCGGCGATTAGCTCGGCCGGAACCGGGGTACCCACCCGCACCTTCACTTTACTCCCTCGCTGCTGGAGGAATTCCTGCAGAAGCGAAAGTGTGCGGAGCCGCGGATTGAGGAGTCCGAGCAACTGGAAGGTCACGCTGTTGTGCCCGCAGAAAAAGACCGGGAGCGCGCTGGCGCCGGTCGTACGCACCAGTCGGGCGGCGACATGGCTCCACGCCGGATCGGTGACCTGGCCTTGAAGAACATTCCACTGCGAAACTTCGCCGGCGGGGAACACCGCCAGCGCGCCGCCTCGCCGCAACCACTCGATCGCCTGCTTTAAGGCTTTCAGATTTCTTTCGGCGGAAGATTCGGCATGAAAGGGATCCACAAAAATGCAGTGCTCGCGCAGCTCCGGGATGCCTTCCAGCAAGGAGTTGGTCAGCACCTTCACATCGGGGCGAACCCGCGACAGCAGCACTCCCAGGGCCGCGCCGTCGAGCACGCCAAAGGGATGGTTAGCCACGGCCACCAGCGGGCCCTTTGCAGGGATGCGTTCGAGGTCGCTGGCTTGGACTGCTAAATCCACCTTCATCTCCGCAAGCAGGTTTTCCAGGCGAAATCCCTGCGGGGCGGATCGCACGCGGTGATACAGATGACGTGCCTCTTCCAGCGGAATCAGCTTCCCGGCAAAACCCGGGAGCCCTGGAAAAACAGGAGGACGGTCGAGGACGCCTCGTTCGTTACCCGCAATTGGCAATCTGGGCATAGCCGATTGTGGCTCAGTCTTGGTTGCAGCTTTATGAAGGGATGGTTAAACGTTCGTGAATGAGTATTCCCGAAGTAACTCCCCGACGATACGAGGATCGCGGTGGGAGTCAGTGACGAAGGTCACGGAAGCGGTGTGCGTCCGAAGCGCGATGCCAGACTGAAGTTCGTTCGAGCGAAGCGCAGAAGAAGGCCAGAAGCAGGCGTTCAAGCGGCCCATTCTTCGTTACTCACCGGAAGCGGCTGCGGAAGCCGGTCGACGACCTCGGCGAGGGTGGCGAGTTTTTGGGCGACTTCGGGCCGCAGCATGTCGGCACGGAAACGCCAGCGCCAATTCCCTCGGTCGCGGCTGGGGACATTCATGCGGGCTTCGCTTCCCAGACCGAGCACATCCTGCAAAGGCACCACGCACAGGCTGGCCGCAGAACCGAGAGCGGCGCGAATCATCGCCCAGTGCATCCCGTCGTCGGGCCGGCCCAGGCAGGCTTCCGCATGATGGCGCTCGTGCTCGGTCGCTCCGGATTCCCACCAGCCCAGCAGCGTGTCGTTGTCATGCGTTCCGGTGTAGACAACTTTGTCCGGCGTGAAGGTGTGAGGCAGGTGCGTATGCGCGCCGGGATCGCCAAAGCCGAATTGCAGCACGGCCATTCCAGGAATCTTCAGGCGGTCGCGAAGCTCATGCACGTCAGGTGTAATGTAGCCGAGATCCTCCGCGAAGAACGGAAGCCCGCCCAGAGCTTCCCGCAGTTTCAGGAACAGTTCGTCTTTGGGTCCGTCCACCCAGCGGCCATGAATCGCGGTCGGCTCGTGGGCGGGGATCTCCCAGAACTGCGAGAAACCCCGGAAGTGATCGAGGCGGATGTAGTCGAAGTTGTGCGTTGCCCAGCGCAGGCGGTCGATCCACCACGCATAGCCTTGCGCCTGCATCACATCCCAGCGATACACGGGATTCCCCCAGCGTTGCCCATCTTTGCTGAAAAAATCCGGAGGGACGCCCGCGACGACCTCGGGGTCAAGATCGGCGTTGAGCCGGAAGAGATCGGGATGCGTCCAAACGTCGGCGCTGTCAAAATTCAGAAAGATGGCAATGTCGCCGACCATGCGAATCGAGCGCTGCGCGCAATATGCGCGGAGCGCGTGCCACTGTTCGTAAAAAAAGAATTGCAGAGCGCGGCGGACATCGAGGTCGGCGAGCATTTCGGTGTGCGTGCGGTCGAGCGCCTCCGGATCGCGATGAACGAGTTCGTGGGGCCAGCGATTCCAGCTTTCGAGATGAAAACGCGCGCGGAGACCATCGAAGATCACGAAGTCATCGAGCCACCAGTGGTTTTGATGGCAGAAGGTTTCGAAACGAGAGCGCGCGTTGCCGGCCGCGGAGCGCAGGAAGTTGCGGGCCGCTTCGAATAGCAACGGCATCTTGCGCCTGAACACGAAGGGGTAATCGACCGGTTCGACGCCGTCGGGAAGCGGGTCTACCTGGGCGCGGTCAATCCATCCGCGATCGGCCAGCCGGTCCAGGCTAATCAGCAGCGGATTTCCGGCAAACGCGGAAGTGGAAGAGTACGGGGAATCACCGAAGCCAAGCGGCCCCAGCGGCAAAACCTGCCAAAGCCCCTGACGGGCGGCAGCGAGAAAATCCGCAAATTGATAGGCGGACGAGCCAAAGTCGCCGATCCCGCCGCGCGAAGGCAGCGACGTCGGATGAAGCAGAATTCCGCTGGCGCGTGGGAACGACATTCAAAAATCAGTTCTCAGCTCTCAGTTCTCAGAAAAATCCACCCTTATGACGGGCCTACTGAGAGCTGGGAGCTAAGAGCCTTGGCCAATCGGGGCAGGGCGACGTCCTGATTTGCTACGAACCTTCTTCCGCAGCCCCTCGGCGCGTGAGGTTTTTCATTTCTTCCTGATTGACCTTGATGCGGTTGGATTTTTCCATGTCTTTGCGCAGGTTCGTAACGAACAGACCAAACAGATCGTTCTGCTTGGTCTGAAGCAGCGACTGACGAATCTGGTCCTTCTGCTGCGCGAAGTCCTGATCGGTGGGGGCCTGTCGTTCGAGCAACTGAGCCACCACGCCATTGGCGCCGGTGTTGATGGGCCCGCTGATCTCGCCCGGTTTGAGCGAGAAGACAACGCTCCCTGCGCCAGCCATGGAACCTACGTCGGGTACCTGGCCATCAGGCAGTACGAGATCGCTGGTCTTCATGGCGGCGCCCAGTTCCTTGGCAGCTTTCTTTAGATCGTGTTGCGATTTCGCCCGGTCGGAAAGTTCCTGCGTTTTCTGCTGCAGCAGGAAGCCGGCACGCTCGTTCTTGAATTCCGTCTCGACGCGCGCATGAATTTCCTCGAAGGTGGGAGTCGCGGGAGGCCGGATGGCGAGCAACTGGAAAACAGCGTACCCTTGCGGGATTTGCACCACATCGGGAGGAGATTTCTCGCTCTCGTTGAAGATGGCATCCGTCAACTGCGGGGACGCGACCAGGCCAGGCGGGTTCGCACCGCGGCTGAAGAATTCGGTCGTAATCGCCTGCACGCCTTTGGCGGCAGCGGCTTTGTCGAGCCCGTCCGTGCGTGCCTGGCTGAGCAAGGCGTTGGCAGCGGCTTCCGTGGCGCGCGCGACTTTCTGTTGTTTTACTTTTGTTTCGATCTCGGTTTTCACTTCGGCCAGCGTCTTGAGATGGGCGTCTTGTTTATCCTCGACGCGGATGATGTGGAAGCCATAACTGCTCTTGACCAGATCGCTGGTCTGGCCCTTGGGGAGCGAAAAGGCAGCTTTTTCGAATTCGGGAACGGTGCGGCCGCGGCCGATCCAACCCAATTCCCCGCCGCTCTTCGCGCTACCCGGATCATCGGAGTATTTCTCCGCCAGTTTGGCGAAATCGCCACCGGACTTGACTTCTTTCAGAACATCGTCGGCTTTCTTGCGAGCCTCGGCGACGGCCTTCTCATCTTCCTTCGCGCCTGGTGTGGGAAGAGGAGTCTTGATTAGGATGTGGCTGACCCTGACCTGCTCGGGAACGCGGTACTCGTCGCGATGCTGGTCATAGTAAGACTGCACATCGGCCGGGGACACGCCGGTCGCAGCCTCCAGCCTGGAGGAGTCGATAATGGCGTACTGGATCTGCCGCTTCTCAGGAATGGAGTTGTTGTAGGTCGCCTTGTTGCGATCGTAGAAGGCTTTGAGTTCCTGATCGGTGGGATGCAGACCTTTCAGGATATCGGCCTGCGTAAGCACGCCGTATTCGAACTTGACCTTGGTACTACGGCGCTCGAATTCGTCGCGCAGCTCGGCGTCGCCCACAAACGCACTACTGGAAACCAGCGCGTGCAGCTTGCGGACAAGAATGTAGTTCTTTTCCATCTCTTCAAATTGCGGAACGGTCATATCATTCCGCTGAACGAAGTTCTCGTATTCTTCCTGACCGACAAATTTTCCGTCGGGAAACAGCATGGCGCCAAGTTGCCCGTGCTGGAGGTCCTCGCGCAGTTCGTCATCGCTGACGCGCAGCCCCAGGCGGTGCGCTTCCGCCACCAACGCTCGCAGGTTGATCAGTTGCTCGGCCGCCTGGTTGGCAAAATAGGGCATCAACATCGCAGCCTGGGCGCCGCCCTGGGGGAACTGCTGGCGGATCAGCGCCTTGGCTTCGCGCTGGACTTCGCTAACCGTCACTTCCTGGTCGCCAATGGTAGCGATCACGCCACGCGCCGGCGTGCCGATGCCCAGGCTCGAGCCGTAGCCGGGGATGAGGGTGATCACCATCGAGGCGCAGATGATGACAAGCATGGCGCCGAGAATGATCTTCAGGGTTGGCCCTGCACTTTGCAGAATTCGAATCATGGTCTGGTAACTCCACGCTGGAAGCGAGAATCTTTGATTATAAACTAGCAAAGCACTGAAAACGGCGGGGCTGGGGAGAGTGGCATGCCGCCTTGTGAACCCTCCACCGGAACCTCGAAAAACTCTGTATTGAATCGAATTAATAAAAGTGGTATCAAGCTTAAGACGACTTCCAACAGAATTCGCTTCGCTGCCAAACGCATCACTGCCGTAAAGGAAACTTCATGAAAGCTTTTCGGTTTTTGGTTGTGGCCTTCTTACCTGCCCTCGCTTTCGCGCAGTCCAGTGTCCGGCCGACTCCCGCTCGCAAGCTCGTTTTGCGCGAGGGCTGGGCTCTGCAATCTTCAGTGAAGGTGGCGGAAACGGGCGAAACGATCTCGAGCGCCACCTTTCAGCCCAAAGTCAAAGACTGGCTAAGGGCGGCCGTTCCTACCACGGTGGTTGCCGCGCAAGTAAAGAGCGGTCTGCTTCCCGATCCTTTTTACGGAATGAACCTGCGCCAGTATCCCGGGGTCGGCTACCCGATCGGTTTTAACTTTTCAAACATTCCAATGCCGCCCGACAGCCCGTATGCTATCCCCTGGTGGTATCGCAAGGAGTTTGCACTACCGCACGAGTACGCCGGCAAAACGGTGTGGTTGAATTTTCGCGGGATCAACTATCGCGCGAATATTTTCCTCAACGGAAAGCAGATCGCAAACTCGAGCGAAGTTGCCGGAGGGTGGCGCACGTACGAGTTCAACATCACATCCACGGTCAAGTCCGGCGAAAATGTGCTTGCCGTGCAAGTCTACGCGCCAACCGAGGACAGCCTGGCGATCACCTTCGTCGACTGGAACCCTGCCCCGCCCGACAAAAACATGGGTTTGTGGCGCGACGTTTACCTAACCTCGAGCGGCCCGGTAGCGCTGCGACATCCGGCGGTATCGGCCAAGGTGGATTCGCCCGCCCAGGACTCCGCGCACCTGACCATTACTGCGCTCGTGAAGAACGCCAGCGATCACCCCGTCCAAGGCACGCTCAAAGCGAGAATCGAAAAGATCGAACTTTCACGGCAGGTCGAACTGGCGGCGGGGGAATCGAAAGACATCGTCCTCTCCCCGGAACAGTATCCGCAGCTCAACGTCAGCCATCCGCGCCTGTGGTGGCCGGCACAAATGGGAACTCCGAATCTTTACGATCTCGACCTTTCCTTCGAGATCGACGGCAGGACTTCGGATTTATCGCACATGCAGTTCGGCATTCGCGAGATCACTTCTGAGGTCGCCGAGCACGCACCCAATCGCTTTAAGCGCCTGTTTAAGATCAATGGCAAGAACATCCTCATTCGCGGCGGCGGGTGGACGCCCGACATGATGCTGCGTGAGGATTCCCGGCGCCTGGCCGACGAGTTTCGTTATGTGCGCGACATGGGGCTGAACACGATCCGGCTGGAGGGGAAACTCGAAACCGAAGAGTTCCTGGAGATGGCCGACCGGCAAGGCATTCTGGTCATGGCCGGATGGTGTTGCTGCGATTTCTGGGAACACTGGGGAAGCTGGAAAGATGAGGATTTCGGAATCGCGAGGAATTCGCTGCGCGACCAGATCTACCGGCTGCGAAGCCACCCCAGCCTGGTGATGTGGCTGAACGGCAGCGATAATCCTCCACCGCCGGACGTGGAGGAGATGTATCTCAAGGTGGAGCAGGATCTGCGCTGGCCGAATCCGGTCGTATCATCGGCGACGGCGAAGCCCACTTCAGTCACGGGCGAGAGCGGGGGAAAAATGTCCGGCCCGTACGAGTACGTCGCGCCTTCGTACTGGATGAGCGATCCGCATCGCGCACCGCAAGAACAGTCCTGCAATGCTGGTGGGTGTGGCGGCGCCTATGGTTTCAACACTGAGACCAGCATGGGTCCAGCAGTCCCAGTGATCGAAAGCGTCCGGCGCATGGTTCCCAAGGATCATCTGTGGCCGGTGGACGAGTACTGGAATTTCCACGCGGGCGGCGGGGCTTTCAAAGACCTGCACGTCTTCACCGACGCCTTGAACGCGCGTTACGGGCCGGCCAATAGCGCGGAGGATTTTACCTACAAATCGCAACTTATGACTTACGAAGGCGTGCGCGCAATGTATGAGGCGTATAGCCGTAACAAATACACCTCGACCGGCGTGATTCAGTGGATGCTCAACAACTCCTGGCCGTCGATGATCTGGCATCTCTATGACTACTATTTGCA
>JAIQFZ010000020.1 GCA_020073015.1 Terriglobia bacterium | reverse complement strand
CGGCTGCCCTGACGCAACAGCGTATGGTGCATCTGCACCCAACGGCTGCGAAGTGGCAGTTGTGGGAATTCGACGAGCGCGCCGACGAGATGGTCGCGGTCGAAATCGGCGATCACGGCAACCTGACCACGCGGCTGGTTCATGCGATCGATGAAGGCATGGCGCACGATCGCTTCGCCCAATCGATCGCCCGCGTGCGCAACATTCTGCCGCAATGCGAGATTGCGGTCCTCTCTTCTGCAATGATTTCGTTCCGCCTGCACGGCCTGGAATTCGCCCAGGCCCGAATTGCCCACGACCCGCGGAACTTTCAGAGCGGTCAGGAAGTGAATTTCGGCGTGGGCGCCGAAGAACGGGTTCTGGACGAGCGCAATGAAGCGGATTTTGGCGATCTGATTCGGCTGGCGGCAGCCATCCGGCGCAAAGACGGTCCGAAGAATCATGCGTTGTGGCGGATGCATCCGGAACGGTGGCTGGAGTCGTCGGTGGTCGCAGACATCGAGGCGCTCGATGGGCGACTGCGGCCGGAGTGGGTGTATTCACAGGTACCGGCGTTTTCCGCCGCTGACCGGGCGATGATCGATATTTTGGCGATGACCCGCGAGCATCGGCTGGCGGTCATCGAACTCAAAGCCGACGAGGACATTCATCTGCCACTGCAGGGGGTGGATTACTGGTCGCGCGTCGCCTGGCACCAGAGCCGTGGTGAGTTTAGACGCTTCGGTTATTTTCCCGGGGGCGAAATCTCGGACCAGTCGCCCCTGCTGCTGTTAGTGGCTCCGGCGCTGCATGTGCATCCGGCGACGGACACGATCCTGCGCTACCTTTCGCCGCAAATCGAATGGGAGTTACTGGGGATTGACGAGCGCTGGCGGGAGGGCGTGCGGGTCGTGTTTCGGAAACGACCGAGCGAGTTGAGGAGTCAGGTTGCTCCTCGCAGGAGTGCGTAAAGGGAGTAGGGATGCTTCGACTGCGGTTGAGCTTCGCTTACGCGAAGCCCAATCCTCGCTCAGCATGACAGATGTCTACGTGGGCTGTGGAGGCGGTGTGACCTCCGTTTCCGGCGCCTCTCCCTTGTAGACGCGCCCGATGCCCCGGACGATGCGGCGCATGGGAAGCTCTCCTTTTCCATTTGCGAAGAAAATTTCGCCTGTCCGGCTGCCGCGATAGAACCAGCGTTTCAGGATCGCCAGGTGCTCCATTCGCTCGATTGCGCTGTGTGGTTCGGCAGGCAGGAACTCGGCGAGGGCTGCCTGGATTCTCGCTTCCATCGACTGCGACTTCGTGTGTTCCGCACCTGAGATCGGAAACGGCAGGGGACCAGAGATTGCGCCGACATCAACGCGAAATAGCGCGACGGTCTCCTCCTGTGCAGACTTTTGCACGATCAGTGCGTGCATCTGGTCAATACGGTGAACGGCCTCGGGCATCTGCTGCAGTACCGGAGTCAGTTTGTCGAGGCGGGCGTGGAGGGCGGCGGCTTCCTCGAAGGCGAGGTTCTCGGACGCACGGTCGCGCTCGGCCGCCATCTGACGCTTGAGCGAGTCGCCGCGCATATTCAGGAAGTCTTCTACCCGGACGACCTCGGCCCGATATTCGGCGTCGGTGCAACCCCGGAAGCACGGGGCCAGGCACATCTTCATCTCGGAATAGACACAGCCCGGAAACTGGGGATCGGGGTGCAGGTCTTCGACGCAGCGCCGCATTTTGAAGAAGTCGAGCGCGTCGTTCATGAATTTCTCGGCCGCCACGCGCGCGGCGAACGGGCCGTAGTAGAGATTTCTCCCGTTGACGCGGCCGAGACGCGTGGTGACGGAGGCGCGCGGGTATTCATTTTCCAGGTGCAGCTTGACGAGCGGGGCAAAGCGCAGGCGGAGACGACTCGAGTATGTCTTGGGAAAGGCACCGCACAGGACTTGATAGAGCACGAATCCGGACTCGAAGTCCGAACCAGTCGGCGTGAATTCGATCTCGCGAACCTTGTCGCGCAGGTTCAGGCGTTTCGTACGTTCTTCCGGGACGGAGAGCAGACGCTGCAGACGGCGGCGCAGGTTGGCGGTCTTGCTGACGTAGGGTTCGGAGGCGGGGTCGGTGCTACGCAGGAGAAAAACGGCGGGAGCGGCCGGGACGGCCGAGAAGATCGCGCTGTCACGTTCCGGATGGAACTCGATGCGTTCGGTCAGCACTAGCCGATTCTAGTGCGGATTCGATGTCGATTGCAGAAACGTTCAGACTTGGCGGACCCACGACAGTCTTTAACCAGCAAGGCCCCGAAGGAACCTGGGACTGCAAGAGACAGACTCATGCGGGAGTAGGGGTGCTTCGACTCCGGTTGAGCTTCGCTAACGCGAAGCTCAATCCTCGCTCAGCAGGACAAATGAAACCAGTCGCAGAAGGAGGCCTACCCGAAGCTGGCGCTTTTGAACTTTGTCCGGAAGTCAGGGCCTTCCATCTTCACGACCCGGCACATCTCGTGGAGGCGGGAGCGCATGCGTTCGCCGATGCGGTCGCCCAGACTTTCACGCCGGGTGGCCGCGAAGGCGGACGAGCGCGGCGAGAATTCACTGCCCGTGCCAGCGGCTGGTTCGTCGGGAAAATTCGTGGTAATGATGGTGGTTCGGTTGTCGTTGTAGCGCGTATTGAGGATCAGGCTGACGGTGTCCCACACCCACTCGCTGGGTTTCACGGCGCCGAGTTCGTCGAGCACCAGCACTTCGGCGTCGAACACCGGGCGCAGCACCTGCAATTCGGTTGCCTGGACAGAGTCGTTGTAGGAGTTCTGAATCTGTTTCAGGAGCTCGCGATAGTCGCAGAACAGGCAGGCCGTCGCCCGGGTCGCGATCAGCTCCTTCAAAATCCCTACCGCGAGATGAGTCTTGCCAGTTCCGATCCCGCCCACCAGCAGCAGGCCCTTGCCGTCGCGCGGGTCGAATTCCTGGACGAAGCGGGCGGCAGTGATCTGGGACAAGGAGATGGAGCGGTCGGCGCCGGGGAAATCGGTCGTAAAGTTCGAGAGCTCGCAGTGCTCATAGCGCTTGGGAATGCGCGCCGCCACGATCATGGCAGCGGCGCGGGCGCGTAGTTGGCAGTCGCAGCGAGTGACGCCGTGCTCGGAGCCGGGGACGGCCTTCCATCCCGAACCCGCGCACATCGGACAACTTTCCGTGGCCGTTTTCATCTGTTAAGACTCTGCACCCGAACCCGGCTGGGCCGCAACTCGAAAGCGCCTGTTCTCTGTGTACATCCTGTGGAGAGAGCACATTGCTTGTGGACAGCCGAGGAAACCTTACCTTGCGCCAGCGCAAAGTGCGTCCACCGAACCGATGCTAAAAAGGCGGGACTGGGAGAATAGTGTGTGGCACTTCTTTCCGGTATCAAGACTACCAACGCCACCTTGTTCCGATTGACAATTCTTTGCACCAGAGGAGAATGAGCGTCGCCGGTGCTCACGCCCTGAGCTATCCCTCCCGGATGCAGGCGCGAGGACCGCACAGACTACTGTCAGGAGAAAGCATGAACAAAGCTGATCTCGTTGACCGGATCGCCGGAGCCTGCAACATGTCGAAGGCGCAGGCGACGACCGCGATCGACACCGCCGTGGACAGCATTACTGCTGCCCTCAGAAAAGGGGACCGGGTAGCCTTGATCGGGTTCGGTACGTTTTCCGTCTCGCAGCGCAAGGCTCGCAATGGCCGGAACCCACAGACTGGAGCCACCATCAAGATCGCTGCCCGCAGAGTAGCGAAATTCACCCCGGGGAATGAACTCAAGAAGGTAGTCAACAAAGGCAAGTAGGTAGGGGAATCCATCCGTAGATTGCGAGACGGCAGGGGGTCGGCCCTGCCGTTTTCGTTATGGAGTGTAGCGCGGGCACGCCTGCTTGCGGAGACCTGCAACCTGACTCCTGCCCCTTGCTGAATCCTTCCTAACTCCTGTAGAATCTAATGATTGAATTGAGGTCCCTGAACTGACATGAAGGCAGCTATCCATCCCAGCTACAACGAGATCCGCGTGCATTGCGCCTGCGGCAACACCTTTCACACTCGCTCCACCCATAAGGGCGATATCTCGGTCGAAATCTGCTCGGCCTGCCACCCGTTCTTTACCGGCAAGCAGAAGCTGATGGACACGGCCGGCCGCGTGGAGCGCTTCCGCCGCAAGTATGCCAAGAGCGACGCCGCCAAAGCCGAGGCGGCCAAAACCGAGACCGCGAAGAAGTAAGTTCTCTTGTTGGAATCGAGCCCTCGCTTCGGCGGGGGCTTTTCCTTTGCCCTCTCGCTACAATACTAACGTGCAGAAGTTCTGGGATAACTCGTGTGGCGCGGGCATTCCTGCCCGCGAAAGTAGCGCTCGGGACACCGTCGCGGACAAGAATGTCCGCGCCACACGGGAGTTCCCCACGAGTTTGCAGATCGGAAACGTTCGTATCTCGCCAGCGACCGTGCTCGCCCCCATGGCCGGCGTCACCGACACCGTTTTCCGCCGCTTCATCAAGAACCTTGGCGGATGCGGGCTGATCATGACCGAGTTCACCTCGGCCGATGGCGTGCTCCGCGATAAACGCATGCGCGGACGCTACCTGCACTTCTACGAAGACGAGCATCCCATCTCGGCCCAGCTGTTTGGCAGCAACCCCACGGTGCTGGCCGACGCCGCACGCATGGTAGAGGATCTTGGCTTTGATCTGGTCGATTTGAACCTCGGCTGCCCGGCGAAGAAAGTCGTCAAGTGTAATGGCGGCTCAGGCCTGCTGCGCGATCTGCCTCTGATCCGCCAGATTTTCGAGTCAGTGCGCGCGGCGGTGAAGATCCCGTTCACGGTGAAGTTCCGTGCCGGCTGGAATGACGACGAGATCGTCTGCGTCGACCTGGCCCGGTTGGCTGAAGATTGCGGACTGGGCGCAGTGGCGCTGCATGCCCGCACCCGTGAGCAGGGGTACAGCGGCAGTGCCCGGTGGGAATGGATCGGGCTGGTCAAACAGGCGGTGAAGATTCCGGTGATCGGGAATGGCGACATTCGTTCACCCGAAGATGCCTGCGCAATGGTGGCGCAGACCGGGTGCGATGCGGTGATGATCGGCAGGATGGCGCCGGCGAATCCATGGATTTTCCGCCAGATCGAGCAGTACGTGAGCCGCGCCGGAGAACACGTAGGGACGGCCGCCCCCGGCCGTCCAGCGGAGCGAAGCTCTGCAGAAACAAGGTATGACGAGCCCACCGAAGCCGATCGCTACCAGATGATCCGCACTTATTTCCGCATGCTGCTCGAAGAAGAAAGGCCTGGAGCGGAAGGCAAGATGAAGCAGTTTGCCTCCTGGTTCACGCACGGCGTACCGGGTGGCGCGGCGCTCCGGAAGGCGATCTACGAGGCGAAGAGCGGAACCGAAATATTGGGACGTGTCGAGGAATTCTTCGAAGCCAAGCTTCCAGCACAGACCACGTAGGGACAGCCGCCCTACGTGAGCTTTGCCAGACCCAGCTTTCCTCTTTCGCCCTTTTCTATGTAGCCCCACGGAGTCTGGTCGTCGTGCGTGAACACGGTCAGCCAGCGTTCGGGCATCGCCCACGCGTAGTACTTCTTGCGGCTTTCGATGGTTTCGAGCGGGAACAGATCGAACGCCATCACCCAGGTCAGGCCGATGTGCATGCTCGTGGGAATCAGATCCGAGATGTAGCACGCCTTCTTCGTTCCCTTGCCCCCGCCGCTCTCGATGATTACGGCCTGCATGTTGGCGGTGTGGCCAGGGAAGACTTTGACCGAGATGCCGGGCAGCAGTTCCTGATCGCCATCGAGCAGAACCATCTGGCCGGTCTCGAGCAGCGGATCGTAATTCGGACTCATGTAGCTGATGGCATCGCGCTCGAGCTGCAGGCAGCCGTGCTCCCACTCCTTCCTCTGGACGTAATATTTAGCGTTGGGAAAGGTGGCAACGATCTGATCGCCGCGCCGCACCGTATTCCATCCGCAGTGATCGAAGTGCAGGTGGGTGTTGATGACGATGTCGATCTCTTCGGGCGCGACCCCGGCGGTGTGCAGATTGTCGAGCAGCTTCGCCGGCTGTTTGTAGATCTGCACCAGCTTGTCCGGCAACTTATTGCCGATGCCGGTCTCGATCAGGATGTTCTTTTCCCCGGTGCGCACCAGCAGCGAGTTCAGACCCGCTTCCAGCCGGTTCTGCTCATCAGGCGCGACCTTCTTCGACCACATGGTTTTTGGCACGACCCCGAAAAAGGCGCCGCCGTCGAGGAAGTAGGTGCCGTCAGAAACGACGGTGAGTTCGAAATCGCCGAGACTAGTACGGTACATGCATAACCCGTGCCCACGTAGGGACAGCCGCCCTCGGCTGTCCAGCCGGGCAAAGCCCGGCAGCTCTCGCGTGGGGGCGAGGATCTTCGGGTGAAACAACTCGACCCTGCGGGTCGACCGGACAGCCGAGGGCGGCTGTCCCTACGCGATCACTTCAACTCCTTATTCCAAAAATCTTCCATCATGTGAAACAACTGCGTGCGCGCGCCTGGCCCGGCAATTCCATGCGTCTTGTTCGGATACAGCATAAGCCGAAACTGCTTTCCGGCTTTGATGAGCGCATCGGTCATCTGAATGGTGTTCTGAAAATGCACATTGTCGTCGCTGGTGCCATGCACCAGCAGTAACGAGCCGTGGAGTTTGCCGGCCGCGCTTACGATTGAGTTGTCATATCCGGAGGCGTTCTCCTTCGGCAAACCCATGTAGCGTTCGGTGTAGATCGAGTCATAGTTGCGCTGGCTGGTCACGGGCGCGACCGATACTCCAACTTTGAAGCGATCCGAGTGAGTCAGCGCATAGAGCGTCATCGAGCCGCCGTTCGACCACCCCCAGATCCCCGTGCGCGACCGATCCAGCTGCGGGTACTGCGCGTACAGCTGATCGAGCCCCGTGAGCTGATCGTTCAACTCGATCCCGCCAAACTGTTTCCGGAGCGAAGCCGAGAATTTCTTGCCGCGATTCGGACTGCCGCGATTGTCGAGCGAGAAAATCGCGAAGCCCTCTTTCGCCAGCATCTGATGGAAGAGCGTGGTGGTTCCACCCCAAGCCTTCATCACGGTTTGACCCGCCGGACCTCCGTAAACGAACACGATCAGCGGAATCTTCTGGCTCGGGTCGGCATTCGGCGGCAGCATCAAGTAGCCATAGAGCGGTGTGCCATCGTCCGCTTTGAAGTCGAGATACTTGGGCGCAACCAGGTCGTACTCGGCGACGCTGCGGCCTTCCCAGATCTTCTGGCACGACTTGCCCGCCGCACATACGGAGGCTTGCGGCGGCTGCAAGCTGTTGGAATAGTGCTCGACATAGTGCTTGCCATCGTCGGCAAACTCGGCTGAGTAATGACCCTCTTCGGTGGAAATGCCTTGCGCAGCGGAACCATCCAGCTTCACCGAAAAAAGCTGCTGCTGCCGCGCGTCGCCTTTGTTGGCAGTGAAGAACACGGTGCCCGACTGTTCATCGACGCCATCGATCTCGAGGACCTCATAATCTCCGCTCTCGAGTTGCCGCTCGAGCTTCGCGTCGGCGGCCAGCGGGTCCTGCTTATCGAAACTGTAGAGGTAGATATGCGTGTGCCCGTCGCGCCAGCTTGTCCAGAGGAAGCGGTCGTGGAACTTGAGGTCGTTGGACTTGACGTCGCTGGACTTCAGAATGCGGAAGTCATCGTTCACGTTGACCCAGGCATCGGGTTCAGATTCGGTCAGCACCTTGCGCGACCTGCCCGAGCGGGCATCAATGAAGTAGAGGTCCAGGGTGTCCTGCTTGCGATTCAGCACTTCCGCCCAAGCCCAGCCCTCGCGTATCCAGCCGAACCGCGGAATGTAGAAGTCATCGTCGGCGGTGGGTGTGATCCAATGCGGCTTGCCCCCGCCACCGCTCACCACACCCAGTCGCACGCTGGGATTTGGGTCGCCGGCTTTGGGATATTTCTCCTGCTCAACATGCGGATGAGTCGGGATCCAGTCTGTGATTGGATAGGTCGGAACGCGGGTTTCGTCCATCTGCAGGAAAATGATGTCGTGTCCTTCGGGCGACCAGAAATAGTTGCTGCGCACGGCCAGCTCTTCGGTGTAGACCCAGTCCACTTCCCCGTTCAGAATGTTTTCGTCTTTGTCTTTGTCTTTCTCTTTTTCATCGCGAGTGATCTGGTGCTCGCCTTCCTCCCCTGACACCGGATGAACGTAGAGGTTGTGCTTCCGCACGTAGGCCAGCCGCTTGCCATCGGGTGAAAACTTGGGGTCTCCGCTGGCGTCGGGCGAAGAAGTGAGTGGTACGCCTGTCCCCGTGCCCAGGTCGTAGTACCAGAGCTGGCCCTGCGAGTCGAACAGCAAGTGTTTGGAGTCTGGCGACCAACTGTAGGCGGCAACGTGATAGCGAGTGACGCGCTCTTTCTCGCGTTCGTCCTTGATACGGCTGGCGGGCGGCGCGAGCTTGGCAAGCTTGGCCTCGCTCACGAGGACTTTCTTTTCGCCCGTGGTCGTATCCACATACCAGAGTTCGCCGTGCTCGCCGGAATCATCGCGCAGGACGTACGAGACCTTCGTCCCGTCCGGGCTCCACTTGATGGTTTCGGGAGTGCGCCCGGTGAGTCCGCCGTCGGCGAAGATGGCGTCGATGGTGAGTTGTTGTGCGGGCGGCACTGTCTGTGCTGTCAGGCTGGAGAGCAGAGCAAACAAGCTGAGGCTGAAGGTCAGGAAAAGTCTCTTCATGTAGATACCCCGATACGAGCGTTGCAGCCGGCACAGTCCTGCATGCCGGGCAAACTCAAGAGTGTACAACTTGGGAGGGGTTGGCGTCAGATTGGACGGGAGCCGGCCGGGTAACCTGCGCTCGTAAACCATTTATATTGGCTGACTATGTTTGACCTCAAAAGAAAAGTTGCGCTGGTCACGGGCGCGGGCAGCGCCGAGGGGATCGGGTTCGCTACGTCTCGCCGGCTCCTTGCTCAGGGAGCAGCGCTGACCATCACGTCGACGACGGACCGCATTCACGAAAGGGCCGCCGAGCTTGCAGGAGACCGCGTCTTTGCTTCCATTTGCGACCTGCGCAGGTATGACAACGCTGCCAAGCTCGTGGAACAAGTCATCGCGCACTTTGGCCAGATCGACATCCTGGTCAACAATGCCGGCATGGTGCAGTCGGGCTCCAAGGAATTACTGGCTGGCTTCGATACCTTGACCCAGGAACAGTGGGACAGCGAAATCGAGCTGAACCTGAAAACTTGCTTCAACGTGACGCGGGCCGCAATTCCGCACATGATCACTGCGAAATATGGCCGGATCGTCAATGTTTCATCGGTGACCGGCCCGATCGCAAGCAATCCCGGCATGTCTGCCTACAGCGCGGCCAAAGCCGGCATGGTCGGACTCACGCGGAGTCTGGCGCTGGAAGTGGGCAAGGTCGGGATCACCGTCAACGCCGTAGCTCCGGGATGGATCCAGACCGCATCTTCAAGCGAACGGGAGATCGAGGCCGGACGCAATACTCCGCTCGGGCGCCCGGGAACGCCGGAGGAGGTGGCCGCTCTGATTGTCTTTCTGTGTTCTGCGGAAGCTTCGTATATTACCGGACAGACGATTGTCGTGGACGGCGGAAATACGGTGCAGGAATACAAGGGAGCCGGAGACTTTGTTTGATCGCGAGTGCATCATCCCAAGAAAACACTTGTCATGCTGAGCGAAGCGAAGCGCCCCTATTGTCCACTCGACTGTTGACCGGCAGGGGTTCCTCGCTTTGCTCGGAATGACAATTTCTAGAGAGCAAGGACTAGCCCGCGAGAATATTCTTCATCGTCGGCCGAACGGGATGTTGCGCCTCATACGCGGTGATGGCGGCCTCGTGCTGCAGCGTCAGTCCGATATCATCCAGGCCGTTCAACAGGCAGTGCCGTGAAAACTCGTCCATCGCGAATGCCGCCGAGAAGCCTTGCCCGTCGTCCACACGCAGTTTTTGCAGATCGATCGTAAGCCGATAATTCTCTCTCTCCTTCGCCCGGCGCATGATCTCCGTCACCTGTTCTTCCGCCAAGCGGACCGTCAGCAGCCCATTCTTCAGGCTGTTGTTGGCAAAGATGTCGGCAAACGACGAGGCAATCACCACGCGGAAACCAAAGTCCGCCAGTGCCCAGACCGCATGTTCGCGCGACGAGCCACAGCCAAAATTCTTTCCCGCGATCAGGATCGTGGCGCCCTGGTAGCGCGATTGGTCGAGAACAAAGTCAGCGATTTTGCTTCCGTCTCCCGAGAACCGCCAGTCGTAGAACAGGAACTCGCCAAACCCGGTGCGCTCAATCCGCTTCAAGAACTGCTTGGGGATGATCTGATCGGTGTCCACATTCACACGATCCAGCGGAACCACAACCCCAGTATGCTCCCGGAATGCTTGCATGCTCAGTCCTCGCTACTCAAACTTCCACTTCCGAATGTCTGTGAAGTGCCCCGTGACCGCGGCCGCTGCGGCCATCATCGGACTGACTAGATGCGTGCGTCCGCCGCGCCCCTGCCGGCCTTCAAAATTGCGGTTACTGGTCGAGGCACAGCGCTCGCCCGGTTGCAGGATGTCAGGATTCATTCCCAGGCACATCGAGCACCCGGATTCGCGCCATTCAAAGCCGGCCTCGAGGAACACGCGGTCGAGCCCTTCCTGCTCGGCCGCGTGCTTGATAGCCTGCGATCCAGGCACAACCATCGCTCGGACCTTCGGATTCACGCGGTGGCCTCTTGCAACCCGTGCCGCCGCCCGCAAGTCCTCGATGCGGGAGTTGGTGCACGATCCGATGAAGACGCGATCCACCGCAATCCGCTCGATCGGCGTTCCCGGCTTGAGGTCCATGTAGGTGAGCGCCTGCTCGGCCGCCCGGCGGTCCGCCTCTTGTGTGAAGCTCTGCAACTCGGGAACACGCGCATTCACTGCGACGACCATCCCCGGATTCGTCCCCCACGTGACAAACGGAGCCAGCATCGCGGCATTAATTTCAATCACGCGATCGTATTTCGCGCCCGGATCGGTCGCGAGCAAACGCCAGGACGCGATTGCGTCATCCCAATCCTTGCCTTTCGGGGCGAAGCGACGGCCCTGCGCATAGGCAAACGTCGTTTCATCCGGAGCGATCATGCCGGCGCGCGCACCCGCCTCGATGCTCATATTGCAGAGGGTCATGCGGCCTTCCATCGACAGCCCGCGCACCGCCTCGCCGGTGTACTCGATCACGTATCCGGTCGCGCCATCGGTGCCGATCTGGCCGATGATCCCGAGAGCCAGATCTTTCGCGGTCACGCCTTCGGCCAATTTCCCGCGCACCTCGATCTGCATCGTCTTCGGCTTTTTCTGCGGCAGGCACTGGGTGGCCAGCACGTGTTCGACTTCCGACGTCCCGATCCCGAAGGCCAGCGACCCAAACGCCCCGTGGGTCGAGGTATGGCTGTCCCCGCAAACAATCGTCATGCCGGGCAGCGTGATGCCCAACTCCGGACCAATCACGTGCACGATGCCCTGTTCCGCCGAGTCCATGTCGAACAGCGGAACGCCAAAATCCCGGCAGTTCTTCTGCAGGGCTTCGATCTGTCTGGCGGCAATCGGGTCAATGATCGGGAGGCCGCGCGGAGTGGTCGGGATGTTGTGGTCCACGGTGGCGACCGTGCGCACGGGCTGGCGTACCCGCCTCCCATTCGCACGCAACCCGTCGAAGGCCTGCGGTGACGTTACCTCATGCACCAGGTGCAGATCGATATACAGCAACGGGGATTGCCCATCGTGGGCCGTCACCACGTGGGCATCCCACACTTTTTGAAACAGGGTACGAGGAGGCATGTTTCTAGTTCCCGCCTTCTGAAGCGCGCGGGTTCTTCTGATTATCTTACCAGCGAGTTTCCCAATACCATTTCGGAAACAAACATAGGAAAATAGGTGCATGCTCAACGGCAAACGGATCGCCGTCGTGTTGCCAGCCTATAACGCCGAGAAAACGCTGGAAGCGACGGTGCGGGAATTGCCCGACCTGGTCGACATCCGCATCCTGGTGGACGATCACAGCTCCGATCGTACGGTGGCGATCGCGCACCGGCTCGGATTGCAGTTTTACGTCCACGACCGCAACTACGGCTATGGGCGCAACCAGCAGACCTGTTATAGCGAGGCGTTGGCCGCCGGCGCCGACGTCGTCATCATGGTGCATCCCGACTATCAGTACACTCCGCTGCTCGCGACCGCCATGGCCAGCATGGTGGCGTACGGAGTTTATGACGTCGTGCTCGGCTCCCGCATCATCGGAGGCGGCACCCTGCGCGGAGGCATGCCGTTTTATAAGTACGTCGCCAACCGGGGGCTGACCGCCTTCGAGAATCTGTTCCTGAGAATCAAGCTTTCGGAATATCACACCGGCTATCGCGCCTTCAGCCGCGAAGTCCTCATGAAACTGCCGCTGCTGGAGAATTCCGATGATTTCGTCTTCGACAACCAGATGCTCGCCCAATGCGTGCATTTTGGCTTCCGCATCGGCGAGCTCTCTTGTCCGACCAAGTACTTTGAAGAAGCCTCCTCGATCAATTTTCGCCGTAGCGTGAAGTACGGCTTCGGTGTCCTGGCGACGACGCTGCAGTTTGCCCTGCAAAGGGCTGGGCTAGCCCACTTCCGAATCTTTAGCGTGCAGGGCCGCACTCTGGAACGCCGGTACTACGACAGTGGCGTTATCAATAGCCCGGGAGCATGACTCTGGAGTCTAAACTTCTGGATGGGCACCCCCGCATTCGCAACCTGACGCTGCTTGGGCTGCTGACTACCTTCGCCATATTGATTCAGGGATACCATCCTGGCCTGGAGGACGACGCCTTTTACCTGGCGGCCATCAAAAGGAATCTGAACCCTGCCCTGTTTCCGCATGACGCGGACTTCTTTCGCATCCAGTTCCAGGCGACCATTTTCGATAAGCTGATCTCGTTTTCCATTCGCCTGACGCATCTGCCAATAAGCTGGACAGTTTTCCTCTGGCAGTTTGCGTCGATTCTTCTGATCCTCTGGGGCTGCTGGCAGATCAGCCGCCGGTGTTTTTCAGCCGCCCATGCCCAATGGGCAGCTGTGACTCTGGTCGCCGCTCTGTTGACCATCCCGGTCTCAGGCACGGCAATCAGCCTGGCGGACCAGTATCTCCATCCCCGAACCTTGGCCACCGCTGCTGTGCTTGCTGCCATCGTGGCCACTCTGGAAGAACGGCGCCTGCCGGCGGGGATCCTGTTGGGACTGGCTTTCGTGACGCATGCCATCATGGCGGCTTTCGGCGTCTCGTTTTGCATTTTCCTGGCGTGGAACAAAAGAGCACCCAAACTCGCGCAGGCGGCCCTTCTGCTGCCCTTGGGCTGGATCTTCGAACCTGCCTCTGATGCCTGGCGGCAGGCGGCCGCGAGTCGCGCATTTTACTTCCTGGGCCGCTGGCACTGGTATGAGTGGCTGGGCGCTTTCGCTCCCCTGCTTCTGTTATGGGGGTTTCACTCGATCGCTCTGCGCAACGGGTCTCTCCTCCTGGCGCGACTGGCCTCGCGCCTCGTGTATTTCGGCATTTTCCAGACCGTGGTCGCACTGGTCATCATGCTCCCACCCCGTCTCGAGCGCCTCCGACCGTTCGAGCCGATGCGCTATTTACACCTGGTTTACCTGTTGTTTTTCCTTTTGGCCGGCGGGCTCATTGGACAATACATCCTGGGAAAGCACGTGTATCGCTGGCTGCTGCTCTTCGTTCCTCTGGTTTTTGGAATGTTCTATGCGCAGCGCCAGATGTATCCCTCCACCGAGCACCTGGAGTTGCCCGGCTCCCTCCCGAAGAATGACTGGGTGCAAGCCTTCGCGTGGATCCGGCAAAACACGCCGACCGACAGTCTCTTCGCTATAGATCCCTTTTACATGCAGCTGCCCGGCGAAGATTTCCATGGCTTCCGGGCTCTGGCCGACCGCAGCGTGCTCGCGGATTACGTGAAGGACGCAGGCATGGTAGCCCGCGTTCCCCGGCTGGCCCCACGATGGAAGAGAGAAGTAGATGCGGCCAGTGGCTGGAACAGTTTTCAACCGTCCGACTTTCAGCGTCTGAAAGTTTCCTTTGGCGTGAACTGGGTGGTGCTCGCACGGCCCGGAGTGGCGGGAATGACCTGTCCTTATCAGAATCGCCGCGTTCTGGTGTGCCGCGTGGAGTAGCGGCCCACCTCCGCAATTGTCGTGGCCTCAGTCGGCGGCCACGATTCCGCTGTCGAGAAAGGACACCTTGCAGCCTGGAGTTCAAATGCCAACGAAGTCTCTCGAGTTCCCCCGCAACCTCCCACCTTACGTTCCGATGATTCTTGTGGCGTTGGCCATCCGGCTCGTGGTTATTCCTTTTGTCTACCACGAGTGGATGGATCCCTTCGTCCTCGAGCACTGGGCTTTCGGAAGAGTTGCGCGCTCCATCGCCTCGGGTCATGGGTTTGGCAGTCCATTCGCCGATACTGGTCCGACCGCCCTCTTGCCTCCTGTGTACCCCTACATTCTTGCGGCGATTTTCAAGATCTTCGGGATCTACACCAGGGCGTCCATCATTGCCACCCTCTCTCTCAATAGCCTGCTTTCCGCCATGACCTGTGTGCCGGTATTTTTTGTGGCTAGGAAAAGCTTTGGTGATCGGGTCGCAAAGTGGTCAGGTTGGGGCTGGGCGCTCTCGCCCTACGGTATCTACTACGGAGCAGACTGGGCCTGGTCGACCTGTCTCGTCACCCTGTTGCTGTGTTGTCTTTTCTTCATTGCTTTGGAGCTGGAAGATTCCGGCCGCCTTCTGCACTGGATTGGCTTCGGTCTGCTCTGTGGCTTCGCCGCGCTCACCGAGCCCGTGGTGCTTTCCATATTGCCGCTACTGGGAGCCTGGATCTGCTACCGACGGTATCGGCAGGCGCGTTCCTGGAAGCTGCCCGGCCTCGCCGCGACTGTGGCTTTCCTTGTCATGACCTCGCCCTGGATCGTTCGCAACTACGAAGTTTTCCATAAGTTCATTCCGTTCCGGAGCGGCTTTGGACTGGAGTTGTATATCGGCAACAACGGTTATTCGCAGCGTTGGGTAAACCGAGACTTGCACCCCAACCACAACGACCATGAACTGGCCGAGTATGTGCAACGAGGTGAAATCGCTTACATGGAGCACAAGCGCCAGCAAGCGTTCGACTTCATTGATAGCCATCCCGGATGGTTTGCCTGGATGACACTGCGGCGAGCGTTCTACCTCTGGACCGGCTACTGGAGCTTCTCGCCGGCCTACCTCGCGGAAGAGCCGCTCGATCCACCAAACATATTTGTGCAAAGCACGCTGTCGCTGCTGGCCCTGACTGGCCTGTGGCGGGTGTTTCGGAGTGATAAGCCACTGGCGGCTCGTTACGCCATTGTGCTGGCCTGCTTTCCGCTGGCCTACTATCTGTCGCACCCGGAGACCTACTATTTCCGCCCGGCCGACCCGATCGTGGTGGTGCTGGCGGCGTACGCCGTGGTGGGGTTCCTGGAGCGCTTCGAACGAAAAGCAGCCATCAAGGCGCGAGCCGCGTGACGCGAAACGCGTTTCATCCCGCCTCCGGGCTTGCGACTCCCCCGATGCCGGTCTAGCATCTAATCACCGATGTCTACGGCTCCAACCCGAACCCCCGGCTACGAACACCGGCCCCGCCTGGTGCTCAGCGAAATCCTGAGTTTCGCCTACGACACCTTCCGCAGCAATAAGGTTCGATTCATGCTCACCGCTCTGGGCATGGTGATTGGCACGGCTTCCCTCATTTTGGTCACCACCATCGGCTTGACCGGAAAGCAATACGTTCTGAACCTGATTCAAGGGATCGGCGCCAACATGATCGAGGCGGAATACCAGCGGGGGGAGCGCATCACCAACACCGGCCCCGACGACCTAACCATCGAAGACATCCAGGCCGTCCAACAGCAAGTGCCTGGCATTGCCGCTGCCTCGCCGGTCGTGCCGCTGTTTGAACGTGCGGCGGTAGGCAACGGAAAAGAGCGTGACCTGCAAATCCTCGGAGTGGACTCGGCATACCTCCAGGTACGCAACCTGGTGGTGCTCTCGGGACGTTTCTTTGACACGCAGGACTCGCACGCCCACAACAAGGTTGGCGTAGTGACGCAGAAGCTCGCCGAGGACTTTTATGGCTCCCCCCAAAATGCCTTGGGAAAGACGATCAAGCTGAGCGGTTTGCCGTTCACCATCGTCGGCTGCTTCCGCGAACGGGTGGATACGTTCGGGCAGTCGGAGGTGACCGACTACACGATGCTGATTCCCTATTCGGTGACTCGCTACTTCCAAGCGATGCCGACCGTGAGACAGATTTACTTTTCGACCACCGACGCATCGCTGGTGGTGCCGGTGACCAGCCAGATCCGGCGGGTGATCCAGTCGCGGCACCGGCCCGAGTCGGTGTATAAGGTCGAAAACCTGACCCAACTGCTGGCCGTGGCTGACAAGACAGCGAATGCCATGACCCTCGTTCTGCTCGCCGTGGCGCTGGTTGTGCTGCTGGTGAGCGGGATCGGCATCATGAACATTATGCTGGCGACCGTCAGCGCGCGTATCCGAGAGATCGGCATCCGCAAAGCCATTGGCGCAACCAGGCGCGAGATTCGCTTTCAGTTTCTCTCCGAGGCGATTCTGATTTC
This sequence comes from Terriglobia bacterium, assembly GCA_020073015.1. GTDB lineage: Bacteria > Acidobacteriota > Terriglobia > Terriglobales > Acidobacteriaceae > Acidiflorens. The sequence goes on along the minus strand of JAIQFZ010000020.1, from coordinate 31,408 downwards.
CCTCATCGGCGGCATCATCGGCATCATCATTGGCCTCGCCATCCCATTTTCAGTGCGCTTTCTCACCGCATACCGCATCCCCATCTCCGGACTATCCGCCATCATTGCCATCGTGGTTTCTTCGCTCGTGGGAATCCTGTTCGGCACCCTTCCGGCCAGCCGGGCAGCACAACTGGATCCGGTCGAGAGTCTGCGCCACGAATAGCCACGGCGCCCGCCTCGCACTCGCCGGGTGAGGCGGTTTTCTCGTTGGTTGGCGCCCGGGTTTTGCTTTGCTTCTCGCTTGCGACTAAACTTGCCGATCCTGATGAGATCCCGGGCACAGTTGGATGGCACGCAACTTTCTGACCCAGGTCGGGTTTAGGATTGCGCCCCTCGTCCAGCTTCGCGCGCGTTTGTAAAAAGGAGAGAGTCTGTATGATGTTGAAGCCACGTCTGTTGCTTCTGTTCGTGTCGCTCGGACTTGCCCTCAGTGGCAGCGCGCTGGCCGCGCCCGGAAAGCAAAAGGCGGTCCCCCCAATCAGAAAGGTCAATCCCCCCAAGACGGGTCAGGGGGCTCAGGATAAAAGCGCTTGCCAAGCTCTGAACTCGCAGGCCAAAGAACTCTTGAACCAGGAAAAACAGCTACATGTGCAAGCCAAGGAAAAAGAGGCTGAGGAGAAGGCCCTTATTAAGCAGGCCGAACAAATCGAAAGGCAGCGCGTAGCTGAAGAGCACTCCCTGAGAAAAGGCCAAAACAACAGCGCCGCCGAGTCTCCGCTCAAGGCTCAGGAACAACAGCGGGTAAGTCTCGAACGCCAGGCGACAGAAAAATCCAAGGAACGCGAAGCACTGATCAAGCAGGCCGATGAACTGGGAAAGCAGCGTCGCGGCATCGAGGAGCAGCACAAGCAGGAATGCCAGCACGGTGCCGGACCGAAGCAGGTGAAATGAAGTCCCGTTCTTGATCAGAAAAGCAGGGCCTTCGGGATGTGAAGACCCCTCAACATCCCATCCGAATTCTCGCTGATGCTGTCTCAGACCTGACTGCCGCCCCGCAATATCACCCTTTCAAACCCGTAATCTCCGTCAGAAGCTTGCCTTTCGCGCTCTGGAGCCTGACGTAGCGCCAGCAGGTAGATAACGGATTTTCGTTCGCTCCTCCGCGGGAAAACAGCCTTGCCGGAGATGGCCCAAATTCCGCGCTGGGCTTGGCATTTAGCCGAATGGACATTATGCACCTTCGATCCTTGACCCAAGTTTTCAACTGGGGTTAGATTGCTCCAACTTTCAACACTTCTGAATAAGCAAAACGTGTAAGGCAGTCTGGACACAACCCGGTCCCCTGTCTTTTGAGAGCTCGTTTTTGTCTCTTGTTCGCCACTGAGCCGAACACGAGAGAGGGAAAGCTCCGCCAGGCCTCTCTTCGATATCAACGCACCATTTTTCTTGGGGATATCCCTGTCCCCAGTCAGGAGAGAGAAATGAGAAGCTGGAAACAATCGATTGCTACCGTCTTCGCGGCAGTACTGGTCATGCTGTCCGCCGCAGTCACACGAGTGCTTTCCCAATCGCCCGTCGAAGCTCCCGCCGGATTCGCCACTCCGACACTCAGCTCGGATGCCGGGGCCGGTAGCCAAAGCGTCAACAATGGCCTGCCCGAACCCGCTGGGGATACATTCATCCAGGACCAGGCAGCCTTCGAGGAAGAGGAAGGTGTGGACAACGGTCTCGGCCCGATCTACAACGCGCGCTCCTGCGCCGATTGCCATCAGAATCCGGTGACTGGTGGTGGCAGTCAGATCACCGAATTCCGTGTCGGCAATCTCGACCGCCACGGAAATTTTCAGGACCCAACCATCGTGATCAATCGAGGGCAAACGCCCATCCCGGATCGGTCGCTGGTCAACGATCGGGCCATCTGCCCCGAGGCCCAGGAACGGGCCCCTCGCGGCGCGGATGTCCGCGCCCTCCGAATGTCTTTGAGTGTTCTCGGAGATGGTTTTGTGGAGGCGATTGACGACAGCACGCTGCAACGCATCGCGGCCCAGCAACCATTGTTGAGTAATGGCAGGGTCCACGGCGAATTGATTCAGGTCATGGTGCTGGAGGCTCCCGGGCAGAGTCGTGCCGGTCGCTTTGGCTGGAAGGACCAGCACGCCAGCCTGCTTTCCTTCTCTGCCGACGCGTATCTGAACGAACAAGGAGTGACTACCCGACTGCTTCCGACCGACACTACGTCGGTATGCAAGACGACCACCGATCCGGAAGACAAGCCCGATCCCATCACCGGCCTCTCGGACATCGACCACTTCGCTACGTTCATCCGCGGCACCATGGCCCCGCCGGTCGACACCACCGTCATGACAACGGCCGACGCTCGCATGGGACAGAAGATCTTCATGCATATCGGTTGCGCCACCTGTCATGTGTCTGCCATCATCACCGCTCCCGCTGGGACCGTGATCAATGGTGGAACCTTCACGGTGCCCGAAGCTCTGGGGAGCAAGGTGATCCATCCCTACGGAGATTTCCTGCTGCACGACATTGGAACCGGCGATGGGATCGTGCAGAACGGTCCGCCCGATACGGCCAACAAGCTGCGCACCGCGCCTCTTTGGGGATTGCGGACGCGCGATCGCCTGATGCACGACGGGCGTTCGACCTCGCTGGAAGACGCAATCTCACGTCACCAGGGAGAAGCCCGCGATACATCCGTGCGATTCCGGATGCTGAACGAACAGGAGTTGCATCAGTTGCTAACATTCTTGCGCGCACTTTAAAGCTGGCCCACCGCGCGGACCGACTCTGGTGTGGGGCGGGCATTCCCTTCGGCTCTGCTCAGGGCAGGCTCTGCCCGCCTCGCGCAGGAATTGATGGTGGGGACTGAGGCCGAGGGTTAGGCACTCCTGGTTCGAGGCTGTTGTGCTCGCAAATGCGCCACTACCAGCCGGATATCTTCATAGCTGACGAAGGGCGGTACAGCGTCTTTCACCGCCTTCAGCTTCTCAAGGCCAAGCTTGTCGCAGGCCGCTTCGATTTGCGGTTGAGCATAGGGAGAAACCCATTTCGGGTCCAACTTCACCAGCCCGGCTTCGATGAGATTGGCGACCGTGCATACGATCGTTGAAACCTGCCGCGCCCGAGCATGGGCAATCTCTTCGAAACTCCGGCCCTCATTCAGAAACTGCAGAGTGAGTTCGGCGGGCGACGGTTCCCTGGAAGAAGTCTGAGTGGCCCGCGCCCCGGCGCCAAAGTTTCGGAGGGCTCGAAGGATGTCTGCGCCGTACACGTCGGCCTTGCGCTCGCCAATGCCCGTGATCTGCTGCAATTCGGCAAAACTTGCCGGGCGGCGCCGGCACAGCTCTTCCAGAACGCTGTCGTGAAGAATGATGTAGGCGGGAATTTTTTTCTCCCGCGCCAAGGTCCGCCGCCATTCGCGCAGATACTCGGCCAGCGCCGGATCCACATCCGCGTAGGCTACATCTCGCCTTCGCGGTTTGTCATGCCCCAGTCTGGGAACGTAAAACTTCTGTTTCAACGGCGCGGCGACGGCCTCGTCGCCTTTCTTTTCACGCAGCCACTCTGGCTTCGCTCCACAGTTGTCGCAGTTGGTGCAGCGTTGCCATTTCGGTGTCTCTCCGAAATGCAGGCAGATTTGCCGCTGACGGCACCCATGCGACTCCACGAACCGGCTGATGATGCGTTTGCGATCCCAGGATCGCTCGCGTTCCGCCTCGTCCGAAATTTTCCCGATGAAGTACTCCAGCAGAATATGGTCCCGTTTTTGCCAGAGCAGCACACAATCAGCCGGACGCCCGTCCCGCCCTGCGCGCCCTGCTTCCTGGTAATACTGCTCGATCGACTTGGGCAGCGACAGATGAATCACCGCCCGCACCGAAGGCTTATTAATGCCGAGCCCAAAGGCGATCGTCCCAACCAGCACGCGGACTTCGTCCGACATCCATTTTTCCTGGTTCTGCCGGCGCAACGGCGCTTCCATCTTCGCGTGATACGGAATCGCCGGGACGCCGTTCTCTTCCAGATACTCGACCGCCTCCTCGACCCGGCGAATGGTCGGAGCATAAACGATGATGCTGCCTTCGGTGTAGTGCCGCAGCGCGCGGCAGAGCAGGTTGAGTTGGGTCCGCGGCTCGCACTCGTGTGTCACATAACTGAGATTCTTGCGATGAAAGCTGGCGATGTAGAGATCGGGCTCGCGCATCTGCAGCTGCTTTAGAATGTCGTGCCGCACCTGCCGGGTCGCGCTCGCGGTGAAGGCTGCGATCGGATGCTCGGGAAAACGCGTGCGCAGCCGGCTCAACTGGCGGTACTCCGGACGGAACTCGTGCCCCCATTCGGAGATGCAGTGCGCCTCGTCTACGGCAAAGAATCCCACGGGAACACTAGCCAGCCAATCAAACGTGTTCTCCGCCGCCAGCCGCTCGGGGGAAAGGTAGAGCAAGCGATAGTCGCCGCGCTTGGCGTTAGCCATCACTCGGCTTTGTTCCGACGAATTCTGGAAGCTGTTGATGGCGGCCGCGGGAATGCCCATTTGCGCAAGTTGCGCCGCTTGGTCCTGCATCAGCGCGATCAGCGGCGAGACCACCACGGCCGTTTTCCCCGAAACCACCGCCGGAAGTTGGTAGCACAGCGACTTGCCGCCGCCGGTTGGCATCACCACGCATGCGTCATGTCCCGCCAGCAGACTGCGAATAATATCTTCTTGTTTGGGGCGGAATTCGTGATACCCCCAATAGCGCCGGAGCACTTCCGCCAAATTTGGAACTGGATCGGCCATCGATTCCGTCTTGTGCAGTATAGATAATGTTCGCGTTGCCAGCTTCGGCCAGAGATCGAACCTTATATTCTTTCACCAAGCGTCCTGAGTTCTGTGAGCTTTCTACACCGGATTTGTGACGAATTGAGTTCAATGTGAGAAATCAAGCAAAATCCTCTGCGGTCCTATGAAAATCGGCGTCATCTCGGACACACACGGTCTGGTGCGGCCGGATGCGTTCGCGGCGCTGGAGGGCGTCGAGCGAATCCTGCATGCCGGCGATGTCGGCGGACCCGAGATTCTCGAAGTCCTCTCGCGAATCGCACCTGTAACCGCCGTGCGCGGGAACGTGGATCGGGGCCGCTGGGGCGCCGGGCTGCCCAAAGCTGAAGTCGTCGAGATCGCAGGAGTCTCGATCTATATCCTGCATGACCTCGCCCAACTCGACTTGAAGCCCGAGGCATCCGGGTTCCGCATCGTGGTCTACGGCCACAGCCATCGACCGAAAATGGAAGAGAAGAATGGGGTGCTCTACTTCAATCCCGGAAGCGCAGGTCCACGCCGGTTTCGGCTGCCGTTGAGCGTGGGAAGACTGGAGATCCGGGCCGGACGCGTGGTTGCAGAGCTCGTGCAGTTAGAGTAGCCGGACGATTATTTCACGAGATCCTGTTCGAACTTAGCGCCTTTCTTGAGACTCGCCACCCGCGAGCATTGGTCGAGAAGAGACGCGGCAAGCCGCGTCCCTACCGTTAACCGGTTTAACCCTGCGCGGGGCGTGAGACTGCGGTGGAGTCAAGACGGGTGCGGGGGCGGCGGAGCCAGAGACGGGCACGGTCGACGTAAATGTACACAACGGGCGTGGTGAACAGGGTCAGCATCTGGCTGACGATCAGGCCGCCAACAATCGTGATGCCCAGGGGGCGCCGGAGTTCGCTGCCAGTGCCGGTGCCGAGGGCTAGTGGCAGTCCGCCGAGAAGCGCGGCCATGGTGGTCATCATGATGGGGCGGAAGCGGAGGAGGCAGGCTTCGTGGATGGCGTCGGTGGGAGACTTGCCGTGGCGGCGCTCGGTGTCGAGAGCGAAGTCGATCATCATGATGGCGTTCTTCTTGACGAGGCCGATCAGCAGGATGATGCCGATGAGTCCGACGACGTTGAGTTCGTTTTTCGAGATCAGCAGTGCTAAGAGCGCACCCACTCCGGCCGACGGGAGAGTGGAGAGAATGGTGATGGGGTGGGCGTAGCTTTCGTAGAGAATGCCGAGCACGATGTAGACCGTAAGTAAGGCGGCGAGGATGAGGATCAGCTCGCTGGACTGCGAATCCTGGAAGGCGGCGGCAGCGCCCTGGAAGCTGGCGTGAATGGTGGAGGGGAATCCGATGCTGCGCTCGGCGTCTTCAATGATTTTGGTGGCCTCGCCCAGGGCCACGCCGGGAGCGAGATTGAAAGAGACGGTGGCGGACGGATATTGCCCCTGGTGATTGACGGCGAGCGCGACATTCGAAGGCCCGAAGTGAGCGATGGAAGAGAGTGGGACGGCGGTGCCGTTTTTGCCGCGGACGTAAATGTTATCGAGCGCTTCGTTGCTGCGGGAGAAGTTGGGGGCAACCTCCATGACGACGTGGTACTGGTTGAGCTGGCGGTACATGACCGAAACCTGGCGCTGTCCGAAAGCATCGTAGAGGGCGTTGTCGACATCGGCGGCGGCGACGCCCAGACGGGCGGCGGTATCGCGATCGATGAGGACGGTGGTTTGCAGTCCCTTGTCCTGCTGGTCGGTGTTGACGTCGCGGAGCTGGGGCAGGGAGCGGAGCTTCTGCACCAGGCGCGGCGACCAGTCGTTGAGTTCCTGCAGATTTTCTCCCTGCAACGTGTACTGATACTGGGCCTGGCCCATGCGGCCGCCGATGGTGAGGTCCTGCGCGGACTGCATGTAGAGCGTCGCGCCGGGAACCACGGCTAGTTTGCCGCGGAGGCGTCCGATGACCTGGTCAGCGGTGATTTTGCGCTCGGCGAGGGGCTTGAGGGTGATGAACATGCGTCCCGTGTTGCCGCTGCCGGCGAAGCCGACGATGGTGGAAACGGCCGGGTCCTTCATGACGATGTCGACGTACTGGCGCATCTTGCTGCTCATGGCTTCGAAGGAGATGTCTTGCGCGGCCTGCACGGAGCCCATGACCCGGCCCGTGTCCTGCTGCGGGAAGAAACCTTTGGGAACGAACCAGTAGAGAGCGATGCTGAGAACGAAGGTGGCGATTGCGACGCCGAAGGTCAAGGGTTGGTGACGCAAGACCCAGTTGAGACTGCGGCCGTAGGTGCGGTGCATGCCATCGAAGACCGATTCAAAGATGCGGTAGATGAAGTTGTGCTTCTTCTCGTGATTCGTGCGCAGGAACTTGGCGCACATGGCCGGCGTCAGGCTCAGCGAGATGAGCAGGGAGACGGCAATGGCGATGCTGAGCACGACGGCGAATTCGCGGAAAAGGCGGCCGACGATTCCGGCCATCAGCAGAATCGGGATGAAGACGGCGATCAAGGATGTGCTCATGGAGAGGACCGTGAATCCGATTTCGCGGGCGCCCCGGTAGGCGGCCTGGACGGGAGTCATGCCCATCTCAATGAAGCGAGTAATGTTTTCGAGAACGACGATGGCATCGTCAACCACGAAGCCGGTCGAGATGGCGAGGGCCATCAGCGAGAGATTGTCGAGGCTGTAGTGGAGGAGGTACATCACTCCAAAAGTGCCGATGAGAGAGAGCGGGACCGCTACGCTGGGAATGATGGTCGCTCGGAAAGTGCGGAGGAAAGCGAAGACGACGAGGATAACCAGGATGACGGAGATGACGAGAGTGCGCTCGATATCGGCGACCGAGGCGCGGACGGTGGTGGTGCGGTCCATCACGATACTGAGATCGATGGCGGGCGAGATCGACAACTTGAGTTGCGGGAGCGCAGCGATGACGCGATCGACCGTGGCGATGATGTTGGCGCCGGGCTGGCGGAAGACGATGACCAGGACGGCGGGCTTGCCGTTAGCGAGGCCGATGTTGCGGATATCTTCGACCGAGTCCTCTACATCAGCGACATCTCCGAGACGGACGGCCGCGCCATTCTTGTAACTGACGATGAGTTTGCGGTACTGATCGGCGCGGAAGATCTGATCGTTGGCACGAATGCTCCAGACGTTGATCGGACCGGAGAACTCTCCTTTGGGCGAGTGCGCGTTGGCTTGGTTGAGTGCAGCGCGGACGGTGTCGAGGCCAACACCGAGCTTGTTGAGAAGTGTGGGATTGACTTCAGCGCGGACCGCGGGCTTGGCGCCTCCGCCGACGAAGACTTGGCCCACTCCTTCAATCTGCGAGAGCTTCTGGGCGAGGATGGAATCGGCGGCGTCGTAGATGTTGGGCCGCGTGATGGTTTCAGAGGTGAGCGCAAGGATGAGGATGGGCGCATCCGCAGGATTCGCCTTGTGATACGTGGGATTGCCGGGGAGATAGGAGGGAAGCTGGCTGCGGGCGGCGTTGATGGCGGCTTGCACGTCGCGGGCGGCGCCGTCAATGTTGCGGTTCAGGTCGAATTGCAGGGCGATGTTGGTGGAGCCGAGCGAACTGGTCGAGGTCATCTGGTTGATGCCGGCGATGCGTCCGAATTGGCGTTCGAGCGGAGTCGCGACGGCCGAGGCCATGGTTTCGGGACTGGCTCCGGGGAGGCCGGCCTGGACCTGAATGACGGGGAACTCGACTTGAGGCAGCGGAGCGACGGGCAGGAAGTTGAAGGCCAAAATGCCGGCTATGAGCAGCGCAGCAGCCAGCAACGACGTGCCGACCGGACGCTTGATGAATGGGGCGGAGACGTTCATGGCTAGTCTCCGAGCGCCTCGCCCGTGGGTTCCTCAATGGGGTTGCCAATCTTGAAGCGTGCAAACCGGTGGGCCAGGCGGTCGAACCACAAGTAGACGACGGGCGTAGTGTAGAGCGTCAGCAGTTGCGACAGCAGCAGTCCGCCTACGATGGTGATGCCTAGTGGATGACGGAGTTCGCTGCCGGTGCCGCGTCCGAGGGCTAGCGGCAAGCCTCCGAGCAGCGCGGCCATGGTGGTCATCATGATGGGACGGAAGCGCAGGAGGCTGGCCTGGTAGATGGCTTCCTCGGGCGGCTTTTTCTCAACGCGCTCGGCTTCGAGCGCGAAGTCGATCATCATGATGGCGTTCTTTTTGACGATGCCGATGAGCAGGATGATTCCGATCAACGCGACGACGCCGAGATCGTTGCCGGTGATGAGGAGCGCGAGGATTGCGCCCACGCCCGCGGAGGGCAGCGTGGAGAGAATCGTAACCGGATGGATGTAGCTTTCGTAGAGAACTCCGAGAACGATGTAGACGGTGATGATGGCGGCGAGAATCAGCCAGGGTTCCGAAGAAAGCGAATTGTGAAAGGCGGCGGCGGTTCCCTGAAAACTGGTGACGATGCTGCGCGGGAGATTGATTTCCTGCTCGGCCTGTTCGATGGCTTTGGTGGCCTCGCCGAGCGAGACGCCCGGCGCGAGGTTGAACGAGAGCGTGACCACCGGGAACTGTCCCTGATGGTTGATGGCGAGCGGTGAGTTGCGCTGCTCGAAATGGGTGAAGGTGGAGAGCGGGACCTGCGCTCCCGTGTTGGATTTGACGTAGATGTGTTTCAGATTGTCGGGACTGACCTGGAACTGGGGATCGACTTCGAGCACCACGTGATACTGGTTGAGCTGCGTGAACATCGTGGACACCTGGCGCTGGCCGAAGGCGTCATAGAGAGTGTCGTCAATCGCCTGGGGCAGAATGCCGAGGCGGGAAGCGGTGTCGCGGTCGATGACTAAATTGGCTTCGAGACCATTGTTCTGCGAATCGCTGGCGACGTCGCGCAGGGCGGGCGCGGTCTGCAGTTTCTGCAGGAGACGCGGGGCCCACGTAGCGAGTTCGTTGACGTCGGCATCTTCCATCGAATACTGGTACTGCGTGCGGCTCACACGGCTTTCGACGGTGAGGTCCTGCACGGGCTGCATGTAGAGGGTGATGCCTTCTACCTTGGCGAGTTCCGGCTGTAAATCCCGAATAATTTCGGAAGCAGTCTCTTTGCGCTGATCGCGCGGCTTCAGGTTGATCTGAATGCGTCCGGCGTTGGGCGTGGTGTTGGTGCCATCAATTCCGATGAAGGAGGCGAGGCTGTCTACGTTGGGATTCTTCAGAATCACGCTGGCCAGACTTTGCTGACGCTGGGCGAGAGCGGCGAACGAGATATTCTCCGGGCCTTCGGAGATGCCCATGATCACGCCGGTATCCTGCACCGGGAAGAAGCCCTTGGGGACGTAGACATAGAGTAGGAGCGTGGCGACCAGAGTTGCGGTGGTGAGGAGAAGTGTCGTGGTTTGGTATTTGAGGACAAACTTCAGGGTGCGGCCGTAGAAGGCGATGACGCGGTTGAAGAAATTCTCCGCGGCGCGCGCGAGAATGTTTGGACGCGCGGGGGCGCCCGTCTCTCCATCCCCATCCCCGTGCTTGGATTTTAGGAGCCTGGCGCACATCATCGGGGTCAGGGTCAGGGAGACTACGGCTGACACGAGAATGGTTACTGCAAGGGTGACTGCAAATTCGCGGAAGAGCCGGCCTACGATGTCGCCCATGAAGAGCAGCGGAATCAGCACTGCGATGAGCGAAACAGTAAGGGAGACGATGGTGAAGCCGATTTGTCCAGCGCCTTTGAGCGCGGCTTGCAGCGGAGATTCGCCCGCTTCGAGGTAGCGGGCGATGTTCTCGATCATGACGATGGCGTCATCGACAACGAATCCGGTGGAGATGGTGAGCGCCATCAGCGTGAGGTTATTCAGGCTGTAGCCGAGCAGATACATCACGCCGAACGTGCCGACCAGCGACAGTGGAACGGCAACACTGGGGATGATAGTCGCGGAGAGATTGCGCAGGAACAGGAACATCACCATGACCACCAGGAAAACGGTGAGCATGAGTTCGAACTGGACGTCGGCGACAGAGGCACGGATGGTCTGCGTGCGATCGATGAGGATCTGGACTTTGACGGCGGCGGGAAGCGAAGCCTGCAGTTGCGGCAAAACCTTCTTGACGCGATCGGCGACGCTGATGATATTGGCGCCGGGCTGCCGCTGAATGTTGAGAAGGACGGCAGGCGTGGTATTGACCCAGGCGGCTTGCTTGACGTTTTCCGCGCTGTCGACGGCGTTGGCGATGTCGGAGAGGCGGACGGGCGCGCCGTTGCGGTAGGCAATGATGACGCTGTTGTATTGCTGGCTGGAGAGCAGCTGGTCGTTGGCGCCGATGGTGAAGGACTGGCGCGGTCCATCGATGACGCCTTTGGCCTGATCGACGTTGGCGGTGCCCAAGGCGGAGCGGACGTCTTCCAGGCTGAGTTGGTAGGACGCGAGGGCGGTGGGATTGGCTTGCACGCGAACCGCGGGCTTCTGGCCACCGCTGATGGAGACGAGCCCTACGCCGGGCAACTGAGAAATCTTCTGGGCGAGCGCCGTTTCGGCGAGGTCCTCGATGCGCGACAAGGGCAGCGAGTCGGACGTGAGCGCCATGGTGAGAATGGGCGCGTCGGCCGGATTCACCTTGCTGTAGACCGGAGGGTTGGGAAGATCGCGCGGCAGATAGGTGGTGCCGGCGTTGATCGCGGCCTGTACCTGCTGTTCCTCGACGTCGATGTTCTGGTCGAGCTCGAATTGCAGAGTGATCAGCGAACTTCCGAACGAACTCGTAGAAGTCATCTGGTTCAGACCGGGGACTTGTCCGAACTGGCGCTCCAGGGGAGCGGTGACCGAAGAGGCCATGACGTCGGGAGCGGCGCCGGGGTAGAAGGTCATGACCTGGATGGTGGGGTAATCAACTTCCGGCAAGGCGGAAACGGGCAGCTGGCGGTAGGCGATAAAGCCGACGAGCAGCACCGCCACCATCAATAACGAGGTGGCGACCGGCCGGAGAATGAAGAGGCGCGACGGGCTCATGACGCGGGTGCTGCGCTGGTGGACTGGGAAGCGCTGGAGCTACCGTTGCCGCTACGGGTGCGGGTTTCAACTCTTGCGCCGTTCTGCAGTTTGTCCTGACCGTCGGTGACGACGATGTCTCCCGGCTGAAGTCCGGAGGCGATGGCGCTCTGGTTGGATTGCGTCATGGCAACGGTCACGGGACGGGCTTCGACGGTCTTGTCGGGTTTGACTACGTATACGAAAGTGCCTTGCGGCCCACGCTGGACAGCGACGCTGGGAACGAGCGTGCTGTTCTTCTTCACGTCGAGGAGCAGGCGAACGTTGACGAACTGATTAGGCCAGAGAATGCCGTCTCTGTTGTCGAAGGTGGCCTTCAGCCGCCCGGTACCGGTTGTCTGATCGATCTGGTTATCAATGGTCAGGAGTTTGCCGGACGCGAGCTTGGTTTGATCATCGCGACTGTAGGCATCGACGGAAAGGGTGCCTTGATGCATCTTCTTCGCGACCACCGGCAGGCTGTCCTGCGGCAGAGTGAAGATGACTGAGATGGGCTGGAGCTGCGTGATGACCAGCATGGGATTCTGATCGCTGGCATGGACGATGTTGCCGACATCAACGAGGCGCAGGCCAATGCGTCCGGCCACCGGCGCGGTAATGTGGCAGTAGGAAAGCAGGAGCTTAGCGTTGTCGATGGCGGCCTGGTCGGCGCGGACCGCGCCTTCGAACTGATCCGCCGTCGCCCTTTGTGTGTCCACCTGCTGCTGCGACATCGCGCCGGAAACCTGCAGCAGATCTTTGAAGCGCTGATAGTTCAGTTGCGCGTCACGCTGTGAAGCCTGATCTTTATACAACTGGGCCTGGGCCTGTGCGAGTTGGACTTCGTAAGGACGGGGATCGATGAGGACGAGAAGGTCGCCTTTGTTGACCTGCTGACCTTCCCGGAAATTGACCTGAACCAGTTGGCCATCGACGCGGCTCTTGAGGCTGACCGTGTTGAAAGCGGTGACCGAACCGAGGCCGGTGAGGTAGACGGGCATGTCCTGCTGCACGGCAGGGGCGACGGCAACCGGCACGGCTCGCGGTGCGGCAGCAGCGAGCGCTTGCCTGTCTTTTGAGTTGGCACTCTGGCAGCCGAGCCAGGTCAAGAGTAGGAGGAGGGTCCCGAGGAGTTGGAGGCAGCTGGAATTTAGAGTCTTATGCATATGAGAACCGTGGCGTAATCAGATCGCTGTGCGAACGATGGGGCACGTTTGATGCATGCTTCTAGCAGCGATTTTTCAAGCTCATTTCAGCCAAAGACCATACTGCTCCTTAGAGATGGTTGGCGGAAAGAAAAAGTTGGTAAAGGTTTGTAAAGCGCATATTTTGTTGCGATTTCAAGAGCTCCGTCATCGCTTGCCCGCTTCCATTTCCCGAGATTTGGCCCCTGTAAGCCCCAGACGCGGTCAGCGGTGCCTATTGCTGCACAGCTTGGACCAGAGTGGGGCGGACTTGTTCCTGTTGGATCTGGGAGGCGTCCCATCCGCCACCAAGAGCCTTGACTAAGTAGACCGAAGTGACCATTTGCTGACCGAGTAACTGGGTAGCTAAACGTTCATTATTGAGTAGGGTAGTTTGCGCGGTGATGACATCGAGATAAGTTGTGACACCGCCGACATAGCGACTGTTGGCAATGTCGAGGGCGCGTCGGGAATCGGCGACGGCGGTCCGCTGAGTCTCTGCGGCCTGATTGAGGACCGCGAGCCCGGAGAGTCCGTCTTCGACTTGCTGGAAAGCAACCAGCACGGATTGCCGGTAGTTGGCGATCGACTCGTCATAGGCGGCGCGGGTGGCGGCCAGGGTGGCGCGGTTGCGTCCGCCGTTGAAGATGGGCTGGAGCAGGTCGCCGCCGATGGACCAGAAGGCGCTGGGCGCATTCACGAGCGTGGCGATGTCACGGCTTTCCCATCCACCCGAGCCACTGAGCGTGATATGCGGGTAGAAGGCGGCGGTGGCTAATCCGACCTGGGCGTTTTCGAAGGCCATCTGGCGCTCGCTGGTGGCAACGTCCGGGCGGCGTTCGAGGATCTCAGAGGGAACGCCGGTTGGGATTGGCGGAGGAGTGGCGTCGAACGGCGCGGACGCGAGGGTAAACGTTGATGCTGGCTTTCCGACGAGGACTGCGATGGCGTGTTCGTACTGCGCGCGCTGCTGCTCGACCAGCGAAAGTTGCGTTGCCGTGGAGTCGAGCAACGCGGCTTGTTGCGCGACTTCGAGGCCGGACGCGACGCCGCCTTCGTGGCGATTATTGACCAGATCGAGGCCCTTCTGCTGAATCTCGACCGACTGCCGGACGACGCCCGCTTCACGGTCGAGTTCGCGAAGATTGAAGTAGTCGGCAGCCAGTTCGGCGGTGAGAACGAGGCGGACATTTTCCAGATCGGCAGCACTGCCTTGAAGCGAGGCGTTGGCGGCCTCGAGGTTGCGGCGGACCGATCCGAACAAATCGACTTCGTAGCTCGCGGAAAACGGCAGCGTGAAAACGTTCTGGGTGACGGGAACGGTCGCGATCGGACTTCCCGAGAGCGGGCGATTGCCGGAGATGCGCTGGCGCTGACCGTTGGGATCGGCGGCCAGCTGCGGAAAGTAAGCCGACGAGGCAATGCGTGCGAGAGACCGCGCCTGAGACAAGCGATCCTGCGCGGCGGCGAGCGACTGGTTCGCTCGCAATAGATCTTGCTCAAGGCGATCAAGCTCCGCGTCGTGAAACAACTGCCACCATGCCCCCTTGGGGATCGCATCTTTGGGAGCAGCGGTCTGCCACGGGCCTTCTCCTTTCCACGTGGCCGGGACTTGCGCAGTGGGCCGCTGGTAGCGCGGGCCGACAGCACATCCGCTGAGGAGGGCGGTGGCGAATAAGGCGGGGGCGAGCAACGACCTCTTCACGAGCGCTGCCCTCCGTCGGTTGGCTTAGTGACGTGAACCTGCTGGCCTTCTTCCAGCGAGTCGGAGGGGTTGATGATGATTTCATCGTTCTGGTCGATACCGCCGAGGATTTCGATGGTGGCGCCGAAGTCGCGCCCAATCGTGATGGGATGAAACCAGACTTTTCCGTCTTTATCCACAACCGCGACGCGCGTGCCTTCAGCGCGGAAGAGCATGGTATTGACGGGAATGGTAATCCTGGGGACATTCGTTCCGGTTGCGAAATGCACCTGCCCGAAGGAACCGGGAAGAAGCTTGCCACCTTTGTTCGGCACGTCCACTTCGGTGAGCAGGGTGCGGGTCGAGGGGTCAATGGCATCGGCGGTACGTGCAATGGCGCCGAGAAATTTCTGGCCAGGAAATTCCTGGAGCGTAATGGCTGCTTTCATTCCCGCTTTCATGGTCGGCGCATAAGCCTGCGGAACACTGACGTAAACGCGGAGAGGATCGACGCGAGCGATATCGAAAAGCTCTTTTCCCGTTGCCCCGGCCCCGGAATTAATGAGCGCGCCCGGATCAACATTGCGCCGGGTCAGTACGCCGGAAAACGGCGCGTACACGTTCTTGAAGGACTCGAGTTGTTCGAGCCGGCGAACATTCGCGTCTGCCGCGGCAAGGTTGGCCTGCGCCTGTTGGTAGCCGCTCGCTTGCTGGTCTGCTTCCTGCTGGGAAACAGCGTCGGTCTTGCGCAGATTGGCCCAGCGATCCGCGGAAATCTTGGCGAGCTCCAGTTGGGCTTTGATCTGCTCGCGGCCGGCTCGCGCTTGTGAAAGTTCCTGATCAACTTCCGGCGTGTCGATGTTGGCCAGCAACTCGCCTTTCTGAATCTGGCTGCCGATGTCTTTGTACCAGCGCACCAGATAACCATTGGTGCGGGCAAAGATCGGGGACTCTTCAAAGGCCTGCAGGTTTCCGGGGAGCACGAGTTCATCGTTACCAGGCTCGACCTCTGGCTGCACGACGGCGACGGTGGGAATGGAAATCGCCTCCGTCTCTTTCGCGAGGGCATCGGCTTCGTTTTTTCTGGAAAGAAAAGTAACGGTGCCCGCCGTGACGAGAACCAGGAGCACGGCGCCTACCAGGATCTTGGCTCTGCCGGCAGGCGCCGGGGGCAGATCGGGGGAGCGCTCAAGGTGTGGATCGGTGCGGCGGGGTTCCGTTTGCGCGGTGCCAGGTTGTTCTACGGGCATAGGAATCTCCAACGAATTCGGGTCGCAGCGTGTGCTTGCGAAAAGTTACCTTTCTCACAAATGTGGGAGACGCGGCAAGCCGCGTCTCTACCAATAGCTCTCATCATTCCTGCTCCTCCTGCAGTGGCGCTTGGCGGCGGCCGTGAATGATGGCAAAAACGCTCGGCACAAAAAATAAAGTGGCGACCGTGGCAAAGAACAGCCCGCCGATCACGGCGCGGCCAAGCGGTGCATTCTGCTCGCCGCCCTCTCCGAATCCCAGCGCCATCGGGATCATGCCGATGATCATGGCGAGCGCGGTCATCAGCACCGGCCGCATGCGCGTGAAACCGGCTTCGAGCACAGCCTGAATGGCGGGCACGCCCTGGTCCATGCGCTCACGGGCAAAGGAAACCAGCAAAATCGAATTCGCGGTGGCAACGCCCATGCACATGACGGCTCCCGTCAAAGATGGAACGTTGAGCGTGGTGCGCGTAATAAGCAGCATCCAGCAGATCCCGGCCAGCGCTCCGGGCAAGGCGGTGATGATGATGAACGGATCGAGCCAGGATTGAAAGTTGACGACAATCAGCAGATAGACGAGCACGATCGCCATCAGGAGCCCGACACCGAGCCCGAAGAAGGAGGAGCGCATGGTTTCGATCTGCCCTCGAACCACGATGCGGGTTCCGCGAGGCAGGTGGTCCTGGAATGGCTGCAGCGTTTTCATGATGTCAGCGGCAACACCGCCCAGATCCCGGCCCTGGGTGCTGGCATAAACATCAATCACCGGCTGCACGTTGTAGTGGTTCACAACCGCAGGGCGGGCCGCAGGACTGAGTTGGGCAAGATTGCCCAGGACTTGCGGCGCGCTCGCCGTGGAACTATTGACGGGCGTGTTCATCAAGTCCTGAACCGACGTCATGCGGTACTGCGGGCTTTGAATGGCGATGGGATAGGTAACACCATTTTTGGGGTTGAGCCAGAAATTCGGCGACGTCTGGAAGCTGCCGCTGAGACTGATGAGGACGCTCTGGGCGACGTCGCGAGCATTCAATCCGACTTGATTGATCCGAGTGCGATCCATATCCAGATAGAGAGTGGGAAGACCCATCATCTGCTGCACGTGGACGTCGGCGGCACCGGGAATCTGGCGGATCTGGTTTGAGATTCTCTGGGCGATGTCGTAATTGGAGCGCATGTCAGCGCCGACCACCTGGATGTCGACCGGGGCGGGCAACCCGAAGTTGAGAATCTGAGACACGATGTCGGCGGGCTGGAAGAAGAATTCGACGCCCGGGAAACGCGCGGGCAACTCGCGGCGAAGGTGGCGAATGTATTGGGCGGTTGGATGATGATGCTCGGGATTGAGCGAGATCAGAATCTCAGCGTCGCTCGTGCCAATCACGCCGGAGTTGCTGTAGGAGAGATTGATGCCGGAGTAGGGCACGCCAATGTTGTCCAGTATGGTCTGCAGCTCGTTTTTCGGAATCTCGCTGCGCAGCACTTGTTCTACCTGGTCCGTCAGGCGCGCGGTTTCTTCCACCCGCAAGCCGGGGCGGGCGCGCAGGTGCAGGCGGAGGAGACCCGCGTCCACCTGCGGAAAGAAATCCTCTCCCAGAAAGAAAACCAGAGTCATTGACAAAATACAGAAAGCGACGAAACAGAGGGCGAACAGTCTGCGATGTGCAACTGTGGCTTCCAGTAATTGCTGGTAGCCGCTGCGGAAGTTCTCGAAGCGGCGTTCGAATCCACGCTGGAATCGTGCGAGGAAATTTGTCGGTTCCGCGGGGCGGTGCTCATGGCCGCGCATGATGTGCATCACCAGGGTCGGGACCAGGGTTCGCGACAACACGTAAGACGCGAGCATGGCAAAGCAGACCGCTTCGGCCAGCGGGACGAAGAGAAACTTCGCCACTCCGGTGAGGAAGAACATCGGCACGAACACGATGCAAATGCAGAGCGTGGACACGAAAGCGGGAACGGCAATCTGCTGCGCACCGTCGAGAATGGCTTGCTTCACGTCTTTGCCCATGGCCAGGTAGCGCTCGATATTTTCGATCGTGACGGTGGCGTCATCGACGAGGATGCCGACCGCAAGGGCCAGGCCTCCCAGGGTCATGATGTTGATGGTCTGGCCGAGCGCGCTGAGCAGAATGACGGAAACGAAAATCGACAGCGGGATGGAAATTGCGATGATGAGGGTCGGGCGCCAGTCGCCCAGAAAGAGCAGGATCATGGCCGCGGTCAGGCAGGCGGCGATGACGCCTTCGTGCACTACACCCTGGATCGACGCGCGCACAAACAGGGATTGATCGAACAAGGCGCGGATGGTTAGTTCCGGCGGCAGAGACTGCGCGGCCACCGGCACCATGGCCTTGACGCCATTGACGATGGTCAGCGTCGAGCCGCCTAACTTGAAAATCGACATCAAGACGCCGCGCACACCGTCCTGCCGCACGATGTTGGTTTGCGGAGTGAAGCCGTCACGCACATGAGCCACATCGCGCAGGTAGAGCGTGGATCGGTTCAGGGTCTTCACCGGAAGGTCGTTCAGTTCGGCAACCGTTTGTGGATTGCCGTTCATCTCGACGTTGTACTCCGTCGGGCCGATCTTGGTGGTGCCGGAGGGGAGAATGAGGTTTTGGGCGGCCACGGCATTGACGATGTCAACGGGGGTCAGTCCGTAGGCCTGAAGCTTGGCGGAATCGAGGTCGACCTGGATCTGGCGCGGCTTTCCGCCAAAGGGATAGGGCGTGGCTGCGCCCGGAACGGTGGTGAGTTGAGTGCGTAGAAAATTCTGCCCGAGATCGAAGAGCCGCTGTTCGGGCAGAGTCTTGCTGCTCAAGCCCAACTGGACGATGGGCGTGGTGGATGCCGTGTAATTGATGACCAGCGGCGGAGACGTACCGGGAGGGAGCGTGCGCAGCATGGTCTGACACATGGCCGTGACCTGGGTAAGGGCGGTGGGGATGTTGACGGAAGGCCGGAAAAAAATCTTGATGACGGCGATTCCGTTCAACGACTGCGACTCCATGTGTTCGACGTCGTTGACGGTGACGGTAAATCCGCGCTCGGAGTTGGTGACGATCCGGTCCGCCATCTCTCCGGGGGCCAGGCCGGTGTAGTTCCAGACCACGCTGACGACGGGGATATTAATCTCCGGGAAAATGTCGACCGGAGTACGCAGCACGGTGATGGGCGTAAGAATGAGGATGAGCAGGGCCATTACCACGAATGTGTAAGGGCGTCGGAGGGCTAAGGAAACAATCCACATAAACTTGCGAGAGCCTTAGATTGGCCGCTCCCTTGGGACTGGACTTGACAGACTTCTCAGTAGATTCAAAACAGTACGTTTCGGATTTAAATTATAATAGACTTTCGCTATGGCACAAAGTGAGCAGCGACGGAACCTCGAGCGAAACCGAAATGGCGGGAAACGAGCGCCGGGGCGACCGCGGAGCGAGGAATCGCGGCAGGCGATCCTGCGGAGCACGCTGAAGTTGCTGAAGGAGACGGGTTTCCCGCAACTGAGTATTGAAGCGATTGCAGCCGACGCGGACGTCGGCAAGGCCACGGTGTACCGCTGGTGGCCGACCAAAGCCGCACTGGTCGCAGATGCGTTCTCCGCAAGTGCCGACCAGGAACTGCGCTTCCCAAACACGGGCTCGGTGCACAAGGACATGAGCCTGCAGATGCGGCAACTGATCCGGGTTTTCCGGTCCCAGCGCGGCAAGGTGGTGGCGGCACTCCTGGGTGGAGGGCAGTCGGATCCGGAATTGATAGCCGCATTCCGCGAGCGCTTTTTGTGGCCGAGGCGCCAGCAAGCCTACCACACACTGCAGCGTGGGATCGACCGCGGGGAATTGCCGGCTGGGATTGATATGGATCTCACATTGGACTCGCTGTACGGCCCGATCTATATGCGGTTTCTGATTCGGCACGACGAACTCAACGAAAGCTTTGCCGATGCGCTTTGCGGGCTGGTGCTGCACGGAGTGGAGGTATCTCGCTCATTGCAGAGTGCGCGATGAGTCGGGCAGCCCAGTGCAGAGTTGAGTAAGCAGCGGACAATCGAGAAGGTCGTCGTTGCCGGACTTTAACTCAGGAGCCTTCAGCCAAGGGCTTGCCGATCTCCCAATGGTGGCCGAACGGATCGACAATTCGTCCTACGCGCCAACCGTATGGCTGGTCACTGACGGGCGAAACGACGGTGGCTCCGGTGGTGACGGCACGCTCGAAAGCGGCATCCGGATCTGTCACGATCATCACCATCCGCACCGTACCACCGCCAAGAGACTCGGGGCTGAAATTCAAATGTTCCGGAGACTCGTCAGCGACCCAGAATTCGTCTTTCCCAACCGACAGCCGAGCGACCACTGCTCCGCTATCGTTGCCGATGCGGAACAATTCGGCAGCTCCGAACGCCGCCTTGTAGAACTCGATCGCCCTCGCCCCGTTCCGGACCGATAGCATTGGGGCTACAGCCGTCCTTTGATCCTTCGCGTTCTGCGACTCTCCGCCCATCGGAAGTTTCCTCGCTTGCGGCTATCCCACTCATCGCAACGTGCGCGATGAGTGGGGTACCCTGATCTCGTTGCTCGACCTCCGCGTTGCTACTTCGCCTTTCCGTCGGCATCTATGACGTGCAACTCACCGAGACCTAACTCGCGCACGCCGCTTTCGATTTTTGCGCGATCGCCGACGACGATCCAGACGAGATTGTCGGGGCGCACGACCTCTTTTGCGGCTTCATTTACGTCGACCGTTTTGAGCGCACGGACTTTTCCTGCGTAGGTCTCGTAGTAGTCATCGGGCAGGCCAAATTGGACGATGTCGATGATGGACTGGCCAAGCTCATCGAGCGTTTCGCGCGAGCCGGGCAGCGTCAGGGTTTCGTTCGCCTGGATCTTGGCGAGTTCGTCGGCGACGATCGGGTGGTCACTGACGATTCCGCGAAGTTCCTTGTTGACCTCGACCAATGACTCCTTGGTCTTGTCGGTTTGCACGGGCGCGATGGTGAAGAACGGCCGCTGGGCACGCGCATCACGAAGCACGCTGCGGACGCCGTACGACCAGTGTTTGTCCTCGCGCAGGTTCATGTTCAGACGCGAGCCGAACAGACCTCCGAGGCCGTCGTTCATCGCTTTGATGGCAATTTCGTTCGGGTTAGCAGTGGGAGGAGCGACCTCTGCGGCCACGATCACGGACTGCAGCGCTCCCGGCTTGTCGATGAGGTAAACCGCAGACTTGGGCGCAAGAGGAACGCTTTTTACGTTCTTGCGAGGGACATTCCCGGTTTTCCAGGTGGCGAATGCCTTTTCAAGCTTGGGAGTGATTTCCGCCAGCGTCGTGTCGCCGACCACAATCAGCGTCGAGTTGTTTGGACGGAGCCAGGTTTCGCGAAACTTCACGAGATCTTCGCGCGTCAGCCTGGAAACACTCTCTTTCGTGCCCGAACCGGTGAGCGGGTTCGAGTACGGGTGGCCTGCTCCATAAAGCAGCGCGGGCAGAACCCGCAACGCGGCCGTGGTCGGGTTATTTTGCTCGCGCTCGATTCCAGCCAGAGCAAGCTTTTGCTCGCGCTTGAAATCCGCGTCCGGAAACGATGCGTTCAGGACAACGTCGGAAAACAAGTTGAGCGACGGATCGAGTTTCGACTTGAGCGCAGAGAGCGAGACGAACGAGGAATCGAGATTGGAGGATGCGTGCAGTTCCGCTCCGAGCAACTGCAGTTCGTCATCGATCTGCAGCGCGTTGCGAGTGCTGGTGCCGTCGGTGAGGAGCCGCATCGCCAGATTTGCGGTTCCGGGTGAGGCCAGTGAATCGGCAGCGAATCCGGCGTCGGATGTCAGCGTGAAATCGACCAGCGGAACCTGGTGGCGCTCGGCGAGGATCACTTTCAGTCCGTTAGAAAGGGTGGCGCGTTGCAGTTTGGGAAGCTTCAGCTCAGGTGGGGTCGAGGGTTCGGGAGCTTTGCTGCGATCGGCGCCGGTCGGCGCGGCTTTGTAGTCCGGGAACGGATGCACTTCGAGGACGTAGACGCCGTCGGACAGCCAGCGGTTGGCCGCCGATTTCAGATCATCGGCGGTCGCGTCCTGCACCCGCTTTAGCGAGACTTTGTAAGCGTCGGGGCTGCCGCGAAACACCTGGCTCTGGGCCAGGCGGTCAGACTTGCCGCCGAAACCTCCGATGCGCTCAATCCCGCGGACGAAATTCGCCTGGTATTGCGCCTTGACGCGCTGCATCTCTTCGGGCGTCGGGCCGTCTTTCGAGAAGCGCGACAATTCCTCGTCCAATTCCTTCTCGATCTGCGTCAAATCCTGGCCGGGGCGTGCGGTGGCCTGCACCCGGAACTGCCCGCCGATTTCCCTCAGATCGACGAAGGCCGCTGCGTCAGTTGCGATCTGATCGTCATACACGAGGCGCTTGTAGAAGCGCGACGACTTGCCCGAGCTCAGGCAATCGCTCACTAAGTCAAGATAGTCCGCATCGGCACTGCCGTATTGTGGAATGTTCCAGACCTTGTAGATTCGCGCTTGCGGGACGCGATCTTGCACCGCTTGCCGGTGCGTGCCGGACATCTTTGCAATCCAAACCTGGTGATGGGCTACAGGCGGGCCGGGCGGAATGTCGCCGAAATACTTCTCCACTTTCTCTTTTGCCGTCTTGGCATCGATGTCGCCCGCCAGCACCAAAACAACATTCGAAGGGCCGTAATACGTTTTGAACCACTCCTGCACATCCTTCATGGAGGCGGCATCAAGGTCAGCCATCTCACCGATCGTCGTCCATGAATACGGATGCCCGGCGGGGTAAGTGTTCTGGGTGAGCAACTGCCGTGTCACGCCGTAGGGCTGGTTCTCACCCTGCCGCTTCTCGTTCTGCACCACGCCCCGCTGCAAGTCGAGGGTTTTCTGGTCGAGTGCTCCCAGCAGGTGCCCCATGCGGTCGGACTCCATCCAGAGGGTAAGGTCGACGGCCGAGGTCGGGACGTTTTGGAAGTAGTTCGTGCGATCGGGATTCGTTGTGCCATTCAGGTCGGTGGCGCCGATTCGTTCCATGGTGTCGATGTAGCGGCCGGCAGAGTGCTCGCTGCCGCCGAACATCAGGTGCTCAAACAGGTGCGCGAATCCGGTCTTTCCGGGCTTCTCGTTTTTCGAACCGACGTGGTACCAGACGTTGATCGCGACGATCGGCGCCTTGTGATCTTCGTGCACGATCACGGTCAGACCGTTCTCGAGAACAAACTTCTGGTACGGGATATCGATTTCTGCAGGCTGCGCGCAGGCGCTCGCAGCGACGATCGCAAGGACCAGAAAGTGTAGTGCCAGTTTCGTGCGTACCATCATTGCAACCTCCAATATTTCTCTTAGACGGAGTTGTGCCACACTGGTTTGGGTATTTCGTTCGAGTCAGGGAAGACGGCAAGTAGTTTACACCGGCCCCGGGCGCAAGGCGGGGATGATGACCCCGGCACGTGTCCACCGTCACTGCAAATCCTGCCGCCGAGTGGTAGAAAAATAGAAGTAGGTTGGCTCTGTTGACATCCCAGCCGGAGCAAGGCAGTGGGTCCCGGAGGGACCACTGACAATAGCCCGCCAGTTCACTGGCGGGAGGGGGTGTTGAGAACGCCCGCGAGTGCCATAGGCACGGCTGACTCGCACACTCCGAATGTGGGCTTCAGTCGTTTCTGGCGGGACTGGACAATCGATGACGATTCCGAGCATGTGAACAGTGCCAGGTAGGTTCTTCGCGCGGAGGTGCACTCATGGACACCGCGAATGCCACCCACGCCCTGTGCCACTCCTTGCTGCAGGTTCTTCACCAAGAGCGTGAGTCGATGGATCGCGTTTCGGAGTTGGGATTTTCTGTCCCCCTCCGGGCGATCGCTGCCGCACCCGCGGATCGCAGAACGTTCTTGAAGGTAACAACGCTCCCGTGCCTGGCGGCTTGCGCCGCAGCCTGCCTTCACGGCAGCCCGGCGGTTGCTCTTGGAGTTCCCTCCTTGGCAGACGATGATGCCCATTTTCGCGTGGAGGCCAGATTCTACGAAAAGCTGCCAGGCAAGAACGTCCGCTGCAAGATGTGTCCGCGCGGCTGTGTGGTAGGAGACCGGCAGCGCGGGCATTGTCGGGTCCGCGAAAACCGGGGAGGGACGTACTATTCGCTGGTGCACTCGCGGGTGTGTGCGGCTCATATCGACCCGATCGAGAAGAAGCCCTTCTTCCATTTCCATCCCGGCATTCTGGCGTTCTCCCTGGCCACCGCCGGATGCAACGTGAACTGCAAGTTCTGCCAGAACTGGGAAATCTCGCAGGCCATGCCGGAGGATCTGCCAGCCCGGTATATGCCGCCGGCAGACGTCGCGGCGTTGGCCAAACAGAACCATTGTCCGGCCGTGGCTTTCACCTACAGCGAACCCACCGTCTTCAACGAGTTTGTCACCGACGCCGCGGATGCGGCCCGGGAGCAAGGAACGAAGGCCGTGGTGGTGTCGAACGGCTTTATTCAGCAAGAGCCGCTGAAGCGCCTCTGCAAGCACGTGGATGCCATCAAGATTGATCTGAAGGCATTCTCCGCGAAGTACTACCGCGAGGTGGTGAATGGCGAGCTTCAGCCCGTGCTGGATACGCTGGTCACAACCCGGAAGGAAGCCAAGTGGATGGAGATCGTGCACCTGGTCGTTCCGACGCTGAATGACCGCGATACCGAATTTCGCGAGCTCGCGCGGTGGATCAAAGCCAATCTCGGAACTGACGTTCCGATCCACTTCACGCGCTTTCAACCTTTGTACCTGCTGAAAAACCTGCCTCCCACGCCGGTCGAAACCCTGGAACGCGCCAAGGCGATTGCTGACGCCGAAGGTTTGCAGTACGCCTACATCGGGAATGTGCCCGGGCATCCGGCCGAGAACACACGCTGCCCGAAGTGCCGCCGTCTGCTCATCGAGCGCGCTGGGTTCACGATCACGCAGAACCATGTTCGCAAAGGAAAGTGCGAATATTGCCAACACGTGATTCCGGGCGTTTGGAGTTGAGGCGGATCGGAGTTCCTATGAGTGCCAAAATCAGAGTCGCGCTGCTGATCGCAATTCCCTTATTAGTGGCATGTTCAGGAATTGCAAAGAGCCCGCTAGCGGGATCGGGGGAGCAGATCCGGCAAGCAGCTGTGGCGGGATCTTTTTATCCTGGCGACCCCAAGGAACTGGCAGCGACCGTGGACGGGTTCCTTGCCCATGCCAGTGTGCCCGCGCAAAAAGGGCAGATCATTGCCTTGGTCGCACCCCATGCGGGCTATCAGTTCTCCGGGGCGGTAGCCGCGCATAGCTATGTTTTATTGAGAGGGCGGCCGACGCATCGGGTCGTCGTGATCGCGCCCTCCCACTATGACGCGTTTCCGTTTGCTTCGGTCTACGAGGGTGACGCCTATGCCACTCCTCTCGGGACGATCGCCGTGGACAAGGAGTTCGCCCGGAAGCTGGCACGCTCGAACCCCGCCATCAAACTATCCAGCCGGGGCCATCTTCCTTCTAAGGATGGGGCCGAACACGCTCTCGAAGTACAACTGCCGTTCCTGCAGCGGACACTCTCGGATTTCGAACTGGTGCCCATCATCATGGGCGAGCAAAGCTATGAAGCGAGCCGCGCCCTGGGGGTCGCGCTCGCAGAATTGGTTCGAGGAACGGACACGCTGATCGTGGCCAGTTCCGATCTTTCGCATTATCACCCTTACGAGCAGGCCGTCGCTCTGGACGGAAAAACCCTAAACGCGATTGGGGAATGGGATTACCTCACACTCTCGGACAACTTCCAAAACCGGACGTGGGAAGCGTGCGGGGGAGGCCCGATCGTGGCCGCCATGATTGCCGCCGAGCGGCTGGGGGCGACGCGCGCCCAGGTGATCAAGTATGCGAACTCGGGCGACGTGACGGGTGACCGTAGCCGCGTCGTCGGTTACGGCGCGGTGGCGTTGTTTCAGGACGAGGGTCGAGGCACAGAAACGCCGAAATTTTCTTTGACCTCGGCCGAGAAACGGCAACTCTTGGAGATTGCCAGGAAATCCGTCGAGTCTGCGGTGAAGGACAATAAACTCTATGAACTTCCCGCGAACCTGCCTCCGAGCTTGACGCAAGACCGCGGAGCTTTCGTCACACTCAAGGAGAATGGCGAGCTTCGAGGTTGTATCGGGTACACAGCAGCTATCCAGCCCCTGGCGCTGACGGTCCGCGATGTGGCACGGTTTGCCGCGTTGCGGGACACGCGTTTCCGGCCGGTGACGGCCAGTGAATTACCCCACCTGAAGTACGAGATCTCCGTCCTGTCGCCGATGCGGCGAGTGATGGACCTGAATCACATCAAAGTCGGAGAGCACGGGCTCATGATCACGAAGGGCCGCTACCGCGGGTTGTTGCTTCCTCAGGTCGCGCCCGAGCAACATTGGGATCGAAACACGTTTTTGGACGAGACCGCGATGAAGGCGGGGTTGCCTGCCAAAGCATGGCGCGACAAGGACGCGGACCTTTTCATGTTTACGGCTGTGGTATTCGGAGAATCCGAAACCTCGCGCGTTTTCATACCTGAGGCTCCAGTTTGGACCGACCCACCCCGACGGCCAGGAGAGCGGGTACCAGGTTCACCACCGCAATAAACAAAGCTGCCTTGAGAAAACCGAAGAGCGGGAGCAGGAACGCGCTCAACAGCAGCGTGCCCAGGCACGCCCCCAGCAGATCGATCCCGTACAGCATTCCTATGCCTGCCTGCGGCACTTGTGCGTCCGCAAAAAAAACTTCGGTGGCAAGAGCGAACTCATATCCACCGAGCACACCCGCCAGCAAAGCCATTGCTGGGAAGACAATCTGACTCACGAACATCAGCATGCCCGAGCTTCTGATGCCAGCGAGAGAACTGAAGAACAGATACAGCAGAACTGGAGCCACAGCAGCCAGAACCTGGAGCCCGGCCAGCCGGATCAGACCTGCACGAGGAGTCAGCGCGCGTGCAGAGCGGGCGGTCGAGCGCAAACGCCACCAGCTTCCGAGGGCCATGCCCGTCATGAACAGCGCAATCAGGATCGCGAGTTCGTGGTAGACGTAGCCGTAGATGGCTTGAAAGCCCAACAGGAGCAGCACTTCCAGGCTGATCATGGTCAGGCCTGCGAGAGCGATGCAGAACCCCGCACTCGCGCGCACGCGGGCGGCGGTCCGCGGCCAGCAGCGGAAGATCGCGGCAAGACCAAGAAGCAGAGCAGCCGCCAGGGCCACCAGCCTTCCAAATCGCATTTGCGCGATGGACTCGAAAATGGATTGATACTCGCGATTGAACTGCGTGCTCCACAGAGCAACGTCGAAGTAGTAGGCGATCGGAGCCAGGTCGCGGTTGACGGGCGTGTCGGGACGAGGCTGGATTTTCTGCGCAAGATCGGCGACGCGGTCGGGCATCATGCGAAACGGGATGTAGTATTCGCGGACGTAGCTCGTTCGCAGGTGCCGGGATCGCAGGCGAGACAGCAACTCGTTGGGATCGGCGGCCAGGACGCCCTCCCGCTTGGCGGCAAAGAAATGTACAGTGTCGCCGGGGATCGTGCGTACTACGGGAAATGCTTCCTGCAGCGATTTGACCACGCAGCGCAGGAAGGCGCTCAGGTCGGGACTCAGGTACTCTTCCGCAGCGTGCAGCTGAAACGAGAACACTCCTCCGTCCGCAAGCTTCTCCGCCGCTTCGCGAAAGAAATCCGAGGTATAGAAGCGGTTCAATTGCGCCGTCTGCGGAGCGGGTAGATTGACGATGATTACATCAAACGCCTGGTCGGTGGTTTTCAGGAATAACCGTCCGTCCGCATGGTGAACATGGACGCGCGCGTCCGCGCGCGCCGCGGCCCATTGTTCCGGGAAATATTGCTGCGCAAGCTCGAGCACGGTGGGATCGAGCTCAACGTAATCCACCCGTTCAAGACTGGGATGCTGCAAAGCCTGCAGCAGGCTTCCGCCCGCACCGCCTCCGATGAGAAGAAGACTGCGGGGAACGGGGTGCTCGAGCAGGGCAAAGTGCACGCTCTCCTCGGCGGTGGCTGGATCCGGCGCATTGAACATCAGCAGCCCGTTTTCAAAGAGGCTGCGAACTCCGCCTGCTTCCAGGACCGCCAGATTGCCGTACACCGAGTTGCGCGTGTCCAGCAGGCGAAAGCCAGGCCACAGGCGAGCCAGAGAGGCGGTTTCCAAGCGGCCGCCTTCCGGCAGACCGACAAGGACCCACGCGACCACTAAGGCCGAAACCGCGACGATCCGATGCGTTCGTCTTCGCAGACTGAGAGTCGCCGCGGCCATGAAGTTCAGTGCGCTCACCAGGAAAGCAATCTGCAGGGAGTTCAGAGAGCGGAGCAAGATCAGGCTGGCGAGAATTCCCCCCAAGGCCGATCCCGCCGCCTCGAGCAGATAGACAGAATTGACCGCGACCGAAGTCGATGAGCCGGACTCATGGACATGGAACCGGCTTCCGGCGACGAACACCCAGCCTGATACGGCGCAGAAGCAGCTGAGCGTAAGCAGGCAAGTAAGGAAGATCGGCCAGGGGCCGAGGAGTTCTCCTGGAAGCGCGTGAACCACGCTCCGGCTGGCGCGCACCGCTAAGATGGTCGCGGGGAAGAGGAGCGCAAGCAGCGTCTGTAAAGCTGCCATGAGCCTGGCCGGCTTCAGCGTTCGAGCACCAAACCGGCCGAGCAGGCTGCTGCCGATCGCCGTCCAGAGAAGCCAACTGGCCAGCATCACCCCAAGCGAGATCTCGTTGCCATAGAAGACCACCATCAGCTCGCGCATCAGAACAATCTGGGCGACGGTGGCCGTGAAACCAATGAGAACCAGGATCGCGCGAAGCCTGAGGGATGTGAGGATTGCTGCCGAGAGTGGCTGTCCCGCGCTCACAGCGTGACCATTAGAATTCACGGCAGTCGAAAAGCAAAGGCACTATCTGCCGGCATCGCACCGGAGTCGTGATCAAGTCGATGGAGGCCCGCGGCGCGAAAGGCATCCAGGGCCTGCTGGAATTCGCTCGTGGTAATACAGCGGTTGATTTCGGGATACCGCTTGGCTGTGACATGAGCGGCGGTGCGGTATTGCGCCATCAAGTTCACGTAGGTTTCAGGACTCAACTCGTGGGCGACCCACTGCATGATTTCCGGGGTTCCGGCTGCACCATCGGGCATCACCAGATGCCGCAGAAGGACACCGCGCAACGCGACACCATGCTCATCCGTGACCAGCGGTCCAACCTGGCGATGCATTTCCTGGATCGCACGGCGCGCAGCTTCGGGGTAATCCGGAGCCTTGGCATAACGACGCGCTGTTTCCGGATCCCAGAACTTGAAATCGGGCATGTAGATATCCACCACACCGTCCATGAGCGCGAGGGAATCGAGCGAGTCGTACGCGCTCGTGTTGTAAACGAGAGGGAGACGCAGCCCACGCTCCACCGCCAGCAACAGCGCTTCAAGAATCTGTGGAACGACGTGCTCCGGGGTGACCAGGTTAATGTTGTGACAGCCCTGCGCCTGTAATGCCAACATCATCGCAGCCAATTCCTCAGGTGTGGTGGTCCGGCCTACGCCCAGCCAACTGATTTCGTAGTTCTGGCAGAAGACGCAACGCAGGTTGCACCAGCTGAAGAAGATGGTTCCGGAGCCATGAGTGCCACGGAGGCAGCGCTCCTCACCGAAGTGGGCGAAAGAGCTGCTGACGACGGCGTAGCGCCCGGTCCTGCACGTTTTGGTCTTGTCTTCGATTCGGTTCACGTGGCAGTTGCGCGGGCACAGGACGCAGTCCGCCAGCTTCTCCAAGCCAAGCTCGACGCGGCGCGACAATTCTCCGGACTGCCACAGTTCGAGATAAGCGGGTTGGAACTCGGCTCGGTTCATGGCTCCGGGACCGCTCACCGCCTGTTCTCAGGGGCGGCGGACGCCAGAGACCGGCAAGCGGCACGCACCAGCATCCAGAGCAAGTAGTAGAACAACACCATGACGAGAACCGCCACTCCACGCAAAGGGAGCGAGACGGCCGCTCCGAAAAGCCGGGAAGGCAGGTTCAAAACGAAAGCCGCCAACGACCCTGCGATGAGTCCCAGGATTGCTCCCCAAAGAGGCAAGCGACTCGGCATCCACGCCGAGGGTATCAGCAATGCCCAAATTCCCCATGCGAACGGAGCGACACACCAAAAGATCGGAAGGGGATAGATTCTTCCGAAGGTCAGACCCGGCACAAAGCATACGATAAGAACCGCCCCGGCGATTACCATGGAAGCGACCGCGGTACTGGCAGCAAAGCGCTGAAACATAGTCACCTCCTCCCCAATGATGCTCTCACGCCCGGAGAGGAGGAGTCAGTGACGCATGAGTTCCATTGCGGGACTGCGCCGATCGCAGAAGAACAGCCCCGCCTGGGTCTGGACGTCTGAAGCACGACAAGAAGGGCAGAAACGGGACGCGGAGTATGGGGAAGCTAAACATGCACGTTGACTTCGCCGGGGAGTGACACTAGCATCCAGCCGAGTGGCTGCCTCGTACTGCAGTTGCAGCCGACGATCGTCACCAGGAGGTTTGCTTATGCTGACTTCAAACAAAAGCGGATCCGCCCCCTCAAAACCTGTTTCGATGAAGACCGGCCTGCTCCTCGTAGGCTGCCTGGTCCTGTCCACGCTCGCCTTCTCGCAGTACCGCAACGTCATTCTGCTGCTGGGGTGTGAAGTGCTGGAACGCGACTTCGGCGGCGGATCCGGCGGCAGACCCATGCCCGACGCGAGGTGCGGCGGCGGCTTCGTGGCCGTCGCTTTCCACGTGCAAACCGGCGAATATTTCAACCAGGCTTGGCTTGATTGCGCTCCGATGCGCTCCGACGGCTCGCTCGGGGAAGAGCGCCGCACTACGGCCCGCACCGGACCCGCGGGCGGACGAACTGTGCACGATGCGCAATGTTCTCCCGGCACGGTGCTGCGTGGACTGAGGGGACGGACGGGCGCGTCGATTGACGAGGCTATTGGCGAGTGCAGTTCGCTGCGCGAAGTCGGCGACCGCGGCGACCGCAGCGATTTCGACGACCGGCGCGGGCGCAACCGTCAAACAGAAATGACGAATCCAGTTAGCATCCCCAGACCCGGGGGACGTGCGGCGGAAGCTGAATGTCCGCCGGGCGCCGTGGTGGTTGGATTTCGCTCCCGCGGCGGAGAGTGGATGGACCACCTCTCGATTCTCTGCTCTGAAGTGCAGCGGACGTACTGAGAGCACGGCTCGGCCTGAAGCCAGCGAAACTGAAGATGGCGGAGAGGGAGGGATTCGAACCCCCGGTACCCTTTCGGGCACGCCGGTTTTCAAGACCGGAGCCATCAACCACTCGGCCACCTCTCCGGCTACTACAGTTTTACTACAGTCTCTGATTATTTCAGAACCAACCGGTCATGCTGCGATTTCAGTATGGCAGCAGGATTCGGATGGCGGAGCCCGATGTAGTGCCGCTGACTCTTTTCGCGGGCAGAGCCTGCCCTG
>JAIQFZ010000135.1 GCA_020073015.1 Terriglobia bacterium | reverse complement strand
AGTCGCTGACCACCAGGCCTTTGAATCCCCACTCCTTCCGCAGGACCTGTGTCAGTGTGAACGGATTCGCCGTGGAGGGCACGCCATTGAGCGAGTTGAACGCGCTCATCAGCGTCGCCGTGCCCGCGTTGACCGCCGCCTGAAAGGGAGGAAGATAAAACTCGCGCAGCGTGTGCTCGGAGATTTCAGTCGAGTTGTAATCGCGGCCCCCTTCGGCAGCGCCGTAGCCTACAAAGTGCTTGGCGCACGCCGCCATGGTATCGGGAGCATCCAGGCGCGCCCCCTGATACCCGCGCACGTAAGCGGCCGCCATGACCGAGCCGAGATACGGATCCTCACCCGCGCCTTCCGCCATGCGGCCCCACCGGGCATCCCGCGCGATATCCACCATCGGCGAGAACGTCCAGCGAATCCCAATGGCCGACGCTTCCAGGGCAGCGACATGGGACGCCTTCTCGACCAACGCAGGGTCCCACGTGGACGCCATTCCCAAAGGAATCGGGAACTCGGTCCGAAATCCGTGAATCACATCGAGACCGAAAAGCAAGGGAATGTGCAGCCGCGATTTTTCCACCGCGATGCGCTGGTACTCGTTGACCAGCGGAGTATCGATCACATTAAACAGGGACCCAATCTGTCCCCGTTCAATCATGTCTTTGTAGTCGGTGCGCCCGGTGCCGGGGCCGGTCGGCTGGCCGGCGGAGTATTGCACCAGCTGCCCAATTTTTTCTTCCAGCGTCATGCTGTGGAGAAGGGATTCAATCCGAGCATCAAGACTCGGATCAGCGACCCCGGTTTCTCTCGAGCCGGGCCGGCTTGCAGTGGATGGAGCGTGCGAGACTTGAGCCGATAGAGGCGAACCGATCAGAACTGCGCAAAGGAAAGAAAGAACCAGGCTGCGAGCCCTTGGACCCACCGGGTACCCGCGCAGACCAGTTAGGAGTGAACTATGAATCGTCGCGCTTCGTACCGGCAACAGCATGGGCCCGCACCTCACTTAAAAGTCGTTTTAGTAAGCCACTAAAACGGGTTAGTACATCGGTACCGCAGTGTATGAAATACGTTTTTCCCGCTGATGTCAATAGCAAGAACCGAGTGCGCCCGTGATCTTTGCGCTTGCTCCTGCGATTCCCCTGTGCGAGACTGCGCAGCGTGGCTACGAGGAAGGTGAAACCGGGCAGCGATGGCGCCGGGCGTATGACCCGGAAACCCATGAGCCTGAAAAAACTCGCCGAGCACCTCGGACTCTCGCCCGCCACCGTGTCGTTAGTTATCAATCGCTCGATCGTCGCTGATTCCATCCCCCAGGAAACCAAAGATCGGATTTTCGCGGCGGCCCGTAAGTTCAAGTATCGCCCCAACTTTTTTGCCAGGTCCCTGCGCACCCAGCGCAGCTTCACGATTGGAGTAATCGTGCCGGAAGTCAGCGACGGATACTCGGCCTCGGTCATGCGAGGGGTGGAAGATTATCTTCTGCAGGAAGGCTATTTCTACTTTGTCGCCAGCCACCGGCACCGCGCTGACCTGATCGACGAATATCCCCGCATGTTCCTGGAACGATCGGTGGACGGCCTCATCGCGGTGGACACGCCCTGGCTGCTGAACCTTTCCGTGCCCGTGGTCACCGTATCGGGCCACCACAATGTCAAAGGCGTGATCAACATTGTGCTCAACCACCAACGAGCGGCCGAAGTCGCATTAAAGCACCTGTTTCACCTGGGTCACCGCCAGATCGCGTTCATCAAAGGACAAGAGTTCAGTTCCGACACTGAAATCCGGTGGGCCAGTATTGAGCGGGTCGCCTGCCAACTTGGGCTGACGATTAACCCCCGATTGGTTGTCCAGTTGGAAGGCGATTCGCCGTCTCCCCAACTGGGGTATGTGGCAACCAGGAGGTTGTTGGCCTCGGGAGTACCCTTCTCAGCGCTTTTCGCCTTTAACGATATTTCTGCCATGGGCGCCATTCGGGCCTTGCGCGAATCCGGCCTGCAGGTGCCCGAAGACGTGTCGGTCGTTGGATTCGATGACATTCAGAGTGCTGCCTACCAGAATCCGAGCCTGACGACCGTGCGCCAACCGCTCCGCGAGATGGGCCGGGCGGCCGCTGAGATTCTGTTGAAGCGGATTAACCGTCCCGGGGCCGATCTCCACGACCAGCATACCGTCGAGCCCGAGTTGGTCATCCGAGAAACAACCTGCCCCGCTTCCGACGGACGCCGCAGCCCGAGCAAGAGCAAGCATTGAGGTCGTTGCGAAACTCAACACGGCCTCGCTTCCGCAATCCAACTTCTCTTAATTTTCATAGAATTCTCGCCGCTCACCCCTCTGGATTTTCATAGGCGCCGGCGGAACCGAGACACAACAATTTAAGTGTTGACTGCCGAAATTCCGACGTGCTATAAGCAGCAAACGAATATCTAGTGCTTTTCTACTAAATCGCTTTTCCAGCGATTTAGTAGAGTTCGACAGCACGTTGAAGCGAGCGTTTTCCGCAAGTATTTTCTGAGTCGAGGAGATGTCATGAGGCGTTCGAGTTTGGCAGTCCAAGTCGTACTGCTCATTGTCAGCATCGTTGCACTGACCGCGTTAGTCCAGGCGCAGTATCGCGCTTCGATTCAAGGCGTGGTCACCGACCCCCAGGGCGCGGTTGTTCCGGGCGCGACCATCACCCTCACCGACAAGGAAACTAATCGCACATTAACGGCGGTCAGCGATGACAGCGGCATTTACAACATCAGCGCGCTCCCGCCTAACCGTTATACGCTCACCGTAGAGAGAAACGGATTCAAGAAGAAGACGCTCGACAATCTCACCGTGATCGCGGAGCAGGCCAACGCCGTGAACGTCCAACTCGAGATCGGACAGGCGACGCAGACGGTGAATGTTTCCGCCGACCTGCTTCCGGCCATTGACACCGCGACCGCCCAAATCAGTGCTACGGTGAATAACCGGCAGATCCAGGCGCTGCCATCGTTTGGCCGCGATCCCTTTCAGCTCGTGCAACTCGCGCCCGGTGTTTTTGGTGATGGTGCTCGCAACCAGGGCACCGACACCGCCGCCCTGCCCGGAAATGCCGGCCCCGGCGGGTCGGGTTCCAACACTGGAGTGTTTGCGACCGAAAACAGGCCTCAGATCTCCGCCAACGGCGGCCGGACAGAAGCCAACAACATAACCCTCGATGGCATCGGCATTACTAGTGTGTCCTGGGGCGGCGCCGCCGTGGTCACCCCCAATGAAGATTCCATCAAGGAAATCAAGGTCGTCAGCAACAGTTACGATGCCGAGAGCGGACGCTTCGGTGGCGCCCAAATCCAGGTGCTCACCCAGAATGGTACCAATCAGTATCACGGCAGCTTCTTCTTTAAGCGCGACACTCCGGGACTCAATGCTTTTCAGCATTGGACTGGCCCATCCAACGCCCCGCAATCCCCGCTGCGCAACAATTCCCGGTTCAATGACTGGGGCGGCAGCGTTGGCGGCCCCATCCTGAAGAACAAACTGTTCGCTTTCTTCTCCTATGAGCGAATCGCTAACACCGGCATCTCCAACGCACAAGGTTGGTACGAGACTCCCCAACTCTTGGCATCGGCTCCCAGCGGCAGTGTTGCCGCTCAATACGCCGCCTACCCCGGCGAGGCCGCCCATTTCTCGAGCCTCGTTGACCAGACGTGCGCCTCGGTCAACCTCGTTGAGGGAGTCAATTGCCACATGATCCCGGGCCAGGGCTTAGATATCGGCCGGCCGCTAAACGCGACGTTTGCGCTGGGTACCCAGGATCCCTCTTTCCAACACGTCGTCAATTGCGGCCTTCCGCCCAATCCACCTTGCCAGATTGGATTGGGTGGTGATGGCACAGGGAGTTCCAGCAATCTAGACGGTACCGCCGACATCATGAACGTCCTCGCCACTGGCCCGAACAACCAGACCAACCAGCAATTCAGTGGGCGCTTGGACTTCAACGCCACCAGCAAGGACCTCATCGCTTTCAATATTTACCGGGTGCCCGTTTCAAGCCTTTCGTACAACGGCTACCGCGTCGCTAATTTGTTTCATCACAATGCGACCAACGAGGCTGAGACAGTGTTGTGGGATCACACGTTCTCTCCCTCGCTGCTGAATGAAGTACGTGTCAACGCGGCGGGATGGCGCTGGAACGAGTTGGCGGACAATCCCCAGATCCCGTTGGGCTTACCTCAGCCCGGCGGCATCGGAGATCCAAACAACGACAACCGGATCGGTAGCGTGAAACCCACCGACAATAATTTAGGTGGTCCCGCCGGCAGCATTTTTGACCAGTGGACCTACAACTTGAAAGATGTCGTAACTAAGATCCACCACAGCCACAGTCTCAAGTTTGGCGGAGAAGTCACCAAGCTCCGCTTCGTCCAGGATGCCCCGTGGTCCGCTCGCCCCAACTTCTCCTTTAATAATTACTGGGACTTCCTGAATGACGCGCCGTACAAAGAGGGCGGAACCTTCAATCCTCTGAACGGTTCCCCAACCGACGTCCGAAAAGACTCCCGTTCGACTTTGCTGGGATTTTTTGCCCAGGACGACTGGAAAGTGCGGCCTAACCTTACCGTGAACCTCGGCCTGCGCTGGGAATACTTCGGCCCCATCTCCTTCCTGCACGACCAACTCAGTTCCGTAGTTCTCGGGCCCGCTTCCGATCCACTTGGCGGAATGTCCATGCGCTTGGGCGGCAACTTGTACGAGGCCGACAAGCACAACTTTGGCCCGCAGCTTGGATTTGCCTGGAGCCCCGAGAAGTTCAATCAAAAGCTGGTGCTCCGCGGCGGTTTCGGAATCGCCTACACCGGGGAACAGCAAGCGATCACCTTGAACGGTTGGCCGAACGTCCCCTTCACCGATGGCAACGCCACTTTGTTCAGGTGCCCAGACCCTCCCGCGTGCACACAGCCTTCACAAGTCGTCTATGCGATTCCCAGTGATCCCCACCAGTTTCTGCCCTACCCCGCAAATCCAAGCACCGTCCTGACCTTTGGGTCCAACAACCTGCCCGTGCCCGGGTCCGGGGTTACGTTCTCCACGGTTAGCGTGACTGGCTTTCCGCAACACTACGCCACGCCCTATACCTACCACTATTCGCTTGAGACCCAATACGACCTGGGGCATAACTGGGTCAGCACCATCGGGTACCAGGGAAGTATGTCGCGGCACCTCACCCGGCAATACAACCTCAATCTCATCTATGGCGCCCAGGGTTTTGCCTTGAATCCGGTCGTGAGCAACCTCGATTATTATGCTCAGGACGCCAACTCGAGTTCCAACGCACTGCTCACCGAGCTGAAACACAGCTTCTCGCACGCGTTTGACTTGGACGTGCAGTACCGCTTCGCCAAGAGCATCGATAACGAGTCGGGACCGTACGACATTAACAATTATCAGTGGGTTTCGAACGCCGATAGTGGCCCGTCCAAGTTCGACGTCACCCACGCCTTCAAGATTTGGGGCGTATATTCACCAACCATCTTCCACGGCAGCAACAGCTGGCTGGAAAAAATAGCCGGCGGATGGTCGATCAGCGGTATCTTGAATGCTCATTCCGGATTCCCCTGGTCGCCAGTTTCCTACACTACCTGCGATATCGTCTACCAAAACGGGGCGTGCACGAACGGAGGCACCACCCAACTCCTGGCTGCCCAGTACCTCGGCGGCGCCGGTCACGACTACAGCAACTCGCGCTTCCTGTCCCCGGGTGGGAACTTTCCCAATGGGGGCCCTGCCTATTTCGTCCCAGGATCGGCGACGCCCTGTGGCCTTGCCTTCCCACAAACTTGCAACAACCTGCCGACGCCACCGGGAATTGGGCGTAACTCCCTCCGTGGACCTCGTTATTTCGACCTTGATGCAACCGTCAGCAAGTCCTTCGGACTTCCGAAGATGCCGGTGCTCGGCGAGAATGCAAAACTCGAGTTCCGCGCCAACTTCTTTAACCTTACCAACAAGCTGAATTTGGCCCCAGACCGGATTGACACCAACATCAATGATTCGCTTTTCGGTGAGGTGACCGGAGCACTTGCCGGCCGCTCCATCGAACTGCAGGCGCGTTTCAACTTCTAAAACACTCAATCCCAGGGTGCCCCACTCATCGCCTTCTTTGCGATGAGTGGGCTCCCCATCTCCCTCCTCCACCTAATCCCTCAACCGCAGCTGAGTTCGACTCCTCTCTGGCAGATTAGTTTGCTTTACACTGAAGTTTGTGCGGACGGTTCTCATTTCCCTCTTGTTGATCGCCCTCGGCCTGCTTGCCAGCGCCCTTAAAGCCCAGACTAAGCCGGCCGCAAACCCCGGATTCGCTGCCCTCGCCGCCAAGGCCAATGCCGCGCGCGACGCTGGGCGCCTCGACGAAGCCGTCGCCCTCTACCACAAGGCACTGGCGCTGCGTCCTGGCTGGGCAGAGGGATGGTGGTCGCTCGGCACCATCGAATACGACCAGAGCGCTTACGCGGAGGCAGAGCGCGCCTTCCAGACGGTAACCGTGCTCGCTCCCAAGAACGGGACGGCGTACGTGATGCTCGGCCTCTCCGAATTCGAACTCGGCCACGATGACCTTTCACTCCGGCACATCCAAAAAGGTACGGATCTAGGCCTCGATAAGGATTTGGGACTCCGGCACGTGGTGCTCTACCACGAGGGAGTCCTGCTGCAGCGGAAGGGCAAGTTCGAGGCCGCGCAGGAGACGCTCGAGCAGTTGTGTCTGCAAGGGGTTCAAAACGACGAGATCGCAAACGCACTGGGGATGACGCTGTTGCGCCTGACCACCAAGAACCCTCCGGCGCAAGGGGCAGCGGACGCGGACATCGTGGTTCGAATTGGCCGGGCGGAGTGCCTGGCCGGTCAAAAGAAATACGACGAAGCCAGGCCAGGCTTCGAAACGGTGGTGAAGGAAAATCCGAACCATCCCAACATCCATTACGCCTACGGACTCTTTCTACTGGAAGCTCGAGACCTGCCCGCCGGCGTGGAGCAACTCAAACAAGAGATCGCCAACAATCCCGGCCACGTGTTCGCGCGTTTGCAGATTGCGGCGGCTCAGTACAAGGAAGATTCTGCGGCCGGGATTCCATATGCGGAAGAGGCCGTGAAACTCAGTCCTGGTGTGCCGTTCGGGCACTATCTTCTGGGTTTGTTATTGCTCGACGCAGACGAGTCTGCGCGCGCGATCCCGGAATTGGAAATTGCTCAGAAGACCTTCTCTCGAGATCCGAAAGTTTATTTTGCCCTGGGCTCCGCCTATTCCCGCGTGGGGCGCAAACTGGAA
Source organism: Terriglobia bacterium (assembly GCA_020073015.1). Taxonomy (GTDB): domain Bacteria; phylum Acidobacteriota; class Terriglobia; order Terriglobales; family Acidobacteriaceae; genus Acidiflorens. The sequence continues at coordinate 2,513 of JAIQFZ010000135.1, read as the reverse complement.
GCCGCCCGCGCCCGCGCCACTTTCGAACAATTAAGCAAGGAACAATCAAAGTCCAATAGGGAGCAGGGGATTGGAGACACAGCCGGGCAGAAAATCGGCAGCTCGATCGATACACCACCGCCGCAGTGACCGCTACTTTCTCGGCTCTTCCACGGTCATCACACGATCCACAGAAACGTCGTGCAGCGTCTGTTTGATACCGCTGGGCCAGCGGATTTCCATATCCTTGATGGACCCGTTCGCCCCGAGCCCGAAGTGTACCCGGCTGTCGCTGGAGGAAGCATATCCGACCGACGTCGTTACCTCGTTCCATTGCGAACGCCCATCCTCGGTCGTGATGTGAATCTGCGCGCCAATCCCCATGCGGTTGCTTTTCGTGCCCACCAGTTTCAGAAGGATCCAGTGGTTGCTGCTCTCCGTGATGTTGTGAAGTAACTTCACCTGCCCGCCGAGCACCGAGACGACCATGTCGATATGCCCGTCGTTGTCGATGTCCCCGATGGCGACGCCGCGATGGGGAGCTTCCAACTGAAAATCGGGTCCAGCGGTCGCGCTGACGTCCGCAAACTTGCCGTTGCCGAGGTTGCGGAAAATGGAATTCGGCTCGGGATAGTGCCGAGTCGGTATCAGTTCGCTGATGTTGTCCATCACGTTGGCCCGGGCGACAAACAAGTCCTTCCACCCGTCATTGTCGAAGTCGTAGATGCCGTTTCCCCAGCCCGACATGTCGAGGGTGGAGCGCAGTCCACTGGCTGAGGTCGCATCGACAAAGTCGCCCCCGCCGTGGTCGACGTACAGTGGAAAGGTTTCATGTTCAACGGCGGTGTGCCAGATATCGGGACGGCCATCATTATTAACGTCCCGAAAATCCGATCCCATGCCGGAAAGGGCGGCGCCGTCCGCCGCGTAGGCAACCCCGGCGGTTACCGCAACCTCTTCAAATTTCTTGCCTCCCAGATTGTGGAACAGGAAATTCGGAGTCGTGTCGTTGGCGACAAAGGCGTCCAGAAAACCGTCGTGATCGTAATCCGCAAACGAGACGCTCATCCCTTTGCCCAAGTGCGCCGCAATGCCTGTTTCCTGGGAAACGTCGGTGAATGTCCCGTCCCCATTATTTCGGTAAAGCGTGTTGTGCAGGGGTGCGTATTGCTTCGGATGGCAGTAAGCGCGCACGCCGCTCTTGAGCGAGCAATACGGGTCTTTGTCAACTTCCCACTTACAGTAATTGACCACGAACAGGTCCAGCAGCCCATCGTTGTTGTAGTCGAACCAGCCAGCAGCCGTCGACCACATCTTCTTCCCCTCCATCTTCGCTCCACTCAGGCCGGCCTTCTCGGTCACGTCCGTGAAAGTGCCGTCGCCGTTGTTGTGGAACAGCTGGTTGCCGGTGACATTGGCCACGAATAGATCGGGCCGTCCGTCATTGTCGTAGTCCCCAACCGCCACCCCCATTCCGTAGCCTGCACCAGCAACTCCAGCTTTCTCCGTGACGTCGGTAAACGTCCCGTCATGATTGTTATGAAACAGCCGGTTCCAATAGGCGGGCGATACCTTCTTGAGCGCAGGAATGGCAGCACCGTTGACCAGATAGATGTCGAGATAGCCATCGCCGTCGTAGTCCAGCAGGGCCACGCCGGCAACCATGGTTTCGATCTGGTTCTTGTTCGGAGTTGGAGAATTCTGCGTGATGAAGTGAAGGCCCGCTTTAGCAGCAATGTCCTCAAACCTGATCGGAGCCGGAGCAGACGGAGTGGCGGGAACAGAAGGCTTCAGGGCCTGCGCAAGCAGCAGGTTGGTGGCGAGGATGAAAATCAAGCTGCGCATGATGCTGGGTCGGTTCGATGGCACGCGTGCCCGCTAGACGGTCTTAAACCCTGCTCTCTCCATTCCCCGCTGCGCTTCCTTATTCTTCATGAACGTGCTCCAAACCAGGCCCGAGCGCGCATTTTCGGCCATCAACATCGTGATGCCTACATCGATTCCGATCACATCCGGGTTGTACCAATCATTCAGGGGATTGAAGGCGTCCACAAAGCCGTACCGCCCCCACGCACGCGGGTAGCGTTCGCGGATGGTCCGCAGAACCTGGATGCAGTCTTCCTTAACAAAGGTTAACGAACCGCCCGCTGCGCAGGGAACGATGCTTCCATCCAGCCGCCCCAGCCGCGGAGGTCCGCCCCACGCCTGGTAGCCGGAAGCCGAGTCGGATGCGGAAATTCCCCACAAGTGGTCGGTGTAGTCCGGAAATTCGTCGTTCAGGGACATGCAGAAACATTTATGTGCCCGGGTCGCCGTCACAGAGTTGTCAAAATAGTTGGCGTAGGCATCGCGTTTGTGGCGGAAATCGAACCACGCTTGCGAATACTGGTGCGTAAACAGCGGGTCGTTGCCGGAAATGTATTCGAATTCCTGAAACTTCACCGTGGGGCGCGACCACGCATTCCACGCATCCTTCGACACTGGATGCGTGGGCGAACCCAGGGCCAGAAGGTAAATCATCATGAGCTCGCAAT
>JAIQFZ010000134.1 GCA_020073015.1 Terriglobia bacterium | reverse complement strand
CAGGCTGCGGAAAAAGTCGTTTCTGGGCAAGAGCCGGGCCCTCAGCGGCTAAAGCCGCATTCAAAACAATGCAGTTATCGCAGCGCTGAAGCGCTGCGCCACCCAAAATCACGAGCAACATCGAGTTTTTCCGCAGCCTAGGCAACCGCTTCCTCCCGAACTCTGACGTTGTCCAATCCAAGCAGACTCAGGGCACCAACCAAGAGTACCCTTCGCAAAAGGCGCGAAGGGTAGGGCAAACTCGATCAAGGGTCGGCCAGCACCCCGCCTTCATTTTGAGACGGCGGGCAACCGGCATACTCGTCGGAAGGCGGAAGGGCAGCGACATGAGCACTGTTCGAAATCCTGAAGAAAAGAAGCGTTTGAGCCTTGCACGGGATCGGCGCAATAGGTACGGCGAGAATAGCAAGTCTAGCCGCAAGAGCATTCAGCGCGGAAAGCAGCGCCGACACATGGACGAGCGCAGAACTGTTGGCGAGGTGCTGCGTCGGCTAAAGGGGAGTGTTCAGGAAGACGAAGCGACAGAAGGCGAACTGCGAGCCAAGACAAGGATTACTGACAGCCAACGGCGTGGATTCAAGAAACAGCCCGATACTCCTCTCGGAGTCTTGCTGGCGGCGAAAAGAATTAGAAAATCGTCGAAGTAGTTCACTTCCCGACCCTCAGTGCCGCGCAGCGGTCAACACTTCCACCGGCTCCAGCTTTGCCGTGAAGTGCCGCAAGAACGGCGCTTCGTAGGTGAGCTTCATGCCGTGAATCTGCTCGCGCTTTTTCCAGACTTCGAGGATGACTTCAACTACGTAGTCGATGTGGCTCTGCGTGTACACGCGTCGGGGAATCGCCAGACGCACCAGATCCATCTTCGCCGTCGCTCCGAACATCAGCGTGCCGATTTCGACCGAGCGGATGCCGCCTTCGAGATAAAGTTCATTCGCGAGGGCGACCGCAGGAAAATAATCCGGCGGAATGTGCGGCAGAAAGGCGCGCGCGTCAATGTAGATCGCGTGGCCGCCCGGCGGCTGCACGATCGGCACGCCCTGTTCGGCAATGTGGTTGCCCAAGTAAGCGGTCGAAGCAATGCGGTATTCGAGGTAGTCCTCGTGCAACGCTTCCTGAATACCGACGGCGACGGCTTCCAGATCGCGCCCCGCCAGGCCGCCGTAAGTCGGGTAGCCCTCGGTGAGGATGAGCAGGTTCTTTTCCTGCTGGGCGAGCAGGTCGTCATTGGTACAAAGAAATCCGCCAATGTTCGCCAGGCCGTCTTTCTTGGCCGACATGGTGCAGCCGTCGCCGTAGCTGAACATTTCTTGCGCGATTTCTTTCGGCGCTTTCTTTTCGTATCCTTGCTCGCGGATCTTGATGAAGTAGGAGTTCTCCGCAAAGCGGCAGGCATCGAAGTAGAGCGGGATGCCGTGTTTCCGGCAAACTGCGCTCACGGCTTTGACGTTTTCCATCGAGACCGGCTGGCCGCCGCCGGAGTTGTTGGTCACGGTCAGCATGACCAGAGGCACGCGCTCGCGCCCAACCTTCTGAATAAGCACATCGAGCGCCGCGACGTCCATGTTGCCTTTGAACGGATGCTTCAGGCTCGGCTGGCGGCCCTCGGCAATCACGAGATCCACCGCCTCGGCACCCACAAACTCCACATTCGCCCGCGTGGTGTCAAAGTGCGTGTTGTTGGGGACGACATCGCCTTTCTTGCACATCACTCTGAACAGAATGCGCTCCGCCGCACGTCCCTGGTGGGTCGGGATCACGTGCTTGTAGCCGAAAATATCCTGCACCGACGAGCGGAACCGCTCGAAGCTGCGGCTGCCGGCATAACTCTCATCGCCTTCCATCATGGCCGCCCATTGATGCGTGGACATGGCCCCGGTGCCCGAATCGGTGAGCAGGTCGATGAGGACATCGTCCGCGGGCAGGAGAAAGAGGTTGTAATACGCGGCGCGCAGCAGTTGCTCGCGCTGGAGACGGGTCGTCCAGCTGATAGGTTCGACGCTCTTGATGCGGAACGGTTCAATGATGGTGCGGGGCATGGCGATTTCTCCTTCTACTGCTCACCCTTCGCCGGCGCAGTGTCCCTAACGGTTCAAACTACCTTTGAGGGTTCAGGAAGGCGACCCTCGGGGGCTGAAGCCCGCATTTTTGGCGGCTCTCGGCGGCCCGGCTGAAGCCGTGCCCTACCCAAAACCGATTTTGAAACCAATTTCTACGGCACATTCACCGAATCGCGCCGCTCCGCAGGTACATAATTCACTGCTGCCGTGCGTTCCAGCTTGTCCCACGCGAACGGTCGCCCCTGGATGGCACGCTTCAGCGTCTTGATCAAAACGATAGAAAAGAGCTGGCGATAGGCAAACCGTTGCAACCAGACCTGGCTGAGCAGCCAGCCGTCTTCGCGCGCTTCCGGCTGGCGGCGCTCCAGTGCGAAGGCAATGGCCGAAGCAATGAAGTCAATGACGAGGAAAATGACAAAGTAGATCAGCAAGCGCTGAAAGTCGGCCGGATCGGTGGATTCCGGATGCCTCCACTTCTGAAGGGCGTACCAAAGTGCGCCACCGACGAACATCACGTCAATGAAAGGCGAGACCATCGGCAGCAGAATCTGGAAGACCAGAATGTTGGGCAGCGCGATCCATCCGAGCACACCTTTGCGCGCAAACACGTCGCTGTGCTTCCATACGGCCTGCAGTATTCCGAATGACCAGCGGAACCGCTGCCGCATCAGTGCATTCGCATTCGTCGGAGCCTCGGTAAACGCCAAGGCGCGGTCCTCATACTCCACCCGATATCCGTTGCGCAGCAGCGCCATGGTCAGATCGGCATCTTCGGCGACCGTATCCACGTGGTAGCCGCCGGCTTCCCGCACGGCTTCCACGCGCCACGCTCCAATCGCACCAGGCACCACACTCACCGCGCCCATGGTGTTGAGCGCGCGCCGCTCAAAATTCTGGCTGGTGATATATTCCAGCGCCTGCCAGCGCGTCCACAGGTTCACACGATTGCCCACCTTGGCGTTGCCGGCGATGGCCGCAACTTTCGGATTCAAGAAGTGCGGCACCATGCGAGAGATGGCATCCGGGGCAATAATGGTGTCCGCATCGATGCCGACAAACAACTCCGCGTCGCCGATGTGCTCCAGTCCGAAATTGAGCGCTTCGGCCTTGCCGCCGTTGGGCTTCGTGAGGATGAAAACTCGGCCGGCCGCTTCTTCCGCTGCAAACGCCGTGCGAGCAACTTCGAGCGTGCGATCCTTGGAACCATCGTCGATGACAATCACGCGCAAGTCCGGATAATCAGAATCAAGCGCGCCTTGAATCGTGCGTTCGATCACCTTCTCTTCGTTATAGGCCGGAATCAGCACAGCCACCTTCGGTCGATAGGTGGCCATCCGTTCGCGTGTGCCACACACGTGCGACCGCAGGCGATCATAAATTGCGAGCACACCGATCGAGACCAGCCGTCCGGTCATCAGAATGTCGCCCAGGAAAAAAATGACCGTGATGCCCGTCATGGTCGCGCCGAAGAGCCCGAAGTTGATCCAATTCAGCCAAGCGGACCAATACTCGTTGGTTGGGAGCGGCGGCATCACATCCGCCTTGGTCTTACCCAGCAACTCATAGACCGGGACAAACTCGAACCCCCGCGCACGCGCCCCATCGATAATCAGCGGAAGCGCCTCGAGAGTCCGTTCGCGCCGGCCGCCGCCATCGTGTAACAGAATGATGTTGCCGCACTTCTGGTCATAAAGCTGGCAGGGCGGCAAATGGTCCAGCACACCCGCCGCGATCTCCTGCGGGGTGAGGGGCGGGGTATCGCTCCAATCCTTCGGGTCGATCTTGTTGCCCACGGTGACATAGCCCATGCTTTGCGTGAGTTCCAGCGGGCGTACCTGGTCCTCGGTGTCGGGCTCCTGATCGACCGAGTAGGGCGGGCGAAACAATACGGTGCGAATTCCCAGACGGCTGGCGAAGAGCCGTTCGGTCAGGTTCAATTCCACCCGCATGTAACCGAATCCGATTGTGCTGATATCAGGATGCGTGAAGGTATGGTTCCCGATTTCATGCCCCTCATCGTAGATGCGCTTCGTCAGTCCTCTGAACTTCTCCGCCTGGATTCCGATCAGAAAAAATGTTGCCGGCGCATGCTCGCGTTTGAGGATGTCGAGAATCTTCGGCGTCCACTGCGGGTCAGGACCGTCATCGAACGTGAGTGCGAGTTGATTCTTGCTGGCGCCATAGCGGGCGACGCGGTATGGTTCGGGCAAGTCCTTGAACGTTTCGTCGCTGATGAGGCCGGTGGCGGAATCGATGGTCAGATCGCGCTCGCCATTGGCGGGGCTGGCTTCAATCCGCAAGATCTCGCCCTCGCCCTCCATGTCCACATCCTGCCCGGGAAGGACGTCGCGCAGCTTGTCGGGTGCATTCGCCTCACCCGGCGTATCCCACACCCGCCACAACGACCGGTCTTCAGCGCCCAACCTCCACAACGCGAAGGTGTGGATTCCCAGCGTCTGAGCAACCCGCATCTCGTTCAGCGCCGTCACCGCGTCCAGGAACCACACGTCATGGCGAAGATCCTGCTCATCCCGATAGCTGAAGTGTGGGTTCAGCGCGTCGCCATCGAAGTCGATATCCTCTTCCGAATCCCGCGACCCAATCCACGCATCCTGTACCGACACGTTCTTGTCGCCCACTCCATGGGGAAGCTTGCCCTTCTTCGGCCTTTCCACCCAGTCGTAACCGTAGTTGCCGATCGCGCAAATCAGCTTCTCTTTCGGAATCTCCTTGATGGCTGCCTCGATATTCGATGTGAACCATTCTTGCGAGGCCACCGGTCCGGGCGTTCCATTGGGAAAGTGCTCGTCATAGTTCATGATGACGACCCCGTCGACTGCCGAAGAGATGGCCGGGTAGTTGTAATCCTCGTTCCTCACCTGCACGCTGACGTAGAGCTTCATTCCCTTGGCGTGCAGGTCGGACGCGAGTTCCTTGAGCAGCGCCACATAGCCGACTTGCCCTCGTTTCGGGAACGATTCGAAGTCCACCATCAACCCGCGGTAATGGTCGGAGGCCAGGAACAACCCGATTTCACGGCGGAAATTAGCGCGCGCCTCCGGGTGGTTCATGAAATCGGCGACGCCGGGGACAAAGTCGGTGCCATCGAAGTTCTGCACAACGGGCAAGACTTCCATGCCGGTGCCTTCCGACTTCAAAAACGGCATGACCTTGTCGTCAACAGCGTGAACGTTCTCGCCGTGAACCACGTCAAACAAGGTGTTGGTTTCCGGATCCACGCCTTGCAGATGACCATCGGCAGTCAGTACTTGCAACCACGTCGGGAAGAGCAGGTCGATTTGCCGGGCATATTCACGCAAGGAAGAGAAGCTGGCCGCATCCCAGGAAACATAGAATGCTGCCCGAACGCCTTCCTCGGAATTCAGCTTGATCTGGGAAGGAGGCTTGCGCGAACGGGCCCGGTGCCCAGTCCGCGCCACTGCAGCCAGACGACGCTTCTCGCGGGCCTTCTCCTTTTCCTTTTCTTTTAGGGCATGATAGGGACGCTTCTCAGCGCCCAGCGAGAGATCCGGCAGGGGTTCACTGCGCAGTGCGCTATAAATGAAAAAAATCACCAATAGCGTGAAAGCAGTGGCCGCCGCATCGAACACGCGGCGAATGCGCCTCCACCGGGCCTGCAAAGGATCGTAAAAGACCTGTTTCGCCATCTTGAAGTGGTCTCTTCATCGTAAGGTGCGCGCCGCAGGGGGTCAAACGGTTCTCGAACAGGGTCAGGGTAGTTGACGAAACGCGGGCGCGGGTGACAGAGTATGGGACCCATGGGCCGCATCACGCTGGGACTCCTCTGTGGGCTGGGCTTTGGACTGCTGGACGCAGTCCTCATGCTCCCCATGCCCTTCCCCAACAAGCAGGTTGCCATTACCGGCGCGTTTCTCGACCGGTTTGCCATCGGATTCCTGATTTGTGTGGTTGATCTCCCGTGGCCCGGGTGCGTGGGGCTGATCGTGGCTTTGCTCATCAGCCTGCCCAGCGCGGTGATCACAAAAACCTACGCACCGATTCTGGGGGTGGGAGCGGTGGGAGGAATCCTCATCGGCATCATTCGGGCCAGATTTGGACATTGATCCTCGGCTGCGGAGGGCAACTAACCCAACCGCCGCCTCTTAATTCGTTGGTCCGATCGCTGCTTCTTGGTGCAGTCCACGCTTCAGGATATATTCCCTACGTGCGCGTCTTAGGGCGTGAACATGGTGCGTGAACACCCCAAATTCTTTCTGGCGACCGCATTGGCCGGACTGATCCTGCGCGTGTTTTTTTTGGTTTCGGTCCCCGCCGTCACTGACGATTCCCGCATCTACGCCGATTTCGCCACCAACTGGTCGCAGCACGCAATCTATGGCCAGACGGAATCGGGACAGATCGTGCCGGCCGACACGCGTTTGCCAGGATACCCGGCGTTCCTGGTCGCAATCTTTGCTCTCTTTGGGCCGGCGAATTTCAAAGCGGTCATGTTGGTACAGATCCTGGTCGACCTCGGCACGTGCCTCATCGTCGCGGACCTGGCGCGCCGAACGGTCAGTGACCGCGCAGCCCGAATCGCATTCGCGCTGGCCGCCCTGTGCCCGTTCCTCGCAAACTATGCCGCCGCGGCGCTCACGGAAACTCTGGAGGTGTTTTTCACTGCGCTGGCCCTGGATTGCGCCGCTGCCGCTCTGGATCGAATGAATCAGGGGCGGCCCTGCGCGAAGCTGTGGGCGGCGACCGGCGCGGCCGTCGGAGCCTGTATTCTGCTGCGTCCCGATGGCGGCATCCTGCTCGCCAGTGTTGGACTCTATGTGATCGTCCAAGCGTGGCAGCGGCGCGGCGGCGGGCGCGGCGTTCCCGTCGCGATGGCCGCTACCCTCGTCGCCGCTCTTGCGCTGGCCCCGCTTGTACCCTGGACGATCCGAAACTTTCGCACCCTTCACCATTTCCAGCCGCTGGCTCCGCGCTACGCGAACCAGAGTGATGAGCTCGCTCTCCGCGGCTTCAATCGCTGGGTCAAGACCTGGATCGTGGACTATGCATCCGTCGAAGAAATCTATTGGGCTGTGCCCGGCGACAAACTGGGGGCGGCGAAGTTGCCCAACCGCACGTTTGATTCGGCGCAACAACAGGACACAACGCTCGCCTTGATATCGGATTACAACCAGTCTCAGGAGATGACGCCGGCGCTCGATGCCCGGTTCGGCGAATTGGCGGCAGAGCGCATTCGCACATATCCGGTTCGCTACTACCTAGTACTGCCGGCGCTGCGCATCGCGGACATGTGGCTGCGTCCGCGAACCGAGATTCTGCCGCCCGACGTGCGCTGGTGGGAATTCAACGACGATCCCAAGGGTTCCGTGATGGCCGTTGGCTTTGGGTTGCTGAACCTTGCCTACGTGGGGACGGCCCTGCTGGCGATGGTTCGCTGGCCGTCTGGGGTGCGCTATGCCGGGTTGCTGGTAGGCTTTGTCGTGCTCCGCTCGTTGTTTCTCGGGACGCTGGAAAACCCGGAGCCGCGCTATACGCTGGAGTGCTATCCGGTGGTCATATTGCTGGGAGCAGTGTTTCTTAATCAAACTTTGCGTGGGGAATGATCGCACGCCCAAGGGATTGTCTTCCAAATGTGGGACGTGATATATGAAAAAACACATTCTAGTGGCCAGCGAATTCTCAGATAACACGCTGAACATTTGACTTGCGCATGTGGCCTCAGAGTTGCACAATAGCGGCCCATCACGATTCCCCGGGGTTTCAAGTTCGCTCTGTTCCTGGGGCAAACTCAATCTGGTTCAAAACTGATACGCCTTTCGTGCGGAGGAGTCGATATGAGTTTTCTCAGAAGAGTAGTGGCGCTGCTGCTCACGGTGGTCGGGGCAGCCTTCCTATGGAGCCAAACAGGAACCTCGACCGTGCGTGGAACGGTCACAGATCAGAACAGCCGCGTGGTCTCGGGCGCGACAGTAACCCTGACCAACGTCGGCACCAACTCCGTGCGGACCACCAAGACCAGCGACACGGGCGCGTACGTATTTGACTTGATCACGCCGGCCAGCTACCGCCTGGAGGTGGAAGCGAAAGGTTTCAAGAAAAAGGTGGTGGGGAACGTCAACGCTTTAATCGGCAAGCAGACCGAGGCCAACGTGGAGTTGGAGGTGGGCGCGGCGACGGAAATCGTCGAGGTGCGGGCAGCCGCCCAGGAAGCCATCATCAATACTCAGGATGCCACCCTGGGCAATAACTTCGAATCCATCCAGATCACTCAACTTCCGCTGGAAGCACGAAATATCGTCGACTTGCTGAGTTTGCAGCCGGGTTCCACGCGCGAGGGTTACACCACCGGGGCCCGCGCTGACCAGTCGAACGTGACGCTGGATGGTGTCGATATCAACAACGCGCAGACCAGCAACGCCGCCACACCGGCAGCTAACAACACCCTGGTGATTGGGGGGTTGGACGCCGATCGCGGCAACATCACGACCGGTCCGGTACTGCGTCTCAACGCAGAGGCGGTCGAGGAGTTCCGGGTTACCACGGCCAATGGAAACGCCAACCAGGGCCGCTCGTCCGGTTCCCAGGTGAACTTGATTACCAAGGGCGGCACGAATACCTTTCACGGGGCGGCTTTTGATTACTACCGTACCAAAGGCTTTACAGCCAACGATTGGTTCAACAATCACGACGGCGTCCCCCGTGAAGACTTGATCCGGCACACTTTTGGGGGCGCGATCGGCGGGCCCATCATTAAGAACAAGGCTTTCTTCTTCTATAGCTACGAGGGGCGGCACGACGCCAGTTCCCGCGGTGTGACCACGGAGGTGCCGCTGAACAATGTCTTTGGGGATGGCACCATGGGCGAAGGCGTCATGCACTACAGCTACTGCGTGGACCCCGACTGCAACAGCACGGCGGTCGCATCGTTGACCATGACTCCTGAAGCGCCAGGACCGTATTCAACAGCTGGCATCAACCAGACTGCGCTGGATGCCTTTGCCGCTGCCATTTCAAAGTATCCTGCCAATGATACGTCGCAGGGCGACCAGTTGAACACAGGTGGCTTCCGCTTTAACTCCCCAGTGCCTACCAAGCTGAACTCGCATGTGGCCAAGTTCGACTTCAACCTGACCAACAGCCAGACCGCTTTCGTCCGGTTGAATGTGATCAATGACCACCAGACGCTCCCCCAGTGGCTGCCGGACGCGCCAACGCCAAGTGTTTGGAACCATCCGCGGGGCTTAGCCGCTGGTCATACGTGGACGATTGGCAACCACTGGGTCAACAACTTTCGCTATGGATATACCCGTCAGGCATTCTCCCAGATTGGGGACAGCTCCGGGAACGATATATCCTTCCGTTTCGTATTCCAGCCCACGGGCCAAGCTCATACGCTCACGCGGGTGACCCCCGTCCATAACTTCACGGACGATCTTTCGTGGATCCACGGAAACCACAACGTGCAATTTGGCGCCAATGTTCGCAAGATTAGCAATAGCCGCGTAAGCTTCGCGAATGCTTTCGATAACGCGGTTACTAATCCTTCGTTCTATTTCGGAGGTGGAGACACAGAGTCGGCCGCGTTCCAATCATACTTGGATGCACACAATTTGCCGGGTTGCGATAATACCGTGCCAACATGCACCCAAACCACCGGCACGGTGTCTTCGATTTCGGAGGTGCAAAACGCCGCGACCGCGATGATCGGGCGGTTCACGCAATATACGGCGAACTTCACCTTCGCCAAGAGTGGCACCGTGCTGAACGCTGGTTCGCCTAGTGCCCGCGATTTCGCCACGCAAGCCTATGACATGTACGTTCAGGACACTTGGAAAATGCGCCCGAACCTGACCCTCACACTGGGACTGCGTTACAGCCTGGAGCGTCCGGTCTATGAAACC
>JAIQFZ010000019.1 GCA_020073015.1 Terriglobia bacterium | reverse complement strand
ATCCTGGGCTGAACCTGGGCTGAAGGCTTTTCGGAGTTTCGACGTAAGTCCTTTGAAATATGGTGGCCAGGGACGGAGTTGAACCGCCGACGCCAGCCTTTTCAGGGCTGCGCTCTACCACCTGAGCTACCTGGCCACTTCTGGTCCGCGCATCGCCAGCCTCGATGGCCGGGACTGGACGCTATCATTGGGCGGGTCGCCACGAAGCAAAAACAGCCGATGCGATGAGAGCGTACGGAACTGACAAATTATAGCAATCCAGCGCCGTTCGCTCCAAGTGCCGGGGGAAAAATCTCCGCCTGTCCTCGGCGAACCCGTTGCCTCGCGTTGGGTTGTCATTCCGGCCAAAGTGAGAAAACCTGCAGTTCGCCAAACATCGGCGAAGACTGCAGGTTCCTTGCCCTCGGTCAATCGCAGTAGCTACCGAGCGGAGCGGGCTTTCCAATTAGCTCGCATCACGCAGTGAACATCAGTGATGATCGTGTGCAGGGACGCGGAACTGCGATGCGCCTCCGCATTCGCCCGCGACGCAGGAGCCGCCCCAAAAGCCTCCCACTACAATTCGGAAGTTATTCAGTTTCCAGGCGAGGCTCCCGTCACCCGGAAAGCCTAGAATTTGGGAGGGCCCCAGATCGTTGGAACTCCATACCATCGCCTGCGTTCCCGCCGAGCCCCACATCACTCCTGAGATGTCGCCCAGGTCATTGATGCCATCCGCCCAGCCTCCATCCGCGTAGCCCTCTGGTCCTTTGAGGAGGATGGGTGGCCCGTAAACGTCTCTCTGGCGGGTAAGTGGTTTCCAGAGCGTGGGAACCCAATCCCACAACTCGATGTGTTGCATGCAACCGCCGACGATTTCGCCGCGGTTATTGATACCGAAGTTCATTTGCAGAGGGTAATCGGGGAGAACGGGAAGCGGAATGAGTTTCCAGCCTCGCCCGTGCGGGAGGGGATTCCAGAGGACGGGCACGGTAATCAACCAGTCCACGCTTTGCGCAATACCGATGATCTGACCATAGTCATTCACGTCCCAAGCAACCCAGTAAGGAAAATCCTCCATGCCTGTCACGTCGAGTTTTTGTATTTTCCAGACCACCGATAATTGACCGTTTTTCCATTCGAGCGAGGGAGTCCAGACGGTAGGGTAACCTGGTGCAGACGTCCAGTTGCCCAGCTCGATTTGACTGGAACCAACGATCAGCGTTCCTGACCGGTTTACGGCGGCGGCGTAACTGGAGTTGTATTCGGGGTAGCCGATGTCGGCGAGGGTGCCGAGGTCAAACATGCCGGTCCTCTGCGTCCAGGCGGCGGCGTGCCAATGGCCGTCCGTGATTGCGGAGTGGGTTGCAACCAACCCCGTGTTTGCAACCTTCAAAACCGGTTCATCGTAGCCGCCGGTGATCGCGCCGCCGAGGCTGCCCATATCAATCCACTCACCTTTGTGCGGACCAAAAAGCGTAACGCCAAGGGTGTGAGTCTCTCCGTTCGGAAGATCTCCTGTTCCCACGGCAAATCCAAAATCATTGACGTCGGACAATTCCACATAGGTCCCGCCGGGAAATACCCCGAGGTCCCAAGTCTTCACAATTTTGATCGCTGTCCCACCGGTGTTGCTGGACGGACTGCTCATGGTTAGGGCGGGGTTCTGAGTTGCGCCAAACGTGCGGTGGGGGTACATGGCACGGCGCGCGAACGGCTGCCGGTGGGTTTCTTGCGCGAAGGCACCCGAGCAGAAACAAACAGCTAGAACTAAGAGCAAGCAGGAAATGCGCTTCATGAATGACCTCCATCAAATAATTGCGGTTGAGGTGTAGGGGCCGCTCCCGATTCGTTCCGGCGGGGGCGGCCCGTTTGTCGCTGGGGACGCGCGACTCAATGAAGCTGCACCGCTACACCGTGCATGACGTCGCCTCCACCCTGAACCGCTGCAACGATTCCGAATTCATTCACGTTCGTGGCGTAACTCCAGACCAAGCCCGTGAGCGGCATCAATTCAACAAACGTCGGGTCCTTCGTAGTCCACCGGACGGCAAGCGAGTTTCCGCTCTCGTCTGGGTACACAACGCCCACAATGTCACCTTGGTAGTTGATGCCGATCCCGCCGTCGCCATTGCACAATCCCCACGGATTCGGAAGCTGAGTGAGCTTGTAGGTTTTCTTTGGACCCACGGGCTGCCACAGCGCCGCGCAGCCGTGAAACCAGTCGGGCGCGTAGATCATGCCTACCACTTCACCACGGTCGTTGAGCTCCGCCGGCCACGGGTTGGGATATTCTGTCGTGCCGGAAAGCTGCTTAGGTCTCCATCGCTTCCCGGCAGGGTTCCACAGAACGGTAGTGTCGCCGGAGTCACTCCAGGCTCCTCCTGCGATCTGACCAAAGTTATTGACTGCGGTCGCCAGCCCGTTTGGAAACTGATCCAATCCATCGAGCTGGTGGATCTTCCAGGTTGTGACCGGCCCATGCTTCGTCCACTTCAGCGAGGGAGTCCAGACGACTGGAAGGGTCGCGTCGGGCCCGGCGCTCCAACCCACGATGAGCGTCCCGATCCGGTTCACGTCGAGCGCCTCGCTCTCGGTATGGCCGAGGTTGGGTAGTGTTCCCAGATCAACAATGCCGGTTCTGGATGTCCAGACGAACGCGTGATCGTTGCCCGCGCTCGTGTAGGAGTGACCCACGATGATTCCCGTGTCAGAGACTCCAAACGCTTCCGTAGAAATGCCCGGAGGGGCTTCGCCACCCAGCGTGCCCAGGTCAACCCACTGCATGGCGTGCGGGCCGAACAGCGGAATCATCGCGGGATGCTGTTGGGCGGGACCGGAGATCATGCTCCATCCAACGACGACGCCGAAATCGTTAATGTCGTTGACCCAGGACCAGTATCCGCCCGGGTAAGTGCCCAGGTCCCAGACCTTCATATTATTAGCCACAATCTTCTGCGTGTTGAGCGTTCGGTGGGTTGCCGGATGGCGTGGACCATGCTTGCCAAAGCGCGGCATGTTTGCTCTCTGCGCCCACGCTACCGATACAAAACACGCACATAGAACCAAAGCCAGAGTGCCGATACGTTTCATGATTGCCCTCCATAAGACTTGGCTTGCAGTGGGCGGAGTTTCCGGGGCTTCCCCGAGACATCCGCCCCGTGTCAACTAGGGGGAACGTTCCGTCTGTCCCCTTACCTTTAGCGTTCGTGTTCGTCGTCCGCGCGCCGCAGGAAGCCGTGACTCGCACCGTTCGCGTCCACGTACGCTCCCGTGATCGCTCCCGCTGGGTTGTTGCCGTAGGGGATGGTGCCTTGGTAGGCACCCGCGCCGGCCCCCGGAACGTCGAAGGTCGTGAGCTTTCCGTCGGGAGCACGCAGGAAGCCGTGATTGACATTATTCGTGTCCGTGTAATTTCCCGTGATCGCTCCCGCTGGGTTGATGCTCACGGGGTAGGTGCCCTGGAAGAAGCCTGTCCCCCCGCCCGGAACGTCGAAGGTTGTCAACTTGCCGCGAGGAGACCGCAGGAAGCCGTGAAACGCACTGCTTCCATCAAGGTAGAATCCAGTGACCTCCCGTTCTGGATTCAGGCTCAAAGGCACGGTGCCCTGGATGGCGCCTGTTCCCGCGCCCGGAACGTCGAAGGTGGTTACGGTACCCTTGGCAGTGCGCAAGTAGCCGTGAAGCGCCATGCCAGAGTCTACGTACCATCCGGTGATCGCCCCCGCCGGGTTCAGGGTGTAGGACGTTGCAGTCCACGTGCCCTGGGGGGCCTCTGTGCCCGCGCCGGGAGCGTCGAATGTGGTGAAAGTCCCGTCAGGAGCGCGCAGGAAGGTGTGACCCACACCATTTGCGTCCGTGTAGATTCCCGTAATTGTCCCCGCAGCGTTGATGTTTTGGGCAGCGGTGCCCTTCATTACCAGCCACCAAATATTTGTTGAGCAGGAGCCCCCAACTGTGCCCGCGCCGGGAGCGTCGAAGGTTGTGATAGTGCCGTCGGGGTCGCGCAGGAACCCGTGATACAGACAATTCGCGTCGAAATACATTCCCGTGATCGCCCCCGCCGGGTTGATGCCTAAGGCCACAGTTCCCTGGCCCGCGCCTGTGCCCGCGCCCGGAACATCGAATGTGGTGATGGTGCCGTCACGAGCGCGCACAAACCCGTGATTCACATTGTCCGCGTCCACATACGGTCCTACGATCGTGCCCTGCGAGTCGATGACATAGGGGGTGGTGCCTTGGCCCGGGCCTGTGCCCGCGCCCGGAGCATCAAAAGTGATGATCTTGGGTTTGTGTTTGCACTGCGTCTGTGCCTGCGGCCAAGCCGCCAGAACAAAGCCTGTGAAGAAAACCAAAAGCAGAATGCTGATACGTTTCATGATTGACCTCCATCAATCTGCCGGAGTCTGGGGGAGGGAGGAACGAACCGGTCATTCCAGACTCCCGTTCGACTTTTCCTGTGCTGCGGAGCGGAGAGATGAACTGCTCCCACTCACGCCCCGCGACGAATGTTGCTCGCGGAGCCCCGCTCAAAATCGGTCTAAGTCCGACAAGCCGGTTTGCACTCCCGGCACGAACGGCGGTCATCATTCATGCTGAGGCGCAGAAATGGCTCGTCGCCGGGGGGCAGAAGCCGACTTACGGTGGTTTCATCTCACACGATGCACGTGCCTGCAATGAACAGCGTCTGACCATTGCCTGAAATGTGGATGAACAGCCCGGCACTGAGAAGCGCAACAATTTTGCCTTTGTGGAGGTAAGTCACAGCTTTATCAACAGCTTTGTGCTAGATTCGTTCGCGTTGGAGGGACGGCACCGTGGCTGTGTCGGTCCAATCCCCGCCTGCACGACTCCGTTTCGGCAAATTCGAGCTGGACCCTGCCTCGGGCGAACTCCACCAGAACGGTCACAAGATCGCACTTCCACCTAAGGCGTTCGAACTGCTGCGCGCCCTAGTCGAGCATCCCGGCGAGGTGGTCACGCGGGAAGAATTGCGCGCCAAACTATGGGCGGCGGATACGTTCGTGGAATTCGACGACAGCCTGAACCACGCCGTCAAGAAACTGCGCCAGGCGCTGGGAGACTCGGCCGAGAATCCGCAGTTCATTGAGACGCTGCCCCGCTATGGTTATCGCTTCATCGCGCCGGTAGACAGCGCACGCGTGCCGGCACCGGTGGTGACGGCCAAGCCAGCACCGAAGCACCGGGGCACTACTCCGGCCATCGTCGCGGGTGTCGGCCTGCTGGCCGTACTTGTGGCGCTACTTGCATTGGACGTGCGCGGGTGGCGCAGCCGACTGTGGAGAGATGTCGGCAGCCCGCCCATACGGTCGCTGGCCGTTCTGCCCCTGGCCAATCTTTCGGGGGATCCGCAGCAGGATTACTTCGCCGACGGCATGACCGATGCCCTCATCACCGACCTGGCGAAGATCCGAACGGTGAAAGTCATCTCGCGCACTTCAGTGATGCAGTTCAAGGACGCCAAGAAGCCACTGCCGGAAATCGCCCGGGCGTTAGCTGTGGACGGGATCCTGGAGGGCTCCGTGCAACGCTCCGGCGAGCACGTGCGGATCACCGTGCAGTTGATTCGCGCCCCGACCGACACTCATCTGTGGGCGGAAAGTTATGAGCGCGAAACGCGCGACGTGCTCACCCTGCAAGGCGAGATCGCCCAAAATGTAGCGCGAGAAATCAAGGTCGCGCTCACCCCGGAGGAATCGACGCACCTCTCCCGCGCCCGCCCGGTCAACCCGCTGGCCTACGAGCTTTACCTTAAGGGCCAATATCACTATTACAAGTGGAGGTCAGAGGACTTCCAGAAAGCAATTGAGTACTTTCAGAAGGCAATCGAGGCCGATCCCCATTGGGCTCCAGCCTATGCGGGGCTGGCGGACTCCTACGGATGGCTTTGGATCGCTGGCGCTTTGCCACCTCAGGAAGCCCTACCCAGATTCAACGCAGCGTTGCAGACTGCGCTCGAGATTGACGACACGCTTCCCGAGGTGCGCTACACGCTGGCAGCGAGCGCGTTTTATTACCGTTGGGACTGGGATGAGGCGGATCGGGAATTCCAGCGAGCCCTTGTGCTCAATCCGAGCTTGGTAGAGGCTCGCTTTGAATATGCCTGGTACCTGTCGTGCATGGGCCGCTTCGCGGAATCTATCACCGAAGCAAAGCGTGCTGTCGAACTCGATCCCCTGTCGGTTTCCGCGAATCTGGCCTTGGGTTCGATCTACTCCACGGCGCGCCAGAACGACCAGGCCATCGCGCAGTTGCAACGAACTGTCGAGTTGGATCCGAAGGACTCCAGGGCATACCTGTTTCTCACCAGTGTCTATGAGCAAAGGGAGATGTATGAGGACGCAATCAGAGAACTGCAACTAGCGATGACGTTGTGGGGAGCCCCTCCCGAGGAATTGGTTGGGCTGCGCCGTGCCTATGAAGCGTCAGGAGCTAAGGGGTACTGGAAGTGGCAGCTCTCGGGAGCGAAACGCCGGCACGCATCCTATGACATGGCAGTGGCCTATGCGCACCTAGGGAACACAGGTCAAGCAGTTGCGGAGCTGGAGAAGGCTTACGCGCAACACGATTGGCAGATGGTTCAATTGAAAGTACGCCGGACGTGGGACCCCCTGCGCTCCGACCCGCACTTCCAGGATCTACTCCGTCGCATGCACTTCCAACCGTAAACGATCCCAGGCCCCTTGACTCATCTCGGCGTGGCTTGGGATCGGGACTTTCTGCGCTGCGACCAGAGTTTTCACGCTTTGCTGCGTAGCATGAATCTCCCATCATGAGGGCCGACACGGGCGTTCTCCGTTGCCGCGCGAACTTTCGTTACCTGTTGAATAGTGGTAGCTTCTTCTCCTGCACACTTACTGCAGTTCTGAGGTGAGAGCACTACATGGAAGCCAATACGTATGACCTGGTCGTGATCGGGAGTGGACCTGCCGGACAGAAGGGCGCGATCTGCGCCGCCAAGCTTCGCAAGAAAGTGGCGATCATCGATCGCATACGAACGATGGGCGGAGTTTGCGTGCACACCGGGACCATCCCCAGCAAGACGCTGCGGGAAGCGGTTTTGTACCTCAGCGGGTTCCGCCAGCGCAGCTTTTACGGCCGGGGCTACGTGCTGAAAGATCGCATCGCGATGTCGGACCTGACCTTCCGTGCCCTGGCCGTCATGGCCCGCGAAGTGGAGGTCATTAAGGCCCAGCTTCGGCGCAACTACGTCACCACGCTGGAAGGCGAAGCCCGGTTCATCGATCCGCACACGATTGAGATCAAGAGCGACGAGGGAGTGCAGGAGGTGCGCGGCGAAAACATCCTGATTGCCTGCGGCACCCGTCCGGCTCATAGCAGCGACATTCCCATCGATGGAAAACGCATTTTCGATTCCGATCAGCTCCATTGCATCGAGGAAGTGCCCCGCGAACTGGTCATCGTGGGCGCGGGAATCATTGGGCTGGAATATGCCTCGATGTTCGCCGCTCTCGGCGTCAAGGTGACTCTGCTCGACCAGCGCCCGACTCTGCTGGATTTCGTCGATCGCGAGATGATCGAAAGCCTCTGTTTTCAGTTGCGGCAAATCGGAACCGTGTTCCGGTTGGGCGAGAAAGTCGTCTCGGTGGGCTTCGATGCGGAACGGGACCGGGTGTTCGCGAAACTGGAAAGCGGCAAGAACGTCCACGGTCAGGCGTTGCTGTTCGCCATCGGACGTCAAGCCAATAGCGACATGATCAACGTGGCCGCCGCGGGAATAACCCCCGATGAACGCGGAAAGATTCTCGTCAACGAAAATTTCCAGACCAGCGTCCCGCACATCTACGCGGCCGGCGATGTGATCGGATTCCCCGCGCTGGCCAGCACTTCGATGGAGCAAGGCCGCCTCGCCAGTTGCCACATGTTCGGCAAGCCGGGCAAGATGACGGCCAATCTCATTCCTTATGGGATTTATTCCATTCCAGAAATCTCCATGGTCGGCCAAACGGAGGAAGATTTGACGCGCACGAAAACTCCGTATGAAGTCGGCCTGGCCCGCTACTCGGAATTAGCGAAAGGACAAATGCTGGGCGATGAGCATGGACTCTTGAAGTTGCTGTTCGATCCGACTTCGCTGAAACTGCTCGGCGTGCACGTGATCGGGGACCGAGCCGCCGAAATCGTGCACATCGGCCAGGCGGTGATGACGATGGGCGGCACCATCGAATACTTCCGCGACACGGTGTTCAACTATCCAACGCTCGCGGAAGCTTACAAAGTGGCCGCGCTTGACGGACTCAACAAAATCTAGCCCCTCCCGTCACCATCGCAAGCCGACCGCAACAGGAAAGAACGTCGTCTGCACATCGCTGTGATAGGCACGGTGGTAGCGGGCTTCAAGATAGACCTTGGCATGATGCAGATGTTTCAAGCGGTACGTCACTCCCCCGCCGGCGTTGAATCCCCCGGCATATTTGCTGAACGATGAGATCGTTTGAGTCGGAGACACCCTCGTCCCCACGCACTTGATATCCCACCATACATAGACCGGCTCGCACGTCGCCCCCTCAGAAATCGGTTCGCTCCGGTTCCATACGCTTCGCTGGTACCAGCCTGCCCCGAAAATTCCGTAGGCTCCAAAACGGCCGCTCAGTGGTGCATTCACAATACCGTTCAGGGTCACGGCGTGGACGTGGCCGGTGGCGCCGGGCAGGAGGAATTGGTTCTGGATCACACTGCCTTTCAGCGGAAGGTCGTAATACATGTACTCGCCGTTGATCCCGAACATGCGGCTGAAGTTGATCCCCCCTCCCGCGACTCCGAAATAGGAGCCTCCCACAAACTTGCCCACATCTCCTCGGCCAATTCCCAAGCCGCCGCCGACATCAAAATTGAAACGCTTGAAACTCGATTGTGCGGACGCGGGGGCGATCGAAAGCCCTAAGAAAGCGATGAAACACAGTACACGCTGACTCAATCTTGATCTCCTGTTTTTAGTAAGACGCGGTTGTTCTATTATCTCGTTGCCCGGCTGAAAAACGAGCGCGGCCCGGAACAAAGCTTCCTTGCGGAGGGGTCACTTCCCCTGCGCTTGCGGTCGCGGCGAGCCGCGCACTTTCCGGAAGAACACAGGCCAGTACTCCCGAAGCATATTCCCCCCCAACTGGACCACAAGATCTAATCCATAACGCTGGAAGGTTTGACCGGCGCCGCGGTCTTGCTCCGGCCAATATGCGTTCGCCAGCCCTTCGGACAGGAGCGGCCCCATCAGCCCCGACCAGTTGGCCACGTCGCGCCCTTCGTCATTGCGTGTGACCACCAGGCGCTGCAGCGAATAGGTCACGCTTCGCCCGAACGTGGGATCTCGCTCTGGGAAGAAGCGTGGATCCTGGTGGAGAGCCGAGGCCAGCAGAAACGTTCCAAAGAAATTGCTGGACGCACCGCGCGCCATCGAGGACCCAAAACGCTTGGCATAGCCATCGCTCCCTTGTCCGTAGCCGTGCGGCGAGTCGGTGGCTTGGCTAATCGCGGCGCTCAGGGACGATTGGGCCAGCGTGTGCAAAGAGATGCTGTCATCGACAAACAGCTTGAACTTCTGCCCCGTCGACATACGGGCGGAGTCGGCAGCAATGTCTGGAAAGACAATGGATTTCTTGTCCAGCATCACGAACAGGACCACCGGCGGAATCCTCCGAGGGCCCCCCGGGACCTTCTCGCCAGCGGACGTGACACCCGGACTTTGCGGCGGTGTTTGAGTTTCCTGGGCCGACACGGCGACTCCCCGGCAGCCCCCGAGCAGCGCAAGGCACAGGAGTACTCGCAACCAGGGGAGAGGCAGGGCGGAGACAGCACGCGTGAGCCCTCTGGGAGTGCCGCCTAGGCGAAGGTGCATCGCATCAGACTAGCGAATTACCCGCTCCACCGCAAACGCAACGCATCTGCCGCAAAGGTGAGCGACGCCGAAAGCTCGCCGTGTTCTATTTCTGCTGCAGGGACTCCAGGTACTTCACAACGCTGCTGATTCTGAGTTGCGCGTTATCGTTGTGTCCATGGGCCATCGACCGGAACACGGGTCCCCAAATGGGCATTTCGCGAGAACCATGGGCCGATGCTTTGCCGAACTCGCCATCAACCATTTCGGAAACGCGCATCGTTGGATAGGTACCGTTATTTTTCTTGGCGAGTTGCGTCAGGTCCGGAGGCCATACCTTGAGTTGCGGAGAAAATGGGCCTCCCCCTTTCGCATCGGTTCCATGGCACATGGCACAATAGGAGACGTAAAGCTGTCGCCCCGAGATCGGCTCGTTCTTCGCCGGGGCAGCACCCTTCGTTTCGGTCCTGGTTTGCTGGCCGGCGGCCAGCGCACTGAACAGCAGGATCACTAACACGCCTTTTACCGTCCGACGCATCTCAATCTCCTTTCGGCCTTTCGCCACAGACTTCCATCGGCGCGCGCTTCCTGGTAATTTGCTCTGTCCGTGCCCCCAGATACTCCAACAGTTCGCTTACCGTCAAACCCGACTCCAGCAACAGAATCATCTGGTCGGCACTGACCCCGACCAGTTCGCCGATCAGAACAATCTTGGCGACCGCACGCTCCAGCACCTCCTGCTCTGCAAACGTGAGCGACTCGGCTGAATGAGGACGAATTTCTGAAACGCTGTGCATGTCACTCATTGAAGGACTCCGCGCTTTCCTGATACCAGCCTGAATTCCCGCCCCCTGCATCTTCTCCGGAACTGGAATCCAGCCAGGATCGTGCCGTACCTCTATAATCAGGCGGCCTTCCTGCACCCGGCTGTGATGTTGCTTACCGACGATTGTGATTGACGAGAGGCCCCCGTGTGCGATCGGGCCGAACTTGCCTCTGCTTGCCGCTCACCCGGACGGCGGACTACCGTCTAAGATGGTGATCGAAACTCATGCTCGGCTCGAAACCACCTGCCTCATGCCTGCTGCTGCTTTTCGCGTGCGCGGCGCGGGCCCTGTTCGCCAGCTCTCCTGAGTTTCGCAGCATTCAGATCCCGCGCATCAGCAGTTCTCCCCGCCTGGAAGAATTTCTGAACATGGAACCTCCGCCGCGATGGAAAGACAAGCTGGCCAAGGTGGACCAACTCACGCAACGGATCCCCTCCGACGGCGCCCCGGCTTCGCAGCACACCGAGATCTACCTGGGGTACGACGATAAGAATCTCTATGCGATTTTTGTGTGCTTCGACACCGAACCGGGAAAGGTCCGAGCGCGTCTTTCGCGCCGGGATGACATCTTTGACGACGACACGGTCGAGATCATGCTCGACACCTTCCACGACCACCGGCGTGCCTACGCCTTCATGACGAACCCTCTCGGCGTGCAAGCCGATGCCTTGTGGACGGAGGGCTCTGATTTCGACCCCTCCTTCGACACGGTCTGGAACTCAGCCGGCAAACTCACCGACCGGGGATTTGTGGTCTGGCTTGCAATCCCTTTCCGCAGCCTGCGTTTCGCCTCCAATGATCCCCAAACCTGGGGGATCCTGCTCAACCGGGAGCTTCCGCGCCATAGCGAGGACACTTTCTGGCCGCCCTACTCCAGCCGCATCCAGGGGAGACTGAATCAGGAAGGCACGGCGACCGGGCTGGAGCATATCTCCCCGGGTAGAAACTTCCAGTTGATTCCTTACGGCATCTTCCGGTCTTTTAAAGAACTCGATCTGCAGGACCCCAATCAACCCACCTACAGCCAGCGGGCGGCGTTCGGACAACTGGGACTGGATGCGAAGGTGGTTCTGAAGGACAAATTCGTGCTCGACATGACCGCCAATCCCGATTTCAGCCAGATCGAATCCGACCAACCCCAGGTCACCGTCAACCAGCGCTTCGAAGTGTTATTCCCCGAAACAAGGCCCTTTTTTCTGGAGAATTCGAACTATTTCCAGACCCCGATTCAGCTGCTGTTTACCCGGCGCATCGTGGACCCGAAGTGGGGAGTGAGATTGACCGGAAAGGACGGACCGTGGGCGGTGGGGATGCTGGTAGCGGACACTGCCTCCCCTAGTGAAAGAGTCTCGCCCGACAATCCTCTGTTTGACCAGCACGCGCTGTTTGCGGTGGGCCGGGTCAGTCGCGATATCGGAAGCCAATCCTCGATCGGAGTTCTGTACGCCGACCGGGAAGTAAATGGTTTCTTCAATCGAGTGGGAAGCATCGATGGCCGTTTCACGCTCAATGAGCATTGGGTGGCGAGTGCCCAGGGTGCGATCAGCGCCACCATCAACCCATCCGATCCTTTGTTCAATATGTTCAATACCACCGGAGCCTACCAGGCTGGATCGGCCGCGGAAGTCATCTTGCAACGAAACGGGCGCCAGCTGAATTACTTTCTCGACTATACGGACCGCAGCCCGAACTTCCGGACTTTAACGGGCTTCGATCCGCAGCCCGACATTCATAATCTGTATCAGCGCGTGCAATATAGTTTCCGGCCGGAAGGTAAGCACCTGATTTCCTGGGGTCCAATGTACGAAACCTACCAGACCTACGACCACGAAGGGAACCGCATCAACTCAGGGTATATGCCGTCCATGAAGGTGGAGTTTATCTCCCAGACCTTTTTCATGGTTCTGTTCGCCGAGGAGATGGAACGGCTGCGGCCACAGGATTTCAGCGTTCTGGATCACATCCAGAAGTACACGCGCCACACCACCGAGTTTCAACTCGATTCGAACTACTTCAGAAAATTTTCCCTGCACGCGGATTACCGGTTTGGAACGCGAGTGAACTACGATCCGCCCTTCTATTCGAATCAACTGTCCAACTACGTTCCCTTCATGGCCCGGCGTACCAGCGCGAGCGTCACTCTTACGGTCCGCCCAAATCGATCCCTCAAGATCGAGAACACATACCTCCTCCTCCGCCTGCGCGAGTGCCCCAGCTGTGCCAATCCTCAGCCTGACTTCTCGCGGCCGTTCGGCAGCATGAACAATCACATTATCCGGAGCAAGTGGAACTATCAGTTCACCAAGGAGCTGTCGTTCCGCTTCATCGGGCAATACGACGCTGTTCTGGCGAATCCCCATTTCACGTACCTGCAGACCTCCAAGAACTTCAACGCCGATTTCCTGTTTGCCTATCTTGTGCATCCCAGCACGGCGCTGTACGTCGGCTACAACAGCAATCTGGAAAACATTGATGCGGTGCCAATACCCGATGGGCTTGGAGGCGTGAATCATGTAGCAAGCGGCCGCTTGAAAAATGACGGCAGGAACTTCTTCGTGAAGGTGTCGTATCTATTCCGCTTCTAGGGTAATGTCCGATGGAGTGCCGGGCGTCCCCGCCTGGCGGTAGCGCCATTCGCGGAGCCGCGTCCGCCCCATAACTCTTACATGCTGAGAACCCGCTCAGCGGGCGGAAGTCGTCGCGCAGTGCTGATCAAACGCCGCTTTCAAGTCTGTCGCAATCGCGGGCGCCACGCGAGTTTCAATCTGGCTGCGCTGCATCATGTAAACCAGCTTGCCGTCGCGCAGGATCGCGATCGAAGGCGAAGACGGCGGATAGCCTGTGAAATAGGAGCGGGCGCGTTCGGTGGCTTCTTTATCCTGTCCGGCAAACACTGTGACCGTTTTGTCGGGCCTGATCGCATTTTGCAACGCCATGCGCACCGCCGGACGCATCCGCCCCGCCGCACATCCGCAGATGGAATTCACCACCACCATGGTTGTGCCCGGCTGATTCTGCAGGACGCGATCCACATCGGCAGCCGTACAAAGTTCTTCAATTCCCAGACGCGTCAACTCCTCCCGCATCGGGATCACCATAATCTCTGGATACATCGTTCTCACCCCTTCAGAATGGTAACCGCATTCTAATATGCCTGCCCGCGCAGACATGAGATGCTCTTGGGATTGGGACGGCAACGAAAAGACGTAGCGCCGCCGCCCCGGCGCTACCATAAAACAGACTGCGCAGCATGACGATCCAGGAACACATCCCCCTCGCCCCGCTCACCACGCTGCAGGTCGGCGGAGCCGCCCGCTACTTCGCCGCAGCCGCGAGCGAAGACGAGGTCCGCGAGGCCGCCCAATTCGCGAACAGCAAGCAGTTGCCACTCTTCATCCTGGGTGGCGGCAGCAATCTTGTGGTCGCCGATTCCGGATGGCCAGGATTGGTGCTGAAAATCGCCATCGGGAGCGTAACGAGTCAGCAAGAAGAGGACACCGTAAGCTTCGACGTCGGCGCGGGCGTCGACTGGGACGATTTCGTAACGCAGGCGGTGGCCGGCAACTGCGCAGGCCTGGAGTGCCTGAGCGGCATCCCCGGCAGCGTCGGCGGCACGCCCGTCCAGAACGTCGGCGCCTACGGACAGGAAGTCTCCGACACCATCTCGTCCGTGCGCGCCCTCGACCTGAAGCAGGATCGAATCGTGGTTCTGCCGAACCAGGATTGCGCTTTCGCCTACCGTGCGAGCATCTTCAATACAACCGAGCGCGGCCGGTACATCATTCTGCGCGTCTCGTACCGGCTGCAGCAAGACGGCGTACCCAGCCTGAAGTATGCCGATCTCAAGAAGCACTTCTCCGCCTGGGCAAAGCCGCCTTCGCTCGCCGATGTCCGCGACGCCGTCCGCCAGATCCGCCTCCGCAAAGGCATGCTGATCGTTCCCGGAGACGACGACTGCCGCAGCGCCGGGTCGTTCTTTAAGAACCCGGTGCTGAGCGAAATACAATTTCAGGACCTTCGCCTCCGCGCGGAATCGCGAGGCCTCAAGATTCCCAGCTACCCAGCACTCGCTGCCCAGCACAAAGTGTCCGCAGCCTGGCTGGTGGAGCATTCGGGATTTTCCAAGGGATACGCCCTGGGGCCAGCAAGAATCTCAAGCAAGCACGCGCTGGCGTTGGTAAATTCCGGCCAAGCGTCCGCCGCCGATCTGGTGCGCCTGAAACAGCAGATTCAAAACAAAGTCGAGGAGCACTGGGGGATTATGCTTGATCCCGAACCCGTGTTTGTAGGCTTCTGAAACCGATCCCGCTCATTCAACAGCAACCCCGCCGTCCTTCCCCAGTGCGCTCCGCAGCAACATAATCCCGGACAGCAGGATCAACGGAGCGCTGTACACGCCCGGCATGAAACGGTGCAGGTAAATCGAAGCCAAGATATGGCCCAACCCATTGCCGATTCCCACCAGAATGGCCACCGGAATCGCCAGCCGTCTCTGCCATTTCAGGCCGCGGAATGCCAGCGGAGCCAGCACCAGCCAAACCGTCAGACCACACAGAAGACTGCCAATCCATTGCCGGAACGTAAAGACAGGAATAAACGGCACGAATCGGCGAAGGACCAGCGCGTTCGGGTTATACACGGAAAGGAAGTCGTGGCCCGCTTCATCCAGAACATGCAGCGCCAGCGTGTAGCCGAACGCCAACCACCAGATTCCGAAGCGCTGTTCAGAGCCACCGAGGTTCATGGACCCTCCGGGCAGAGGACCGATGGGACGAACCTCTTATATCACCGAAGCCGGACGCCCGGCTCCGAAATATGGGGAAAACAGGGCGGCCTCATCCCGGAGCACTCAGTTCCCCCATGCCGGCCCAGAGGTGCCTGGTACCGCAGGATCCGCCCCATTTCCACTATCGGCACAAAGTTCGATCTTCTTGAGCAAATTTTTCACGAATGAACTCCGCCTGGTAACGTTCTTTATAAATAGGAGAACGCGTGATTGCAGAATCCGCCATGGCGAGCGAGGCGATAGCTTTGGCACAGCAAGAAGAGGATCTGCTGGAAACGGCCGTGCGTGCACACGCCCGCCTCGTGTACCGCATCGCTTTCTCGGTCGTGCGCAATCCTGCCGACGCGGAAGATGCAACTCAGGAAGTTTTTCTGCGCGTGCTCCGCTACGGGAAAAGGATTACTCGGATCCAGGATCAGAAAGCGTGGCTGGCAAGAATAGCCTGGCGCGTGGCGGTTCAGCGCCGCAAGACCATGGCGAAGCTAGCCGCTGGAACTGAGGAAGCCGGGGAGACGTTAGTAGCACCCGGCCACGGAGCGGATCGAGTTTTGCTGGAGCAGGAACGCAGCGCGCTCCTGGAACGGGTGCTCTCCGCCCTGCCCAGTCAACTGCGAGACCCGCTGGTCCTCTCGGCCCTGGAGGAAATCGCACCGCGGGAAGTCGCCGCGATGCTCGGCATCAGCGAGGCGGCCGTGCGTTCCCGCGCGTTCCGCGCACGGGAGATTCTGCGGGAAAAACTTTTGGCCCTGACTGGGCCAAGGACGTAAACATGGACCCAATTAAAAGAGACCGCGATGTCGATCAGTGGCTTGAATCGGCGCTGAGCCAATACACCAAGGCCGAGCCCCGGGCGGGCCTGGAAAGCCGAGTATGCGCAAACCTCCAAGCCGAGCGGAATCGGATTGCGTCCAGACATCGGTGGTGGTGGGTGGTGGGGACGGCAGCGGCTTTGGCAGCAATTTTGGCGGTGGTTTGGGTTGGGGGAGGCGATCGCAAAAGAAATGCCAGAAGCACAGCAGGGGCTTCGATGACGACAAATCGTGAAGCGCCCCGGGATTCGATCCAGCCAAGGCCCGCACCACAAGTCGCTCGCCCGCAAAGAGAAGTGGCGCAGCGCAGGCCCGCGAATCGGCCGATGCGCGATCTGGCGCTGGCGAGGATGCCGAAGCTGGCGCAGTTCCCTTCCCCACAGCCGCTGAGCGAGCAGGAAAAAATCCTGGCCAGCTACGTTGCGAACTATCCAGAGCACGCAGCGCTGGTTGCGCAAGCCAGGGCTGAGGCGCTTCGGCGGGATCGCGCCGAAGAAATGGGCGCTCCTGTATCGGGCGGCGACGACAGATCCCAACAAAGAATTCAATGAAGACCGACGTATTCAAGGAGAATGAACAATGTCCAAGAGAGTAGTGGTAACCGCGGCATTCATCGTGGCGCTGACGGCCTTTGGCGGAAGTGGACGGGTTGCGGCTCAGGAAACCACGTCTGCCGCCAAAGCCTCTACCGCGGCGGTTGAACCTGCCCACGCCTATCGCGTCGACTTCTCCGTCAACGAGGTCGAAGACAACAAGAAGATCAACACGAGGCAATACTCCCTGAACCTGAAATCTGGAGACGCCAATGAGATCAAGATTGGGACGCGGGTCCCAATATCGGGGCAGGGAGCCACTCTGCAATATATCGACGTGGGAACGAACATCTGGTGCAGGATCAAGGACCGAGCGGACGAAACCTGGCTGGGCAACGATGTGTCGCTCAGCGTGCGATCGGACATCAGCAACTTTGCCAGGCCAAATCAGGAGGGAGGCGTTGCACGGGATAATGAACCACCGGTGTTGCGGCAACTCAAGATCGACGCCAGCACAGTAGCAGTACTGGGCAAGCCGATGGTGATAGGCAGCGTGGACGATCCAAATTCAAAACGCCAATTTCAGCTGGAAGTAACAGTAACGAAATTGAGGTAGTGGCGCCGGCACCTTGCCGGCAGTCGCGAGAGCCTGCCCTGAGCCTGCCGAAGGGGCAACTTGCCCTCGCCGGGTGGGGGCGAGGGCGCCTCCACGACAGCCGCCGAGGGCGGCGGCGCTACGCTCGATCGGCCAAGCGCCGACTTTGCTGAAAGATCGCCACGAACATCTCGCGCGTGAGCTTGCCAGTGTTGGTGTTCTGATTGGAGGGGTGGTAGGAGGCTAGCAAGAAGTTCCCGTTCGGCATCTGGTAACGGGCAGCGTGTCGAAAGATGTACGGCGTTTTAGTGGTGATCTCGTCACGGCGTTTCAGGTGGTTCAAGTAGGCATCAAAGC
This sequence comes from Terriglobia bacterium, assembly GCA_020073015.1. Taxonomy (GTDB): domain Bacteria; phylum Acidobacteriota; class Terriglobia; order Terriglobales; family Acidobacteriaceae; genus Acidiflorens. Next base: position 30,897 of record JAIQFZ010000019.1, on the reverse strand, counting down.
CAATCTTTCCCAGCGCAACCACCACCTTCACCTTCTTCAAGCCGTCCAGCTCGCGGTCAAGGAAGGGCGCACAGTTGGCCAACTCCTGCGGCCGCGGCTTGTTATCCGGGGGCGCGCAACGCCCCGCCGCCGTAATGTAAAGGTCGCTGAGCACCAAACCATCATTGCGATCCGTTGCCGTTGGCTGATTGGCGAATCCGGTTTCATACAGCACCGGATACATGAAGTTTCCCGAAGCGTCTCCTGTAAACGGACGCCCGGTCCGGTTCGACCCGTGAGCACCGGGAGCCAGCCCCAGCACCAGCACGCGAGCATCCGGATCGCCGAACCCGGGCACCGGCTTCCCCCAATAGTCCCAGTCACGGTACGCGCGGCGCTTCTCCCGCGCAATCTGCTCGCGATACGCAACCAGCCGCGGACACAGAGTACAAGCAACCACTTCCGTGTTCAGAACCTTAAGCCAATTCGGAGCGGACATCGAAGTATTCTAATGATGATCGCCAGCTCACAGAAAGCAACCCTGTACCGTGACGGCTGAACAAGTCGGCACAGAAAGTGGTTGCTTGTCACATCGCCGTCCTCCCCCAGAGCGTATGATTACTTTGGGGTTCCGCCTCCGCGTTCGCGCGTTTGACGTTGCTCTCCAGGAGTCTTTACACTCAAGTTTGCGGCCAAGGACGTACAAGCGGAGTCCCCTCCCGACTTCGCCAATGAGCCGCGCGCGGTTCTTGAAAGGTAACTGTGAGCCCCACTGAGACGAAAGAAAGCACCACCAAACGCGAGATTCACGTCGAGATTCCGGCCGAAGAAGTTGGCCGTCAGACCGAGTCGCTGATCCAGAAGTATCAGAAGATGGCGCGCCTGCCCGGCTTTCGCCGCGGCCACGTGCCACCCTCCATCATCCGTCAGCGGTTCTCGGAAGAGATCAAGACCGACGTAGTCGAGGCGCTCATCCCACGTTACTTCCGCCAGGAAACAGAGCGGCTCGGCATGCATCCCATTTCCCAACCGCGGGTCACCGACCTGCATCTGCACGAGGGTGAGCCCCTGCGTTTCAAAGCGGCCTTCGAGGTCATGCCCGAAATCAAGCTGGAAGGCTACAAGGAACTGCGCGCCGACAAACCGGAGATCGCGGTTTCCGAGGCCGATGTCGATCAGGCGCTCGCCGATTTGCGCGAGCGGCATGCCAGTTTCAATCCAGTGGATGGCCGCGTTCTCGCAGACGGCGATTTCGCTCAAGTCTCGCTCGATGGCAATCCGAAAGCCGGCGAGGGCCAGCCCGTTCACATGGATGAAGTGTTGGTTGAAATCGCGGGCCAGAACACCATGCCGGAATTCACCGAACACCTGCGCGGGGCGAGTGCCGGCGATGAGCGGACATTCGAGGTGAACTATCCGGAAGATGCGCAGGACAAGCGCCTGGCCGGGAAGACGTTCAGTTATGCGGTGAAGGTGCAATCGATCAAACAGAAGAGCCTGCCCGAGCTGAATGACGAGTTCGCCCGGCAACTGGGCGAATTTCAGACCGTGGACGACGTACGGAAGGTGATTCGCGAGCAGATCGAATCCGAACGCAAGCACCAGGCCGAGCACGAATCCAAAGACAAACTTGTGGCGGAACTGATTCGCCGCAATGATTTCGAAGTCCCCGATGCGCTGATTGAACACCAGATCGACCTTCGCCTCGAGCGCGGCCTGCGTGCTCTGGCCGCCCAGGGACTCACCGCTGAACAAATGAAGAAAATGGATATCAACCGCTTGCGTGGAGGACAGCGCGAGGGGGCGATTCACGATGTGAAGGCTTCCCTGCTGCTCGAGAAAATGGCGGAGGAAGAAAACATTCAGGTCCGTGACGAGGAGTTGGATCAGGAGGTGGAATCGCTGGCAAAGCAAACAAAACAGACAGTCGAAGCGGTACGCGCTCGTTTGACACGGGATGGGGGCCTCGATAGAATCCGATCTAGAATCCGCAACGAGAAGGCCCTCGAATTTCTGTATCATCAGTCCGCGTAATTACCTCAATAACGATGCGGACCATTTCGATCCTCCCCTGACGTCGCAACTGATTTTTGGGGCAGGAGTGTGGAAGGTGAACGTGAGCGATTCACGCATGATGCTGGTACCGATGGTGATCGAGCAAACCGGGCGAGGCGAACGGGCCTACGACATCTATTCCCGCCTGCTCCGCGACAACATCATCTTCATTGGCACGCCGATTGACGACAATATCGCCAACCTCGTCATCGCCCAGATGCTGTTCCTGGCTCAGGAAGACCCGGAGAAAGACATCCAGCTCTACATCAACTCGCCGGGCGGCTCGATTACGGCGGGCATGGCGATTTATGACACGATGCAGTACGTGAAGAACGACGTCACCACCATCTGCATCGGCCAGGCAGCCTCCATGGCCGCCCTGCTGCTCTCGGCGGGCGAAGCCAAAAAGCGGCTGGCTTTACCCAATTCCCGCATCCTCATCCATCAGCCTTCGATGGGCGGGCTGTCCGGTCAGGCCACCGACATTGACATTCACGCGCGCGAGATCCTGCGCATGCGGGAGATTACTAATCAGTTACTGGCTAAGCATAGCGGCCAAAAGCTCGATAAGGTAGAGAAAGACGTGGAGCGCGATTTCATCATGAACGCGCAGCAGGCCAAGGAATACGGAATCGTAGACGATATCATTTATAAGACGCGATAGCGGGTATGATCGGCTCGCCATGCCGGTCATGAGCTTTCAGTCTTGAGAGCGGAGCTGGAACGGGATCTGGGAAACCAGCCAGGTTCCGGGCCAGAAAAGGAGTCAGGCCGAGTGAAAAACAGATCGGGTTCCGACGAGGTCTTGCGTTGCTCGTTCTGCCACAAGTCGCAGGACGCAGTAGCCAAGCTGATCTCGTCACCCAGCGACTATCCCCGGGCTTACATCTGCGACGAATGCGTGGCCGTGTGCAACTCCATCCTCGAAGATGATCGCACCACGACTCCGCCGTCTTCGGTTCCCAACCAGCTTCCGAAGCCGCAGGAAGTCAAAACCTTCCTCGATGAATACGTCATCGGGCAGGAGCAGACCAAGAAAAAACTCGCGGTCGCCGTCTACAACCACTACAAGCGCATCTACATGAACCGGCAGAAAGCCAATGACGGCGTGGAGTTAACCAAGTCGAACATCATGCTGATCGGTCCGACCGGCACGGGGAAGACGCTGCTCGCTCAGACGCTGGCGCGCATGCTCGACGTGCCCTTCGCCATCGTCGACGCCACCACCCTGACCGAGGCGGGCTACGTCGGGGAAGACGTTGAGAACATCATCCTCAAGCTGCTGCAGTCCGCCGAAGGCGACGTCAGCCGCACCCAGACCGGCATCATCTACATCGACGAAATTGACAAGATCGGCCGCAAGGACGAGAACCCGTCCATCACCCGCGACGTTTCCGGCGAAGGCGTGCAGCAGGCGCTGCTGAAGATTCTGGAAGGCACGATCGCCAACGTTCCTCCGCAAGGTGGACGCAAGCACCCGCACCAGGAATTCACTCCCGTCGACACTACCAACATCCTCTTTATTTGCGGTGGCGCCTTCGTAGGTCTGGAAAAAATCATCGGGCGGCGCGTCGGCAAGAAATCCTTGGGATTCCGCACCGGCGAAGAGTCCGAGAAGGAGCAGGCGGCGGTTTCCTCGAAGCGTAGTTTCCAGCTCATTTCAGACGTACAACCCGAGGATCTCATCAAGTTCGGCCTCATCCCCGAGTTCGTCGGCCGCCTGCCGGTGGTCGGTGTGCTCCAGGATCTCGACGAGAACGCGCTGGTCGAAATTCTCACTCGTCCCAAGAACGCAATCGTGAAACAATACCAGCGCTTGTTCGAGTTCGAGAACGTCCGCCTGAAGTTCAGCGACGATGCGATGCGAGCCATCGCCCGTCAAGCCATGGCCCGCAAAGTCGGGGCCCGCGGTCTGCGCATGATTCTCGAAGAACTGATGCTGGAGCTGATGTACAGCCTGCCCAGCCAGAAGAAGGTCAAGGAATTCGAGGTGACCCGCGAGATGGTCGAAAAACGCGACGTCTCCCTGGCCATGATCGAAAAGGCAGCCAGCTAGAACTGGTTTTAAGGCAAAGTTTTTGAGAGGGCACCGCAAAAATGTGGGCTTTAGCCCCTGAGGGCCGCGGGTTTGACCCTCTGTCGTAAACTGAAGGCTAGACGCGCCTCCAGCGCTGGATTTGGACTTGGTTTGCCGAGGATGTGAACCGGCACCAGAGACGGGAGATTGAAGTTGTCCAACCCCAAGGAAAAGTTCGAGAGCAAGAAACTGCCCATGATGCCCATTCGGGACGTGGTCATCTTCCCCTATATGATGACTCCGTTCGTGGTGGGCCGGGAATCCAGCGTCCATGCCCTCGAAGAGGCCTTGGCGGGCGACAAGAAGATCTTCCTCGCCACCCAGCTCGACGCCTCCATCGACGAACCCAAGCCCACCGACATTTACCAGGTCGGCACCATCGTCAACATCGTCCAGAGCCTCAAGCTCCCCGACGGAAATATTAAAGTTCTAGTTGAAGGTATCGAGCGCGGCAAGATCCTGCAGATCACCGACACCGAAGGCTTCATGCAGGCCACCGTCCGGGTCGCCCGCTATGCCACCGAAACCAACGCCCAGATCGAAGCCGGCATGCAGCGCGTCACCGCGCTGTTTGAGCAGTACGTGAAGCTCTGCCAGTCGCTGAACTACGAGACCATGATCGCGGCCGTGCGCATGGAAGATCCGGCCAAGCTGACCGACACCATCGCCGCCAACCTCCAACTCTCGATCGAGGAGAAGCAGGCGCTGCTTGAGATTTTCGATCCCGCCGAGCGCCTGAATCGCATCGGCGACGTGCTCGACGTCGAAATCGAAAAGCTCAACATGGACCGCACCATCCAGTCGCGCGTCAAGCGCCAGATGGAGAAGGCCCAAAAAGAGTATTACCTCAACGAAAAGATTAAGGCGATCCAGAAGGAACTGGGCCGCGGCGAGAAGAGCGAATTCGACGAACTCAAGAAGAAGATCGACGCCGCCGGCATGCCGAAGGAAGTCCGCGACAAGGCCATCCAGGAACTCAAGAAACTGGAAGCCATGCCGCCCATGTCGGCCGAGTCCACCGTCTCGCGCAACTATCTCGACTGGCTGCTGGCCGTGCCCTGGAAGAAGCGCTCAAAAGAAATTCGCAACATTGGCCGCGCCGAAAAAGTCCTGAACGAAGACCACTATGGTCTGGAGAAAATCAAGGAACGCATCCTTGAATTTCTCGCCGTTCGCCAACTCGTCAAGAATCCGAAAGGTTCGATCCTCTGTTTCGTCGGACCTCCAGGTGTTGGCAAAACGTCGCTCGGCATGTCGATCGCCAAGGCAACCGGCCGCAAGTTCGTCCGCATGTCGCTCGGCGGAGTGCGCGATGAAGCCGAAATCCGCGGACACCGCCGCACCTACATCGGCGCTCTGCCCGGCCAAATCATCCAGATGATGAAAAAGGCCGGCACCAAGAACCCGGTCTTCATGCTCGACGAAGTCGACAAAATGTCGATGGACTTCCGCGGCGACCCGTCCGCCGCCCTGCTCGAAGTCCTCGACCCCGAGCAGAACTTCATGTTCGTGGACCATTATCTCGATGTCGAGTACGACCTCTCGCAGGTCTTCTTCATCGCCACCGCGAACGTGATCCATACCGTCCCGCCCGCGCTCCAGGACCGTATGGAAGTCCTGCGCCTGCACGGCTACACCGAGCAGGAAAAAACCGAGATCGCCAAGCAGTTCCTGGTCATCAAGCAGATGGCGCAAGCCGGACTGACCGACAAGAACATCCAGTTCACCGACGACGCCATCCGGCAGATCATCCGCTCCTTCACGCGGGAAGCCGGCGTGCGCAATCTGGAACGCGAAATCGGCAACGTCTGCCGCAAGGTCGCACGCAAGGTCGTCAAGGAAGGCCCCAACTACACGGCCGCCATCACCGCCGAAAACGTCGGCGACTTCCTGGGCGTACTCAAGTTCCGTGACACCCTCGCCCACGAAAAGAGCGAAGTCGGCCTGGTCACTGGTCTTGCCTGGACCGAAGTCGGTGGCTCCATCTTGAGCACGGAAGCCACGGTGGTCGACGGCAAAGGCAAGCTGACTCTCACCGGCAAACTCGGCGACGTCATGCAGGAATCCGCCCAGGCCGCCATGTCATACGTGCGTTCGCGCGCCGCCCGCTTGGGGCTCCCCCGCGACTTCTACCGCAATCTCGACATCCACGTGCACGTCCCGGAAGGCGCCATCCCCAAAGACGGCCCGTCCGCCGGCATCACCATCGCCACCGCGATTTCCAGCGCCCTGAGCCGCATCCCGGTTCGCCGCGACATCGCGATGACCGGAGAAATCACGCTTCGCGGCAAAGTTCTTCCCATCGGTGGACTCAAAGAGAAGCTTCTGGCCGCGCATCGCGCCGGGCTTTTCGAAGCGATCTTGCCCGCCGAGAACGAAAAAGACGTGGCCGAAGTCCCCGAAAACCTGCGCAGCGCGATGAAGCTCCACTTCGTGGACAACATGGACCAGGTGCTGTCGATCGCGTTCGAAGGTCCCTTGCCGCAAATGACCTCCGAATCCGAAACCATCGCGTCCATCACGCCCCCAACCACGCCGCCCCCCGGAGACATTCCAACTGCCCGGCAGTAGTGGCTCCCTTGGGAAGCAGATCGGTCATCCCCTCTCAAGGGTGCCCCGCTCAAGCTCCGCTTGGGTGGTTTTCTAATGTGCAACAAGTGCCCCATTCACCCCTCTTGACTGCAGCCTCCTACCTGTCGTAGCCTCGCGTGCGAATTCCTGGGCCTCGTCCTTACACCTCAAGGAGGCTGCACACATGGTTCCCCTCACTGCTCTTTGGCTGCCCATCCTGCTGTCGGCGGTCATCGTATTCGTCGCCAGTTCCATCATGCACATGCTGCTGCCCTACCACCGCAGCGACTACCAACAACTCCCCGACGAGGACAAACTTCTCTCCGCTCTCCGTCCCGCCGCTCTCAAGCCGGGTCTCTATGTCTTTCCCTTCTGCACTCACAAGGACATGAAGTCGCCCGCCCTTGTGGAAAAGTACAAACAGGGGCCGGTCGGGTTCCTGACCATCGTTCCCAGCGCCCCGCCCGCCATGCCGAAGTTCCTGATCCAGTGGTTCGTCTACTGCCTGGTGATCGGTTTCTTCGTCGCCTATCTCACCGGACACGCGGTTACACAGGGCGCGCACTATCTGGCCGTCTTTCGCGTCGCCGGAACTGCCGCGTTCCTCGCCTACGGCCTGGCCAACCTGAGCAACGGCATTTGGAAAGGTCAAAGATGGGCAACGACGATCAAGGAAGTTATCGACGGACTCATCTACGGCTTGCTGACGGCCGGCACCTTCGGCTGGCTCTGGCCGCGGTAAGACACACGAACCGGATGTGCGATGGGGAGCGCAAACCTTGCGGGGAACTCGTAGCATCCGATGCACTCTGAAAGGACGGACACTATGATTCTGGGCCTGACCACGTCAACTTACACCTTCGTGCACGTATTGATCAGCCTGGCCGGGATCGGCGCGGGACTCATCGTGCTATTCGGTATGCTCACTGGAAAACGGCTGGATGGCTGGACCGCGATCTTCCTGATCACCACGGTATTAACCAGCCTGACCGGCTTCGGTTTTCCCATCGATCACCTTCTGCCGTCGCACAAAGTCGGGATCATCTCACTGGTCGTGCTGGCGGTAGTGATCCCGGCTCGCTACGTGTTTCACCTCGCCGGTATATGGAGTCGGATCTACGTCGTCGGCTCCACCCTGGCCCTCTACCTCAATGTCTTCGTCGCGGTGGTGCAGGCCTTCCTGAAGGTGCCGGCCCTGAAAGCGCTGGCGCCGACGCAGAAAGAGCCGCCTTTCCTGGTCGCCCAACTGGCTGTCCTGTTGCTTTTTGTCGGGCTGACCATTCTCGCGGCAAAGAGGTCTCACATGGAGACGGCACGCGCAGCTTGATCAGGCGCGTTTCCCGTAAACCTCCCGTTGGCCCCGGCGGATTGCGCCCCAGCACGATTCTTGAGGGTGGCCCGTCCAAGCTCTGCTTGGGCGGGCCTTTTCGCCTTTCTCGACCACGCCAGCAACCGATAAATCGCCCAACCCTTTCCATCCATTAACCTGATTGAGACTCCCGCGTACCTTCGTAACTTGCTGCTGCCCGATAAACCTTCCAAGATGGCTTCTATCTGGGGGCTATTCCCGCGTTTCAAACTTCAACTGAAAACGTGCGGTGCACGACCGTTTCCCTATTAGGAGAGTGAAAATGAGAACCAAGATTTTGGTTGCAGGTTTCGCATGTTTGTCGCTATTGGCAGTGGCGCAGCAGCAGTCCACCAACAAAGAACAGTCGTCCAAGGCCAGTACAGTGAAGTCTCCACGCGATGTCGCCACCGGACAGGCTTCCGGGCGACGTCTTAACCAGAACGCGCAAGCGCCAGCAGCGGATCCGAACGCAACGGCACGCGAGGACAGCACGGGCAAGGCTACCGGGAAGACCATGGCTCATGATGATTGGCACGCTCAGTCAGCCGTCACCAGCGGCGATCCCCACGTGAAGACGGTCTCGAACGGCGACGATCCAGCCGCCGTGCGCGAGAGTCCCACCAAGTCCTCTGGTCTCCGCGAGAGTCCGACCCTGCAATCCAAAGGGCAGACGACCGTCGGTCGCGCGGCCGATGATGCCGCCGCTGTCCGCGAGAGTCCATCCAAAGCTTCGTTGAGTCGACGGGAAAGTCCGTCGAAGCCCTCTACCCACGTGAGTGCTGGGGATCTCGACGGGGACGGCAAGGCGGACAAGACCGCCAGCCCATCCGGGGTCCAATCTCCGCGCGAGGCCTCCAGCGGCATGGCCACTGGCAAGCGTCAGCATGGTGTCATCTCGATCACCAAGCGCGAGCAGGCCCCGGCCTCGACGGACTCCACTCCCAAGAAGTAGGCATTCCACCTAAGGATCGCTCGGCTTAAAACAGAGCCCCGCTCGCAAAGCGGGGCTTCTCGTTTGGAGAGACAGGCAAACGTGCCTATCGTCGCTCTTCACCCGGCTTTCTGGCTCGCAGAACTCCCTCAGGAAGTAGGGGTGCTACCATGGCTCATACTTCGCGACCGGAGTGCGCGATGATCGGCGTCATTGTCTTCAATGTCATCATGGTATTGCTTGGTTTCGCGGTCGCGAGTCCAGTGGTCCCGGCGAAGTTGCTGAGCAATACGCTCGGTTATTTGCACACTACCATCGGAATTACTACGCCGGCCCCCGACAAAGTGCGCCTGGTCGTGGTCATCTGGATTGCGTCCATCATCATCATCGTCGATGGAATGCTTCTCCTGCTGGTTTTCCTGACCTCCATTTCCGGCTGAGCGACACTCGGAGGGTGCCCCATGTCTCGCGGTTTTCGAGACATAGGTCCTTTCGCCGCCAGCGTCTGACTTTTTCATCACAGTTGGACGGTAACCCCCGTCACAGCGCCGGCATCCCACTACCGCTATTCTCGCGTAAGCGTAAAAAGCTAAAAGTGAAAACGTCAGTCCTCAAGCCGAAGCTAGCCTCCGTTTGCATTCTCCACGCGAATTCCGATTCTCCTCAGAACCGCAAGCCCCCAGCCCGCCATCCCAATACCAAGCGCATCGGAGAGCTGGCCGAAGCTGCCTTCGTAGTCAAAGCCGCCGGCCTCGGCTTCGCCGTCTCCAAGCCCTGGGGAGACAGCGAGCGCTACGACTTCATCCTCGATTCTGGCCCGCGCACCTGGCGTGTCCAGATCAAATGCACCGAGTCCCCCAACAACCGCGGATACCAGGTCCAATCCACCTACACCGACCGCAAGCAAAAAGGACACTACACCCCCGCTGACATCGACGTATTAGTCGCCTACATTCTTCCGCTCGATCTCTGGTACGTAATCCCCGCCCAAGCCTTCCCCGCCAGCGCCAGCATCCGCTTCTACCCTGAAGGCAACATCAGCCGCCGCGCCCGCTTCGAGCAATACCGAGAAGCCTGGCACTTCTTCCAAGAGCAGCCTCCCCAAGCCGATCCGTCGAATGCTGACCCTCCCTTAGATACTTGTCATCCTGAGCGGAGTGAGTGCAGCGCGAAGCGCGGCACTCACGGAGTCGAAGGACCCCTACCCTCTCCCGAACAGCCCGCCGCCCCCCAGTCTCCGATGGAGCGCATGATGACCCAATGGGCCCAAAGAGTAACCGCCCTCTACAACCGCAAACGCTGAAACAAATGAAGCGATGATGATGCCCGTGTGGCGCGGGCATTCCTGCCCGCGTACCGCCGGCAAAAATTTGTGAAAGGGCACGACTTTAGGAAGGACACGCCGGGCGCCCCACCCTTCGTTTTTTGAAGGGTGGGATTCCCATGCCATCTCCAGCTTGGGATTCTTCCTACCCCCTGAATGGACCGTTGCAGCTGAGGCGCTCCGATGATCCTCATCACCCGCAAATCTGAGAAAACCCTATACATCCGTGTTCTCACTGAAAACAGGTGGCGCAAGCTTGTGCCGCCCGCTGATTAGAACTGGATGAGGAAGCGGAATTGCATGTGCCCTCTGAGGGCCCAAAAGTCACACCCCCATAAGGACACTCCATGGACGGTCTCGCCGAGTTGCGTAAGCTGTATCTGGATCTGATGCAAAAGTGCATCATCAACACCATCTACGAAGATCCGAACCAGGGCTTTTGGTCGGCTAAGGTTTTTGATGGCCAACTGCGGGACTTGGGCAGAGACTGGCCCTCGAAAGCCCACAGCATGATTGGCAACCGGCGCATGTTCAACCTGCGGCAAATCACAGAATTTGTAGTTGTGAACAACGTCCCCGGGGACTTTATTGAGACCGGCGTATGGAGAGGTGGCGCCTGCATCATGGCGCGTGCGATCTTCAAGGCCTACGGTGCGACCGATCGCCGGGTCTGGGTTGCCGATTCATTCTGCGGTCTGCCCGCGCCCAATCCGAAATATGCGGCCGATGCCAACGACAAACATCACACATTTTCAGAATTGGCGGTGTCGCTGGAGGAAGTGAAGTCCAACTTCGCCAAGTATGACTTGCTGGATGACCAGGTCGTGTTTCTTAAAGGATGGTTTTCGGAGACGCTGCCCAAGGCTGAGATCAAGAACTTGGCGGTTCTGCGGCTCGACGGCGACATGTATGAATCGACCACCGATGGCCTGACCAATTTGTACGATAAGGTCTCGTGCGGCGGGTTCGTGATCGTCGATGATTTTGGGGCGGTGGAAGGGTGTCGACGGGCGGTGATGGATTTCCGCAACCATCGCAAGATTGAAGACCCGATCTACAACATTGATGGGATCGGTGCCTTCTGGCGCAAGTCGGCGGCGGGTGTGAACCACCCGGCGGAATCAGGCTTGGCGGCTTCTGTCTCGGCAGGGAATTAATTGGTGCTGCCTCGCCGGGCCCGTTTTGTTTGTCCCAACAACAGCCTTCCCACGGAGTCCTCTGGCCTGCGCCTCCTGTGGGATTCCTTCCCTGTTTTTTCAACAACTTACATCCCATTCGCTGCACTCCCGGCCCGCTCAACCCCCATTTTTGCCGCTTCCCTGCCTTCCGCGTGTAGAAAACCAGCCGCTCCCCTACCATCATATTGACTCACTCCACGCATCGAAACTTCCAGGTTTCCACGTGGAAAGTCTCACTTGAAAGCGGATGCCCCATTTGTTTGCCTTGGGATGCGTCCCAAGGGAAAGTTCTAGACTTCGCAGCCGAGGAAAGCGAGAGCAGAATGCATAAGCCGATTAAGTACGTCGAGAAGGCCGTCACCGTCGCCGCCACGGGCGCATGGGCCGTCTTTGAACGCCTGAACCGCGTTGCTCCCAATCCGTCTCCGACCCCGAAGTGGTCCGAAAAACCGCTGCTGAAGACTTGGGAAAAATCCAAGCCGCCACTGGGCTGGCCGCGCTCGACCGACTCGCTCTGTCCGAAGTGCGTGCCCGAAATCCGCCAGCAGATTCTCGACGGCCACCTGCCCGTCGACATCCTCATGAACGAGAAAGTGGGCGAGGTCAAAGCGCAGATCATCGAGCGCGACGGCAAGCTCTGGATGGTGAAGGACTGTCCCAAGCACGGCCACTTCGAAGACTTGATGTCGATTGATACCGAGTTCTCGCGCCATCTCGAAGAAGTGTTCCCCGGCCGCGATATCCAAGCCCATGCCGACGAACATCTCCATCACCATGGATCTTCGACCGTGAAGTACGGGCGCGGCGCCGTCCTGACCGTGGACCTCACCAATCGCTGCAACATGATGTGCGATCCGTGCTTTATGGACGCCAACCAGGTCGGCTTCGTGCACGAACTCACCTGGGAAGAAATCAAGACCGTGCTCGACAATGCCATTACCGTCAAGCCCAAGCGGCAGATGTCGGTGCAGTTCTCCGGCGGCGAGCCCACACTTTCGCCGTACTTCCTCGACGCGGTTCGCTATGCCCGCAAAGTCGGCTACAACAGCGTGCAGGCCGCAACCAACGGAATCGAATTCGCCAAGAGCTTCGAGTTCGCGCAGCAGGCCGCCGAAGCGGGCATGCGCTATGCCTACCTGCAGTTCGACGGCATCGGAAACGCCGCCAACTCGCACCGCGCCGTGGGCAACCTGTTCGACGTGAAACTGAAGGCCATCGACAACCTGCATCGCGCCGGAGTCGAAATCGTCCCCGTCATCACCATCGTGAACGGCATTAACAACGAGCAGGTCGGACGCATCGTCCAGTTCGCGCTCGACAACCCCAAGAAGATTGGTTTCCTCAGCTTCCAACCCGTGAGCTTCACGGGCCGCGACGAAGCCATCACCGACGACCGCCGCAAAGCGCAGCGCTACACCCTCGCCCACCTCGCGCACGACGTCAAGAATCAGACCGGCCTCGGCGAACCCGCCCGCGACTGGTTCCCGATCAGCTTCATGTCCACCTTCAGCGATTGGGCCGATCTAATGCACGCCGAAGACAAAAACAACAACTGGGGCCAACTCTCCTGTGGTTGTCATCCGAACTGCGGTACGGGAATGGCTGTGATGATTGATAAGGAGACTAAGGAGGCGGTGCCGGTTACTGCTTTCTTGAAGGGCGATCAGCTTGCAAAAGATATTGCTAAGGTTAACGATGCGGCTCGATCTAAGTTCTGGACGGTTTTTGGGATGGCTTTGTGTTTGATGAAGAACTACGACCCGTTTCAGTCGCCTACTCATTTCAAGATGATGGACCTATTGAAGAAGTTTGATAAGAACTTCAATGCTACGGGGAAGAATTATGGGAAGGTGGGTCCGGACCGCACGATTGATGACGTGATGAAACGGCGTCAGGACCGGTGGAACTTCCTGTTCATCGCGGGCATGTGGTTCCAGGACCTGTTCAACTACGACTTCCGGCGGACGGAGCAGTGCATTATTCCGTACGCGACGCAGGAAGGCGAGATCAGCTTCTGCGCTTACAACACGGGCGTGGGCTGGCGAAACATCATCGAGAAGATGCACATGACGGCCACGCTTACCAAGTGGTACGAAGAGCATGGACGGCACGAGATCTTCGCGGGCGGCAAGAAGGTCAACCTCGAAGACCAAGAGCATGCCCTCTATCTGCGCGAAGAGATCGTCACCAACGAAGTGCAGCACGATCTCGACAAGTTGGGCATTGCGAAGACGGCGCGCGAGGAGAAGACCCGAGCGCGGGATGCGAAGTTGGCCGCGCAGCGCGGGCCGGAAAAGAACGACGCCGCCTACGACGCGCGCATGGCACAACTCTATCGGGAACAGATCCTGAAGGAGAAGCCGGCGACTTCGAACGACGCTGGATTCATTCCGCTGGGGGCGATCGCTCCGGCGAATGGGCATTCCAACGGCAACGGCGCTGCCACGAAGACAGAAGAGATAGGCGAACCGGTGGCGGGCGATTAGTTCTCAGTTCCCCGGTTCTTAGTTCTCAGAGGCCGCCCTTCCGGGCGGCCTTTTGACTTGGTGGCGAGCTCACTCCTATGTTTGTTTTGCCATAGAAAACGCGAACCATGGGGCAACCCGCCTTTCCTTTGGTCGCGAGCGTGGTAAGTCCCGCCTCTACAGGGGAGAAATGCGGAAAAAATTACAATCCTGTGTACAACCCGGCGCAGAACAAACTTGATCAGACACGGGATAAGTCGTATATAAGCTAGTACAACGTAAACCTCTAGAGTGCCAGGGAGTGTCTATGCGGCCGCATTTTTCACCTGCCTTTTGGTTCCTAGCCAGCCTGATTGTCTGCTTGTTGGTCACTGCCAGCCCAGTTCTAGCGCAGCCGCCGGTGCGGGTCACCCAGGCGGTCGATAACTCCGTCCGCACCGTGCTGCACGGCAATGTTCACCCGCTGGCGCGGCGTGCGTTCGATCGCGGCGAGGCCCCTTCCAATCTTCCCTTGAACCGCATGTTGCTGGTGCTGAAGAGGAGCGATCAGCAGGAGACCACCCTGCGCCGCCTGATTGAATATCAGCAGTACAAGAAGTCGCCCGATTATCACCGGTGGCTGACGCCCGAGCAATTTGGCGCACGTTTCGGGCCCGCCGATTCCGACATTGCCGCTGTCACCAACTGGCTGCAGGCGAGCGGCTTCCAGGTTGCCCAGGTCAGCAAAGGGCGCACCGTGATTGAGTTTTCCGGCACTGCCGGGCTGGTGAAGCAGGCTTTCGGGGCGGCGATCCACAGTTTCGTCGTCAACGGTGAGCAACACTGGGCCAACGTGAGCGATCCGTCGATCCCCGCCGCGCTCGCCCCGGTGGTGGCGGGAGTGAATTCGTTGCACAACTTCCTGAAGAAGCCGCAGAACCGCTTCCTCGGCACATACTCCCAAAAATCGAAGCGGGTGAGTTCGCCTGCGCCGGGCTTCACCTTTCTTGGTGGATGCGTCGTTGACCTTACCGGCAACTGCTACGCGCTGGTTCCGTACGATTTCGCCACCATCTACAATCTTTTGCCGCTCTGGAATGCGCCCACGCCGATCAACGGGACGGGCCAGACCATCGCGATCGTTGGACGCACTGACATCAATCCGGCCGATGCCTCTACTTTCTGGACTCTATTTGGGCTTGACGGCGTGAACGCTCCGCAACCCACGCTGACGATCACTTACAACGGTTCCAATCCCGGGGTCAACGGCGATGAATCCGAGGCAGACATTGACACGCAGTGGTCGGGTGCGGCGGCGCCGGGCGCAACCATCAACTTTGTCACTTCGGCATCGACGGAGACCACCGATGGTGTGGACTTGTCAGCCATCTATATTGTGGATAACAATCTGGCCCCGGTCATGAGCGAGAGCTATGGGCTGTGCGAAGCCTTCCTGGGTGCGGGCGGGGTCCAGTTTTACAGCTCGCTGTGGGCGCAGGCAGCAGCACAGGGCATCAGCGCCATGGTTTCGACAGGCGACAACAGTTCGGCCGGCTGCGACGACCCGAACTCTCCGGCTCAATCTGGATTGAACGTCAACGGACTGGCTTCTACCCCATTCAATGTGGCCGTCGGTGGCACCGATTTCGCCCAGTTCACCACCGACCCCGCAACCTACTGGAATTCGACCAACGACCCGATTACGCAAGCATCCGCGAAGAGGTATATCCCGGAAACTACCTGGAATGACTCTTGCGCCAATCCGTTGTTCCAGTTTGTGACGGGAGGCACAGCCAACCCTGAAACCAACTGCAACAACTCGAGTTTCTCAAACTTTCTTGATCTCTGGGGCGGCAGCGGCGGCCCAAGTCTGGCGTGGGCGAAACCAGCTTGGCAGACAGGCACTCCCAACGACAATGCCCGCGATCTTCCAGACGTTTCGCTGTTCTCCAGCGACGGCTTCCTGGGCAGTTTCTACATCATCTGTCAGATGGATTTTACCGGCGGGGTGTGTGACCTGAACAACTTTGCCGGCTTTGGCGGCACTTCCGTTGCCTCGCCGGCCTTTGCCGGCATCATGGCGCTGGTGAACCAGAAGTGGGGGCCGCAAGGCAACCCGAACTTTGTGCTGTACAAATTGCCAGCCAATGCCTTTCACGACATTGCTTCGGGCTCGACCATTGCCGGACCATGTCTCAAGGGCAGTCCAGACTGTGTCACCAATACTGGGACACACTCGTACGGCATTCTCTCTGGCTTTGCCACCGCCACTGGATACGATCTCGCGACGGGCTTGGGATCGGTCAACGCCGCGAACTTAGTGAACAACTGGAACAGCGTCACCTTCACTCCCTCGACCACCGCCTTGACGATCAATAACGGTAACCCGGTGAACGTGACGCATGGCGCGGCCGTGCCGGTTGTTGTCACCGTCACTCCAGCCAGTCCGGCGGCGACCGGCCAAGTCTCCCTGCTCGTCAACCCGGGGACGCCGGGGGGAGTTCCACCGAATCCAGCCATTGACTGGTTCTCGCTGCCGTCTGGCAGTGGCACGGTCAGCTGGTCGACGAACTTGCTACCGGGCGGCACCTACAAAGTGATCGCACACTATGAAGGCGACACGACGTACGGCGGCA
Source organism: Terriglobia bacterium (assembly GCA_020073015.1). Classification (GTDB taxonomy): domain Bacteria; phylum Acidobacteriota; class Terriglobia; order Terriglobales; family Acidobacteriaceae; genus Acidiflorens. The sequence continues at coordinate 14,351 of JAIQFZ010000019.1, read as the reverse complement.
GCTACTCCAGCCCGTCGGCGAATGTGACCGTCAACCCGGAAAACAGCTCGGTGTTCATGCCGGGGGTAGTCATCGGAACTGATATCACCGGGGCTCCCGTGTATTCGAACTTCGTCGCCAACAATAGCGCTTACCTGCTCCGGGCCGATGTGAGGAATCAGGCGGGGGACTTTTGCACCACTCCAGTTCTCGGGGAGATTGCGTGTCCCACCGGGACCGTGACTTTTACCGACAACGGCAGCCCGCTGGACGGCGGGACTTTCCAGCTAAATAGCTTTGGATACACGGAAGATCAGGCGATCCAACTCACCAACGGCTCGCACACGCTGGTCGCGACTTACAGCGGGGATGCAAGTTACAACTCGAGCGCGAGCACCACGGGCGTGACCGTCTACGACTTCGCAATCCCCGGGTCTTTGGTGAATCCGCCCGCCGCCAACCCTGGCCAAAGCACGTCGACCTCCATGTTGATCAGTCCAGTAAGCGCAGGCACGTTCAACGATAACGTAACGTACACGTGCTCCTCGGGGTTGCCACCCGGGGCCACCTGCTCGTTCAACCCGGCGGGGATCAATACGGGAGGATCGCCAACCACGGTGATCGTCACGGTGCAAACGTCGGGTCCGTTCACGGGCGCTGCGGCCGTCGGAGCGCAGCACAAGTTGCGCGGTGAGAAGCAGCGGCTGTGGCTGCCACTGAGCCTGCCGCTGGCCGGCATGGTGCTGGTAGGGTTGGCTGGGACAAGGTTGCCACGACGCTACAAGATCGCCGGCCTGTGCTTGGTCCTGTTGTTTGCCGGGTTCCTGGTGGCGTGTGGGGGCGGTGGCTCGGCCCCGGTCTCGGTCAGTGTGAGTCCGGGATCGGCTAACCTCTATCCAAGCATGGCGGGAGCGCCAGTCCAGACCAAACAATTCACGGCGACGGTCTCCAACTCGACCAACCACAGCGTGACTTGGGCGGTCACGGGCGGAAGCGCCAACGGCACGGTTGACGCGAACGGGTTGTACACGGCGCCCGCCGTGCTCCCCGTTGGCCCAAGTGCGACCGTCACGGCCACATCAGCGGGCGATACGACCAAATCCGGTTCGGCAACGGTCCACTTCCTGACGCCCACGGAGAGCGGGACGAGGTTCATCACGGTGACCGTGACGGAAGGGACGCTTGTCCACACAACGACTTTCTTCCTGACGGTAAATTAGTCAAACAAGGGAAGAGCTTGCGGTTGGTGATTTTGGGGCGCGGAGCGATCCGCGCCCTTTGTTTGTGTTCAGGTAGTGCCCACCCTTCCCTTCCAGTCGATCGAGACAAGGTTCAGCTGCAAGCACGCGGACAGGAGTGTCCGCGCCACACGAGTTCGGGTTTAGCCGACACGCGGGCAGGAATGCCGGCGCCACACGGGAATGCTTCTGGCACATTTGACTAGTGGCGCCAGATTCTGGTGGCCTTGTGCGATGATTCCGGGCTTGTGGGGGCGGACACTGCGGCTACGGGGCTGGCAGCGGCAGGTTCGGTCTTGGCGGGAATTTCGTCGCCGCGGAAATAGCGGCCTTTGTCTTTGGCGGCGCGCATTTCGGGCATGGCGGTGAAGGGCTTGGAATAGTCGTTATTGGCGTTCCAGAAAAGGAAACCGACGCCACCTTTCTGCTTCGCTACTTCGATCTGCACTTCTACATATTTGGGCGAGTAGGTTTTCGTGCGCCAGGCGAAGGCCTGGAGCCAGGGGCGGATCACCACGTTGCTGTCTTTGGTGATGAGCTTGAAGCGGTCCATCGATTCGCCGATGAAGTGCTCGGGGGCGTCGCCGGGGCGGGCTATGCCGTCCATGCCGAAAAAATGCGAGGGGTAGATCATGGGCGAGAGCACGTCACAGTGCCTGGCCATGGCTACGATGTCCTGCCCGGTATGGGCGAGGTCAACTGGGCGCTGCCAGGCCATCACGCCAAAAACGTCGAGCGAGAACAGCGCGCCCGTGGGATGAATTTCGGCGTAAGCCCGCTTTAGGAAGTCGGCCATGACTTCGGAGCGCTGCCATTTGGGATGCTCGGTCAGGAAGTGAAAGGCGGCGTCTTTCTGATCTCCCTCGGCGGGAAAGCGCACATAGTCGAACTGGACTTCATCGGCGCCGGACTGGGCGACGAATTTGGCCAATGCGATGTTGTAGTCCTGGACTTTGGGGTTGGAGGGATCGGTCCAGACCAGCTTGCCGTTTTCGCGCCAGGCCTGGCCGCTGCGCTGGGACTTAACGGCCAGTTCGGGGTGCGTGACTACGAGGTGTTCGTCGCGGAAAATGGCGATGCGGGCGATGGCGTGCATGTTTTCCGAGTGCAGGAAATGAACGAATTTGGGCAGGTCGGGGATGTAGTGCTTCTGCCCGCTAGCTAGGGGGTGGTCGAAAGCTATGTTGACGATGCCGTCGCTATCCTTGATGTCGAAAACCACGGCGTTGCCGCCCACTTCGCGCCAGTGTCGGATAATGCGCAGGCCGTGCTCGCTGCCGGCCATCACGCCGGTGAGGTAGATGGCGCGGACTTCGAAATCTCTTGCAACTGGGACGGTCTTCTCTACAATAGGCGATTCCAGAATGCCGGGGATGATGATGGTTTCTCCGGCCTTGAGGAAGACTCCCGGGCGATTGTGGTTGGCCTCGCGAATGGCCTCGGAGAGTTCGGCCGAAGTCAGGTACTTGGTCTTGCGCAGATATTTGCGGGCGACCGCGGGAATGCTGTCTCCGCGCTGGGCCTGGTAGAGGTCGCAGCCGGGGGGCGCGACGACGGGGGCCGGAGGTTCGGGCTTTTTGGTGGTCGTCGCCTTGACGGGAACGAGCTGTACGCCGTGGGGATTCTGGACGGCGAAGGCAGTCGGGAGCAGCAAGCCGGCGGCGAGGACGAGCCGGAGCAGGAAGGCGGCGGCGTTGACCGTCGAGAATCGCGACAAGGAATTTCTCCAAAGTGGGTATCTGTACTGATTTTGGGCCGGGTAACCTGGGGTTGCCAGTTACCGTGGGCCAAGGCGGATCGGGCTGATGGGACAGAGGCTTACGGGGAGGGGTAACGGACGTGGGGGAAAGTTCCCGCAAGTCTGCAAAGGTTTGCTCTTTGAAGAGCTGTGAAACGGTAGGGTGGTGCGGCGCACGATGGGCTAGGAGCATCTAAAACGATAGGAAACAGGGGAATAAGCGGAGTGCGGAGGATGGCGAGAGGCTTGCACAAGGGGAGGGTGGGGTAGGAGAAAGAGCCTTATCCCGAGACTGACAAAAATGAGCAGCGTCCCAGAAAACATACATTTCCCGGATAGGAAAAAGGGGCCCGACCCTATGAGAACGAACCTGGCTACCGTGCTCGACCCGACCCGGCGCAGCAACGATGCGCGCGACTTTGAGACTTCCCTGCGCCGGAAGATTGTCGGCCAGGACCAGGCGCTTGAAAAGGTTTCTGAGATCTACCAGATGTTTCTGGCGGGGCTGAATCCGCCGGGGCGTCCGGTGGGCAACCTGCTGTTTCTGGGACCGACGGGTTCCGGGAAAACGCGGGTGGTCGAGGCCATGGCGGAATCGTTGTTCGGCGATGCGCGGGCCTGCATCAAGATCGATTGCGCGGAGTTTCAACACTCGCACGAAATCGCGAAGCTGATTGGGTCGCCTCCGGGATACCTGGGACATCGCGAGACACATCCGTTGCTGACCCAGGAAGCGCTGAACCAGTGGCACACCGACAAGCTGAAACTCTCGATCCTGCTGTTTGACGAAATCGAGAAGGCTTCGGACTCGTTGTGGCAGTTGCTGCTCGGGATTCTGGATAAGGCGACGCTGACGCTGGGCGACAACCGGCGCGTGGACCTGTCGAGCTGCATCATCATCATGACTTCGAACCTGGGCTCCGCCGAGATGAACGGACTGGTGGAAGCCGGCCTGGGCTTTGCACCGAAACCGGTGCAGGTGGATAACTCGCTGGATGAGAAGATCACGCGGACGGCGGTGGACGCGGCGCGGCGCAAGTTCACGCCCGAGTTCATGAACCGCATCGATAAGGTGGTGGTGTTCAAGACGCTGCGTCCGGAGCACCTGCAGCAGATTCTGGAAATCGAACTGGGGATGGTGCAGCAGCGCGTGCTGATGGCGTCGGGCACCAACCAGTTTGTGTTCAACTGCACGCCGCCGGTCAAGAATTTCCTGCTGGCGGAAGGGACCGATCCGAAGTATGGGGCGCGTCACCTGAAGCGGGCGATTGAACGGCACATCGTGTATCCGCTGGCGAACCTGGTGGCGACCGGACAGGTCAAGCTGGGGGACTTTGTGCGGGTCGATCTGCTGGGCGAAAGCCAGCTGACGTTCGTGAAGGAAGCGGAAGGTGCGATGGTTCCGGTGCTGCTGGAGCGCTATGGGGCGGCGGCGGGAGCTCCCCCGATTGCGGCAGCGGCGCGGGCGGGGCGTCCAGCGCCACAGCGGAAGGAGTTTGGCGCGGGCTCGCTGAACGAGAACAGTAAATAAGATTGAGTTGCTGGTAGGTAGGGGGACATCGCGTGAGCGATGTCCCCTTTTTGTTCTTGTCTTGGTTTTATCAGTTCGGAATCACGCGAACGGCAACCAGCGACGAGGTGCCGGGCGCTGCGTTTTCAACCGTGGTGGTGAGCAGGGCCTGGAAGTAGGGGGGATGGTCTTGTGGTGGGGCGAAAGGTCTATTCCACAACGATCGGCGCGAGCGGAACCGATGGGAACAATGATTACAACAAACTCATCGGGCGCCTCAAACTTTTGCGGGGATGCCGTTCATGACCGTCAGTTCGCAACGATTCACGCCAAACCAGTAGGGAATCTCGCGGTAGTCTTCGACATCGAACACGGCGAAGTCGGCGTCTTTCCCCGGCTCCACGCTGCCTTTGCGGTCGGCAAGGCGCAGCGCCCAGGCGCCGTTGATGGTTGCTGCCGCGATTGCCTCGGCGGGCGTCATTTTCATGTGCGTGCACGCCAGCGACATCGCCATCGGCATGCTTTGCGTCGGTGACGATCCCGGGTTGTAGTCGGTCGCCAGCGCCACGGCCACACCTGCTTCGATGAATCGCCGCGCTTCCGGATACCTCGACAGTCCGAGAAAGTAATTCGCCCCGGGCACGAACGTTGCTACCGTGTCGCTCGCGGCCAGCGCGGGCAGGTCGGCATCGTTTACGTAGTCCATGTGGTCGAGCGATGCCGGTTTGAATCGCAGAAAAGGTTCCAGACGAGTCTCACTGAGTTGCCCCATGTGAGCGCGAATCGCGAGCCCGTGCTCCTCGGCAGCTTTGAAAATCTGCGCCGCCTCTTCCGCACTGAACGCCCCGCGATCACAGAAGACATCGACGAACCGCGCCAGCTTGGCTTTGGCGACCGCCGGGATCATTGCCGCGCACACACTATCGACGTATTCCTGGGATCGCCCACGGTACTCAGGCGGAACAGCATGCGCTCCAAGAAAGGTAGGCACAACGGTTCCGGGCCACCGCCGTGCCGCGGCGCGAATTACTTCGAGGGACTTCAGTTCTGATTCAAGGCTCAGCCCGTATCCCGATTTGGCCTCGACCGTCGTCGTACCATGACGGGCCATGTCTTCCAAGGCCACCGCGACCAACTCCGTCAATGCGGCCTTGCCTGCCTTGCGCACGCCCTCGATACTCGCTCGAATGCCGCCTCCAGCCTCCGCAATTTCTTCGTAGTTCGCGCCCGCAATCCGCTTCTCAAAGTCCACCAGCCGTGGGCACGTGAATACGGGATGCGTGTGCGAATCGACGAACCCCGGCAAGACCACTCGGCTGCGGCAGTCGATCTCCGTGACTCTTTTTCGATTCTTCTTCAGCCAGGGATCGCGGAGGGCGTCTTTCGTTGTGCCGACCGAGACAACCATCCCGCCGAGACAGAGGATCGCGGCGTCTGTAATGATTGCGAGTTTAGAAAGGGAGGACCCGCGTCGAGGACCAACATTGGATCCGCGCAGCGTGACAAGTTGGCCGATGTTCACCAGCAACAGCGGCTTTGATCTCACACAATCACCATAACAGGATTGTTATTCCGGGCGAAGTGACGAAGCTGCAGTTCCAGACGCCTGATGGCTGACGGCTGAAAGCTACTTCGCCATCGGCACCTTCACGCCCTTCTTCTCTGCGAACTCCTTCGCCTCGTCATACCCCGCGTCCACGTGCCGGATCACGCCCATGCCGGGATCCGTCGTCAGCACGCGCTCGATGCGCTTGGCCATCATGTCGGTGCCATCGGCAACCGTGACTTGCCCGGCGTGCAGCGAATAGCCTATGCCCACGCCACCGCCGTTGTGGATCGACACCCACGACGCGCCCGCCGCCGTGTTTACCAGCGCATTCAGCAGAGGCCAGTCGGCGACGGCGTCCGTGCCATCTTTCATGCTCTCGGTCTCGCGGAACGGCGAAGCTACCGAGCCGCAATCCAGATGATCGCGTCCAATCACAATCGGCGCCTTGATCTTGCCCTTCTTGACCAGATCGTTGATCGCCAGCCCGAACTGCGCGCGCTCGCCGTAGCCCAGCCAGCAGATGCGCGCCGGCAGTCCCTGGAACTTGATCCGTTTCTTTGCCAGCTCAATCCAGCGCCGCAGGCTGTGATTTTCGGGAAACAGTTCCAGCACGAGATCGTCGGTCACCGCAATATCGGACGCCTCGCCCGAAAGGGCCGCCCAGCGAAACGGCCCGCGCCCTTCGCAAAACAGTGGACGAATATACGCGGGCACAAATCCCGGAAAATCGTAGGCATTCTTCACGCCGCGCTGGAACGCAAACGTCCGAATGTTATTGCCATAGTCAAATGTGACCGCACCCATCTTCTGCAGACGCAGCATGCCCTCGACATGGCGTGCCATCGCATCGAGCGACCGCTCCTGATACGCCTGCGGATCGCGCTTGCGCAGTTCCAGCGCCGCTTCGAACGTCATGCCATTCGGCACGTACCCGTTCAGCGGATCGTGCGCCGAAGTCTGGTCCGTCAAAATATCCGGCACCACGCCGCGCTCGGCCAGTTCCGGAATAATGTCCGCGCAGTTGCCCACCAGCCCGACCGAAACGTTCTCTTTCTTGCGCACCGCGTTCTTCAAAATGCGCAATGCCTCGTCGAGCGTCGTCACCAGAAAATCGCAGTAGCCCGTCTTCAGCCGCTTCTTGATGCGCTCCGGATCGACATCAATCCCCAGAAACGCCGCGCCATTCATCGTGGCTGCCAGCGGCTGCGCGCCACCCATGCCGCCCATGCCGCCCGAGACGATCAGCTTCCCGCTCAGGTCGCCGCCACAATGCTTCGCGGCCGCCGCCGCAAACGTCTCGTACGTCCCCTGCACAATCCCCTGCGACCCGATGTAGATCCACGACCCCGCCGTCATCTGCCCATACATCATCAGCCCGGCGCGCTCGAGCTCGTTGAACTTCTCCCAGTTGGAAAAATGTCCGACCAGGTTCGAGTTGGCAATCAGCACGCGCGGTGCGTAGTCGTGTGTCTTGAACATGCCGACCGGCTTGCCCGACTGCACCAGCAGAGTCTCGTCACCTTCAAGATTCTTCAGCGAGCGGACGATGGCGTGATAGCAATCCCAATTGCGCGCGGCTTTTCCCGTGCCGCCATAAACGACCAGGTCCTGCGGCCGCTCGGCCACTTCCTCGTCAAGATTGTTCATGAGCATGCGCATGGCGGCTTCCTGCTGCCAACCTTTGCAGGAGAGGGTGGTGCCGCGGGGGGCACGGATAGCTGGCATCTGCTGAGTCTCGATAGCAAGTGTCATAACACCATCGTAGTACCGGTAAGGGGTGGATTCAATTCATGGCGACAAGGCGCCAGAGCGCAACCAGGAGCGCAAGAGTCGTTCCCGCCTGAAAAAGCATAGACCATTCGATTGTGAACCGTCTGAAAGTGGCTTCCCTTCCTATCTTGCTGCGGTCTGGAGGCACAACCCTGTGATTCGGATCAGCGAGAATTTGCTGACCTTCGTCGACGTAGTGTAACCCCTGCCCCTTGTCGACATGGTTTCTTTTCCAAAGGGCAAAAAGCCAAACCAACCAAAAGAACAGAAACATTGCGATCAGGATTAGGAAAAGCAGACCTTGAGATGATGGGAGAATTTTCTTTGTTTCAGCGCTATAGTGAATCGCTGCAACGAGCACGCCCCAGAAGCCCAGCGAAACTTTCCACTCGTATTCTCTCCGGGCATCGTGACGGCCCACCCAGAACTCACCCAGCTTGACACATGCGTCGAAACGTTCTTTTGCATCGTTCAAGTGTGCCTCCTTGCGCTCGCCGGAAGGAAGAAATATGTCTGGCCCTCACTCCCACTCAATCGTCCCCGGCGGCTTCGAAGTAATGTCGTACACCACCCGGTTCACCCCGCGCACTTCATTCACAATCCGATTGGAAATCGTCTTCAGCACTTCATACGGCAGCGGCACCCAGTCGGCGGTCATACCGTCTTCGGAGTGGACGGCGCGGATTGCGCAGGTGTAGGCGTATGTCCGCTGGTCGCCCATCACACCGACCGACATCACGGGCAGCAGCACCGCGAATGACTGCCAGATTTTCTGGTAGAGTCCCGCCTTTTTAATCTCACCGACCACGATGTCGTCGCACTCACGCAGCAGGTCGGCGCGTTCTTTCGTTACTTCACCCAGAATGCGCACCGCCAGCCCTGGCCCCGGGAATGGCTGACGCTGCAGGATGTCTTCAGGCATGCCTAAGTCGCGGCCTATGCGGCGCACTTCGTCTTTGAACAGGTCTTTTAGCGGCTCGATTAGCTTGAGCTTCATCTTCTCGGGCAGGCCGCCCACGTTGTGATGCGACTTGATGATCTCTGACGGTCCGCGCACCGAGCGCGACTCGATCACGTCGGGATAAAGCGTCCCCTGCACCAGCCATTTGACGCGGCCTCCTGCTTTTTCGTTTTCTTGAAATATGCGGCGCGCCTGCTGGTCGAAGACGGCAATGAACTCTTTGCCGATGATTTTGCGCTTCTTCTCCGGATCGGTGACGCCGGCCAGCTTCTTCATGAAGCGGTCCGTCGCATCCACGGCCACCAGGTGCAGTCCAAGGTTGTCGCGCAGGTTTTTCTGAACTTTCTCAAACTCATTCTTGCGCAGCACGCCGTTATTGACGAAGACGCAAGTAAGCCGCGATTTGCCCGACGAATCCCGCATCGCCCGATCCACCAGCACCGCCGCCACCGAAGAATCCACCCCACCCGAAAGCGCGCAGATCGCCCGCCCGCTGCCCACCAGAGCCTTGACCGAAGCCACCGTCGCATCAATGAAATGCTGCCCCGTCCAGTTCGGCGATGCCCCACAGATGTTCAACGCGAAATTCCGCAGAATGTCCGAGCCCAGCGGAGTGTGATGCACTTCCGGATGAAACTGCACCGCCCACATCCTCCGCTCGGCATTCTCAATGGCCGCGATCGCATTTGGAGTCTTCGCCGTCAGCCGGAAGCCGGGCGGCAGTTCTTCCGCCGAGTCGCCATGCGACATCCACACGGCCAGCAGCTTTGGCAGTCCCTGAAACAACTGCGAATCGGCTGCCTGCAGTTCCACCTTCGCGTGCCCGTACTCGCGCTTCTCCGCCGGACGCACCCTGCCGCCCAGGGCGTACACCATGAACTGCAGTCCGTAGCAGATGCCGAGCACGGGGACGCCGAGCTCAAACACTTTCTTGTCGGCATGGGGCGCGCCCTTGTCGTACACGGACGATGGGCCGCCCGACAGCACGATCCCCACCGGCGAGTAGCTGCGGATTTCGTCCAGACTGGCGTTAAACGGCAGAACGACGGAGAAGACTTTTTGTTCGCGGATGCGGCGCGCAATCAACTGCGAATACTGCGCCCCGAAGTCGAGGACAACAATCGATTGGGTTTCCACGGATGAGTTTCTCAGATTGATGTCTCACTTGCAATCGACAGAAAAACTTTAACCACAGAGGACACAGCGGATCACAGGGGAAAACGCTTTCCTCGGTGTTCCTCTGTGCCCCCTGTGGTTATCGCACTTGCCTCGTGCTTATCGAACGACAATGTTCAGTAGTTTCTTCGGCACGTAGACGTTCTTCACCACCTGCTTACCTGCGATTGCCGCCTTCACCTTCTCGTCCGCCAGTGCCGATTGTTTCACCTGATCTTCGGTCGCCGCTGCGGGCACCACCACCTTGCTCCGCAGCTTCCCATTGATCTGCACCGGGATCTCGATCTCGTCTTCCGCCGCCAGTGCCGCATCGTACTTGGGCCACGGAGCCTTGAGCAGATTTCCGCGCTCGCCAATCATCTCCCACAGTTCATGCGCAAGATAGGGCGCCATCGGCGCCAGCAGCAACACGATTCCGCGCTGCACTTCCGCGATCAGCGAAACCGGAACTCGCCCGGAAGCAATGGCCTCTTCCGCTCCATAAACTTCATTCAGCAGTTCCATGATCGCGGCGATGCAGGTGTTGAAGTGCCAGCGCCCCTGAAAGTCATCGCTGACGCGCTTGATCGTCTGGTGCAACTTGCGCTGAATCGCGCGCGCTTCGGACGACAACTCCGCCGGCACCGGCTTGCGCCACTCCGGGTGATCCGGATTCGCATTCCGCACGAAGAACCGGTACACGCGCCCGAGGAATCGCTGGATGCCTTCAATGCCGGTATCCTGCCAGTCCAGATCGCGATCCGGAGGCGCCGCAAACAAGCTGTACAACCGAGCCGCATCGGCGCCGTAGCGCGCTACCATCTCGTCCGGTGACACCACGTTGCCCAGGTTCTTCGACATCTTCGCGCCGTCTTTGATCACCATGCCCTGCGTAAACAGGCGCTGCGCGGGCTCGTCGTTATTCACCAGCCCCATGTCGCGCATGAACTTCGTCCAGAAGCGCGAATAGATCAGGTGGAGAATGGCATGCTCAACGCCACCGATGTACTGATCAATGGGAAACCAGTACGCAATTGTCTTTGTGTCGAACGGCGCCTTGTCGTTGCGCGCGTCGGCATAGCGGTAGAAATACCACGACGAATCCACGAACGTATCCATCGTGTCGGTCTCGCGCCGCGCCGGACCACCACACTTCGGACAAGTCGTATTCAAAAACTCCGGAACACCCTGCAACGGCGATCCGCCCGCGAGCGTCACAGTCACCTTCTCCGGCAAAATCACCGGCAGATCTTTTTCCGCCACCGGCACCACGCCATCTTTCTCGCAATACACCATGGGGATCGGCGTGCCCCAGTAGCGCTGCCGCGAGATGCCCCAATCCTTCAGCCGGAACGTGACCGTCGCCTTGCCGAATTTCTTTTCCTCGGCAAGTGCCGACATCTTTTCGATCGCTTCCTCGCAGCTCAACCCACTGAACTCGCCCGAATTGACCAGAATCCCGTCCATGGTTGTGAAGGGCAGCTGTGGTTCGGCCACCGTTTCTTCCGGATCGCTGCTTGCCGGCAAGATCACCAGCCGGATCTCCAGCTTGTACTTCTTGGCGAATTCGTAGTCGCGCTCATCATGCGCCGGTACGCTCATGATCGCGCCCGTGCCGTAGTCCATCAAAATGTAGTTCGCCACCCACACCGGCACCGCTTCGCCGTTATACGGATTCTTCGCGTAGCGACCTGTAAACACGCCGTGCTTCTCGATCTCGCCGATATCGCCCGCTTCCTTCGCTCGGCGCTGCTCAGCGATCAGTTCCTCCACCTTGGTGCGCAGTCCAGCATCGCGGGCGATCATGTCGGAGACAATCGGATGTTCCGGCGCCAACTGCACTGACGTCGCGCCGTAAATCGTGTCGACTCTGGTGGTGAACACCGTGATTGTCGACCCCGCTGGCCCCACCGTCCCGCCCAAGTCGAAATCCACCAGCGTACCTTCGCTGCGCCCGATCCAGTTCTGCTGCATGATGCGGACTTTGTCCGGCCAGCCCGGCAGCGTTTCCAGGCCGCGCAGCAACTCGTCCGCGTACTTCGTGGTGCGCAGGAACCACTGCTCCAATTCGCGCTGCTCGACCGGAGTGTCCTCGTGCCGCCAGCAATTCCCGCCTACTACCTGCTCGTTCGCCAAAACCGTGCAGCACTTCGGACACCAGTTCACCTTGCTCTTCTTCCGATACGCGAGTCCCTGCTCATAGAGCTTCAGAAAGAACCACTGGTTCCAGCGGTAGTATTCCGGCAGACAGGTGGTGACCTCACGCGACCAGTCATAAGCGAACCCGAGGCGATTCATCTGCACCTTCATGGCCGCGATGTTCGAAAGCGTCCACTCCTTCGGCGGAGTGTTGTTCTTGATAGCCGCATTCTCCGCCGGCAGGCCGAACGAATCCCATCCCATCGGGTGCAGCACGTTGTACCCGTTCATCCACATGTAGCGCGCCAGCGCGTCGCCGATCGAATAATTGCGTACGTGCCCCATGTGCAGCGCGCCCGAAGGATAGGGCAGCATCTCCAGCACGTAATACTTCGGTTTGGTCGAGTTGGGCTCAGCGGCGTAGAGCGACGGATCGCTCTGCCAGCGCTCGGCCCATTTTTGCTCAATGCGCTGCGCATCGTAGCGCTCGTCGCGGGTGGCGGTGATAGATTTGTGTTCCTGGGGCATAGAAAGGTTCGAGAACGTACAGATAAACTTCTATTTTACAACGCGGACACCACCAACCCCGCAGTTGTCGATTTAGTTTGGCGCCGTCTCTTCTCCCGAGGAAGCCAAGAAATACCCTTGAAGGGCGGGACCCGAACGGTAAAACCATTGCACAGCGAAAAAGAGCACCACCATCCGAAGCAGAAGGAATACCAGCGAAATGCGCTCAGAATCACGCCAGTATGTTGTTCCGATTTGCGTGCCCAACCCGTTTTTATGGTGCCAAAGAGCGAAGAGGTGGGATGGCAGATAGGTTAGGTCGCTCAAGAACCAAAACAACAGATAGACGGCCAGGGCGCGGCACACAATCGTTACAACGTTCTTTGCTGACATAAAGTCCTCCTCGGCGCTGGCATCAGAAGCAGGGGAAAAATGAGTCTCCCAGCTTATTGGTGCGTAATTATCTCCCAAATGCCCTCCATATCGCTCCATTCCATAGATTGTTCCTATAAGTTAGAATTTTATCGAGGTACCCACATGCTCGTCGTCATGCAGGCGCAGGCCACCGAAGACCAGGTCCGCGCCGTTTGCCAGAAAATCGAATCGCTTGGATACCGCGCCCACTCCATGCCCGGCGCCCAACGCACTGCTATCGGCATCACCGGCAACAAGGGCGAGGTCGAATCCGGGACACTGGACGAGATGCCCGGCGTGCAGGAAGTGATCCGCGTCTCGAAGCCCTACAAGCTTGTCAGCCGCGACACCAAGCCCGACAACACTGTCATCAAGTTTCCCGGTTCACACGTCACCATCGGCGGCACCGACCTTGCCATCATTGCCGGACCGTGCGCCATCGAGAACCGTGACCAGGCCTTCAAAGTTGCCGAGCGCGTCGCCCGCGCTGGAGCCCAATTCTTCCGCGGGGGCGCCTACAAGCCGCGCACCTCTCCCTATTCGTTCCAGGGGCTGGGGGAAGAAGGTCTCCAGATCATGGCCGAGGTCCGCGACCGCTTCGGCCTGCTCATCGTCACCGAAGCCGTCGACTACGAATCTCTCGACCTGGTCGACAAATATGCCGACGTCATCCAGATCGGCGCCCGCAACATGCAGAACTTCTCCCTGCTCAAGCGCGCTGGACGTGCTCGCAAGCCTGTCCTGCTAAAGCGCGGGATCTCGGCCACGCTCGAGGAGTTCCTCATGGCCGCCGAATACGTCATGAGCGAAGGCAACTACAGCGTGGTACTGTGCGAGCGCGGCGTGCGCACCTTCGCCGACCATACCCGCAACACGCTCGACCTCAGCGTCGTGCCCGCCGTGCAGCGGCTCAGCCACCTGCCGATCATCGTCGATCCCAGCCACGGCACCGGCAAGCGCAACAAAGTTACGCCGCTCTCCCGCGCCGCCGTCGCCGTCGGAGCCGATGGCCTGATCGTCGAAGTCCACCACGATCCCGACCGCGCGCTCTCCGATGGCATGCAGTCGCTCTACCCCGACCAGTTCGACGCGCTCATGGCTCAAGTGAAGCAAATCGCCGCTGTGCTGGGAAGGACCATAGAGCGCGCGCATGAGCCAATCGCTGCGACAACCAAATAGTTATATCTCTGGACTAGGGGGAACACACAATGCGCACAGTTGTCTTGCTCCGCCTGGCACTTATGTTCGGAACGGCTATTGCCCAGACCCAGACTCAATCGATACCAAACTCACCGACTAGCACCGCAACCCCTTCAAATGAGGCTTCGGCCGAGCGCATATACAGTCATAAAGATGGCAAAATCAAACCACCAAGAGTCACTTACTCTCCC
>JAIQFZ010000018.1 GCA_020073015.1 Terriglobia bacterium | reverse complement strand
CTATGATGTGATGGATCGACACTACAACGAGTACGTTCATCGGCGCATAAATCACAGCGAAAAAATCTACGTGATGGGCGACGTTCACACGAACACCATTGACGGATTCTGGGCGCTTGTAAAAACCGGGATTCGGGGCGTCTATCATTCGGTTGGTCGGCACTATCTGCAAACCTACTTAAATGAGTACAGCTTCCGCTACAACCGGCGTTTCGACGTGCAGCCGATGTTTCTCAGCTTCTTGCGGCAAGTAGAGAAGCGGGATGCGGTTATACGTCGTGAGTCGGTGATGATTGAACCTTTTTGACTATGGTTTCGTCGTTACGAGCGCAGCCGCCCAATTCTTTGGCGGGAGTTCGATGAAAAGTTATTGTGGCACTACCATTTTTTGCCTCATTGCAGGTGACTGCATCGTCATTGGTGCAGACAGCATGGCTGGCAGTAAGAATTGCCCAATCGACAGCATGACCAAACTTAGGCCGATTCATAACTGCATAATCGCTTGCGAAGGATTGGGAGCACTTTACAAGATGGAAACGGGAGTCATCTACTATCGGGCTGATGAGTGGATGGCTAAAGTTGAACAAAACTTCCAGTTCGCTACTGATGCTCGTACAATCGCTAGCCTTATTGAAGCGACCCACCCATTCGTCGATATTTTCAAGGTGGAACGGCAAGCCTATAGCCTCTACGAGTATCAGAAAGGGAAAGGTTATCTTGCAGAATTTCTTGTCGTTTCCATTGTGGCCGAAAGATTCTCCGTGGTGACAGTGCGAGCATCCGTGGATGGTATGAATTGGAAAATTGTCTTCAAGACAACCGTTCACTTGGACCGGCCATCCCCAATTAATTCGTTCTTGCACCACGAGGTAGGGAGGATCGGCGAGATCAAAAAAGCTTTCAGTGGGAACGGTGACACTTACGAGGATATGCTCGTTCGCACGGATGGAAGCTTCGGAAGGCTGCTCGGAGGGGAAAAAGTCGGTCTGGATGAACTGCGAAACATAGCCAGATCTGTCATTGCACTGGAAGCCAAAGCTAATCCTGAAACGGTCGGGCCTCCGTTTAGTATTGCTACCCTTCAGCATGGCAAGCCTGTTGTAGTCATGTCGTACAGTAAGTGAAAACGGAGAGGGCTCAAGACTCTGAGTGATCAAATTGTTTACCGCTGACCGACTGTTCTTAATCTCGACCGTCACGAGTTTTGTGACCTATCTGTTGCAAGTGGCAGCCGCGATTGGTGGCTTTTGGTGGTTTGGCCTGTGGCGTGGGCTTGTGGTCCTCGTGCTCGTTCTAGTGGTCTTTCCGTGTCTTCGCATGGCCCTTGCCAAAACCCTTCGCCTATTTCATCGTGCGGGCCGATCCCACGTTTTTTGACTGATCCCCTACTTCTTAGGTGATCCGATCTTGCGGCTGGCCTTCTTTAGCGCGGTCTCAAACTCCTCTTGCGTGAATGGCTTCTTTTCGCTCGGGGCAAAATCCAGCTTCGCGCCTTTCTGATTCTTGGCACGCATCTCATCGTTAATCTTTTTCATCATCTCTACCAACCTTGGTTGCAAGATTACCTCTTTGATCTTCAGCGCCGGAACCATTGGTGCGATCCCCATGTTAACGGCCTCGGCCTGGGTGGGCGTGAATCCTTCTGGAACTTCCCAGTGACCAACCACCGAACCAAAAAACAATATCTTGCCGGGGCCGTTTAGAATGACGGGTTCATCGTTTTCGGTGCCAATTTGCAATTGGAGTGTCGGCCTGACGAAAACGGGTGATCCGCTCAGTCCGCCGATAGAGCGCGACTCGATCAAATGCGCATCATACATGCCACCATGAAACGGGATTCTCTCATCGGGCATCATCGCGACGTTACCACTTCGGACAATCGGGATGTTCTGGGAAGTCTCGGTGATCTTAGTGAACAGGCCCGCGATGAAAACCTCGTCCCCAATCCCAATATTGTGTGCCTTGATTTTCTCTTTATCCGCAAAGAGCCCGATGGGGATATGCTCTACGTCCAACTCGGCTAGGCGGGCAGGCGAGAACAGGGTGACCGCACAATCCACATACTCGCGCTCAGTGGGGTGGTACCACCACGGGTTGTCAGCAAAGCCGCGCAGCTCTGCCATACCACCGCGCTTTTTATTGGCTCGAATATAGAAGTCATTCCCTTCTAGCTTTTCAGCAACGTGGCGGGCAGTCACCATGAACGCAAAATGATTACTCTGGGTTCCGGGGGCGGTCACGATGAATGCGGTTCCACGGTATTCCGGGTCCGGAATTTCCGGTAGACCGACAAAGACCACGGTCTTAAGAACCTGATCGGGCACGCGCATATTGATGTCCTTTGGCTCGGTCAGATAATAGCGTGGACCGTCGCCAAACCTGTAATCAACAAGCTGCCCGAAATGTATACCTACTGTCAAGGGATAATTACCCATCCAAAATCTAGAGAACATTGGGGTTATCGTGGCTTCACCGTCCATGCAGGCCACGCCTACCGAGGGACCGCTGGGGCTGAAGCCCGAGGGTCGGTTGACACCTTAATCTGCAGGCATAAAAAGAGATTGCGTGAGACGTTGTCTTTCGCCCCGCTGGGGCTTGACTGATTCACACGCTTTTCGCCACGGCTTGCGCCGTGGGCTGCATTCTTACGCCGCTTCGCGGCTAAGATCGTAGAGCTCTGTTCGACCGTGTCGCCGGCAGTGCTAGTTCTTACGCACACACTGAAGGCCGGCTCCACCCGGTTCCCGGTCTACCGTAAAACTGAAGCGCGCATTCTGTTATCAAAGAGCAAACACTTCATTGCATCGCAATAACTTATTGTAACAGGGGAGTCAAGCCTACGAACCGGCGGGACGGTCGTGGCGGAGGCATGCCTTCTACAGTCGAGCCGAAATCCGCCGAAAATACGAACAGAAAAAGAACGGGGCCGGATTTCTCCGGCCCCGGAAGGTTGAAGTCTAGCGTTTAGAAGGTGAACTTGACTTGGAAGCGCATGGCACGCGCATCCTGATAGAAGACAGGGTGACCATACCGTGAAGCCAAGGTATTCGGCCGGCCGTTGGTGTTTGGACCGGCATAGGCGCCGCTCTCGTCCACGGTCTTATCGTTCATGATCGACATGTAGTTGAAGTTGTTCATCAACGCCAGATAATCCCAGCTGAGCGCGGATTCAGTTGCGATGGTCGGTGTCGTATAGCCGGCTGCCAGCGGGGAATTGTTCAGCGTGATCGGGGCGCGTTGATTGAACACGTTGAAGACATTGAGGGTGAAGCCGAGGCGCAATGCTTCGTTGGACTTGCTGACCTTGAGTTCGTGCGTGAGGCTAAGGTCGCTCTGTATCAACCAGGGGGTACGCTTGCCCTTGGTGATGCTGTCCTGAACGATGTCGCCGGTGGCCGCGTCCTGGTGGAAGTTGATCCAGTTTCCCTGGCCTGCGACGAACATGCAGCTCGACGCGCTATCCACGGTCGGCAGGCACGTGCTCTGGGGCGCACCGGAAGCGAATGACTGGTTGGCGCCAATCATCGTTTCCATGCCAAACCATTTCAAGCGGTAATAGCCGACTCCGGAGACCACGTGCGGGCGGTCGGTTGGAAGCGGCCCACCCACCGTATGGCCCTGGCCGTCATACAGCATCTCCGGCAGATCGAAGGCGCGACCGTTGTTGGGCTCGTGACGGCCTCCGTTGCCATCTATGAAGTAGGTGTTGTTCAGACCGGCATAATTGCCGTAGAGCCGGCTGTAGGCGTATTGCACCTGTCCGAACCATTTCTCAGTGCTGCGGTGGACGAGACGGAATTCCAAGCCGTCATAGTTGCGGATGGCCTTGGGAAGGTTCGGGCAAGTGGGACAAACGGGGTTAAGGAGGCCCGGGTTATCCTCCGAGGCTGCGGCGCTCGGAAGACCGCGATGCAGCAACTGGCTGTACTCCGATCCCGGATTGCCGATGTAGTACTGGCCGTCATCGAGGGACATATCCTCGATGGTCCAGTCGAGGCGCTTGCGCGCGTAACGGGATTCAAGTCCCCAGTTGTGGGCGATTTCCACATTCGCGCCAAACACGTATTCGTGCGTGGACATGGGATGCATATTCGGATCCACGACCGGATCTAACGGATTGCCCGGAGCGCTGGCGCGCCAGTTCTGGTTCTCGATGAAAGTGCCCGGTAAGGCGCCGCTCGCCGGACCGGAATCGGGACAGAACTTACCGCCGATGTTATCGGGGACAATCTGGGTGAAGTCGAGAGTCGTGAGGGCGTAAACACAATCGTGCCAACGATCCCCACCGAAGGAACCGCGCGGCAAGGAATACTTCATAATGTCGTAGAACTTGCCGTAGGAAGCGTACAGCTTGACCTTTCCGTTGTGGAGAAGGTCGTACGCTCCGCCGATGCGCGGCGCGATCTTCTGACCGAAGCCGAAGGAAATGGACGACGCGCCCGGACGATACGGGGGCAGGAATTCCTTATCCAAGCGAACCCCGGCATTGATGGTGAGGCCCTTAATCGTCCAGCCGTCCTGGAAATAGATGGAGTGGTTGAGCGCGGAGACCTTACCGTTGGTAAGGACTCCGTCCTGCAGGTTGTAGTAGCCGTAGGGGCCGGCACACTTGCCATACTGCGCAATGACCGCAGCGCAAACCTCCGTCGTAGCACCGGTCACAGTGCTGTATTCCTGGGTGCCGCTCATGAAGATCTGGACGAACGAAGTGTTGAAAGTGTTGGCCACGTTTTCCGCCTGGCGCATGACGGAGTACCCGGTCTTGAAGTTGTGGGTTCCCGCGAAGTGCCCGACGAAGTATGAAAAGTCGGTGGTGAACTGGCGGCGTTCGAAGACGTCAAACGCCGACTGCTGGTTGTTGCCGATGTTGCTAAAGTTTGCAGTGTGTTTGTCCGACGCAGGAAAATTGGGATCACAGATGACCGGGTCGGGATTGTCCGGGTCGCAGGTGGTGGTGTCAAGCTGCCAGAAATAGCGGGTACCGGTAAGCTTCCCGCGATCCTCGGAGTTGGTGTAGTAAGAACCGTAACGCGCGGTAATCACGGCCTTCGAACCAAGCGAAACGTCACCGCCGAAGTTGAGAATGGTTGTCGGGCTCACGTACCCGGTGTCCGGGCGCAAGGTTTGCGGATCGGTTCCGGCACTCAGGTTTACCTGTCCGAGGGCGGAGTCCGGGGTGGGCATGTTGACATTACCAACGACGCGTTGGTAGGCGCTCTGCCACGACGCGAATAGTTGCACCGAATTGGTGAGGCGATAATCCAGCCGATTCATGAAGTTATGAATCATGTTGCTCTGCTTAAGGTCGCGGGGGCCGGGGTTGTCGCCCGTGAAGTCGACGGTGCGGGTAACCCACGAGAGCGTGGGAACGTAGCTGCTGAAGAGCCACAAACGCGTGCCAAGCAGAGGTCCCCCGATTTCGTATCCGGGCTCCACAGTGCTCCACTTGTCCTGCTTCTGGACGTACTGCTGCACCGTACCATCCAAGCGATCGGCCCACAAGTTACCCGGCGTGCCGTTATTGAGGGCGGTGCCGGGCTGAAGGCGGAGGAAGCAGTTAGCTGCCTGAGTCGAGAGGATGGCTCGATTGGCGCAAAGATTGTTGGCAGAGATTGGATCGCCCTGATAGTAGGTAAAGACGCTGCCGTGCCACTTGGGCCCGCCGCGCCGCTGAATGACGTTCACTACGCCACCGGTGGCGCCGCCGAATTCAGCTTCGAAGCTGGAGCTCTTGACCTGAACTTCCTGCACGAACTCCATGGGGACCTGGGCGCCGACGCCGCCGCCATAGATGGCGGTGGTGTTCAGGCCTTCGGTCATGTACACATTCTCGGCGTCCGAAGCACCATCGATCTGGAAGCCGTTCATCCGGCCCGAGTCGGTGCGGCTGCTTTGCATCGGCTCCTGCCGTGCGCCGGGAGCAAAAGGAATCACGGACTGGAAGGAACGTCCCTTGGGGATGTTTTCCAGGACGTCTTGGGTGATGGTCACTGCCACTTTGCTCTGGGTGACGTCCACGATGGGCGCAAGTCCAGTGACCTCCATGATTTCGGAGGCCTGACCCAACTCCAGCGGGACATCCATGTTAGGAAGGCGGCCCGCTTCGAGGTCAATGCCGCTTCGCTTCGCAACTTTGAAGCCCCGGGCGGTGACGGTGATGGTGTAGCTGGGGCCGGCGGGGAGATTGGTAAAACGATAGAAACCGCTTGAATCGGTGGTCGCTTTCTTGGTGCCGATGAGAGCGGGGCCGGAAACTTCGACGGCCGCGTTCGACACGACGGCGCCAGTCGGGTCCTTCACAATGCCCTGAATGCCGGCGGTGGTCTCTTGCGCCATCGCGACAGGCACACAAAGAGCAAGTGCGAACAGAACCAGGAGGCAAAGCGCAATATGCGTGTTGATAGATCGCTTCATGTAGCTCCTTTTGAAACCTAAGAGAAGTAGCAAGGCCTAGGGCAGACAGGTATCTGTCTCACTCTCTAGTCCGTTAATGTTTTGTAGCAAGCCTTGACCCAAAGGCGAGAGATCGTAAAGCTATGGAAAGTCTTGAGATAGCGGCGGTTTGGACTGACAATATCCAGAAAATCACAGAAATCTGGGTTTATATTTACGAATTATCATAGCTAAAGGGGCGGTTCCATCCAGAGGCCGTTGCATGCCCGATTCTAGTTTTCGCTGGAACGTTCTGAGCTTTTGGCTAAAACGGGAGGGCTTCGGCGTAGAGACAGCCTGCGTGGGCCGCACCTGCGATCAGGCAGGCGACTGTTAGAAGAGGGCAGAGCTATGTTCTCATGATCACTGGTCGCGGGCGGTCGCCATCCCCGCGGTGGCCGGTTGTGCCTTCTTGAGTTCAGCGAAACGTTCCCGTTCGAGGCGAGCTTCGTCGGCCCTGCCCAGCTTCTCCAGTGCGCGCGCCAATTGATAATGAGGGCTTGGATCGTTCGGGTTCAGTTGAATGGATTTCTTCAGCGCAGGCTCGGCCTGCTCGGCATACCCGCCCAAGAACTGCGCCTTGCCCAGGTTGTACCAGACATTCGAATTCTTCGGATCCAACTGGGCGGCGCGCTGCAAATATGTGATCGCTTCGTCATTCTTGCCCGACTCGAGCAGGGAATGCCCGAGTTGGTAGACGACCTCCGGATGCTCGCCCGAACGCTGCAACTCGGTCTTGTACTCGGCGATCGCTTGGTCATTGCGCCCGAGGCTGGCGAAGGCAAATCCAAGATGGTAATGGCCCAGCCGAACCGCTGGATCGAGGGTGAGCGCGGTCTTGAACTCGTCGATCGCCGGCAGGTCGCGGTTGGAGTTCAGATACGCCCGTCCCAGCAGCACATGGGCGAGCGCGCTCGAAGGCGTGATCTGGATCGCGGCTTCAAGTGCAGTGGCGGCGGCCGCGTAGTCGTGCTCGCTGAATAACACGAGCGCCAGATCGAAGTGCGTGGCGAAATCTTGCGGGTCCAGATCGCGGGCCCGAAGGAGTTGCTCCCGCGCCTGCTTGGCATCTCCTGATTTGAAATAGGCGACACCCAGATAGTGCCGGAA
Organism: Terriglobia bacterium; assembly: GCA_020073015.1. Classification (GTDB taxonomy): domain Bacteria; phylum Acidobacteriota; class Terriglobia; order Terriglobales; family Acidobacteriaceae; genus Acidiflorens. Next base: position 41,114 of record JAIQFZ010000018.1, on the reverse strand, counting down.
GAGCGGATCGCGCGGCCAGCGCGACACGGCTTGCTGGCCCAGCAGGACGGCATCGCGCAGCTGTCCTGATTCCAGGTACTGCAACAACCGCCGGTGGGACCCGGTTTGCGTCTGCGCATGGGCGGAGAGGCACGCCAGACACAGTAAAATGATGGGAACCCAACGCGGCGGAGGCAGCGTTGCGAGCGACCGTGCAGTGCGCCGGATGAGTGCAGTCATACGCGTTGCTTGACAGTCTTGCGCAAAAAGTATTTTCCGCGGAGCATACGGACCGCAGCGGCTAAAGCCGGCGCTGAAAGCGAACCAGTGACCGCAGCGTGACAACGCTGCGCCGCCCGGGATCCAGCGCGCGATCGAGTTTTTCAGCAGGCGGCTAACCGCCATCGTACTGTCTGGGCGCAGTGGGTCGCAACGCAATCGGCCGCCGCACAAGGAATCACTGATGAATACAAGCGAGCATTTCCTCCGCATGTTTGCCTACGACTCCTGGGCGAACCGCCAAACCCTTTCTGCCATGCAAGCCGCGCGGCTCGTTTCCCCGGGTACGGTGGGCCGGATGGCGCACATCCTGGCGGCGGAAAAGTTGTGGCTGGAACGCCTGCGCGGCGAGCGCCAAAGCCTGCCGGTATGGCCTGCTGTGAGCATTCAAGACTGCCGGGCGCTTGCGGATGAAATGGCCAACCGGTGGCGAGACTACTTGACGCTGCTTCCACCTGACGCCTTCAGCGCGAAAATTGAATATCGCAACAGCAAAGGCGAGGCTTGGTCGAGCCGCGTGGACGATGTCCTCACCCATGTGCTCATGCACTCGGCGTATCATCGCGGACAGATCGCACTCGAGATGCGGGCGGCGGGCCTGGAGTCTGCCTACACGGATTTCATCCACGCGGTGCGACAAGGGTTTGTGGAGTAATACTGCGATGGATCTCGGAAGCCTACTTCGGGTCTGGCTCCCCTTGGCGCTCGGCCTGTGCGCTCTCTACTTCGTTTTTGTGTATGGACCTGGTCCGCACGAGGCGGTGCGGTGGGTCGGGCTTACGTTGTGCCTCGTCGGCTTGAACGGAGTGATTCTTGCCCGCTACACGCTCGGACGATCCTTCTCGATCACTGCTAAAGCCGTCGCACTCGTGACCACCGGCATTTATTCCCGGATTCGCAATCCGATTTATGTGTCATCAGTGATTTTCATTCTCGGCCTGATGGTGATGATGCGACGCCCCGTCCTCGCGCTCGTCCTGGTCATCATTGTTCCAATGCAGATCATCCGCGCCCGGCGCGAAGCTCGAGTTCTGGAGGCCAAGTTCGGTGACGCGTATCGCGAATACCGGGAACGCACCTGGTTCTAGAAGACGCACCTTTTCAATCACGCCTCAGGCAGTGTAAGCTTCGCAATTCGGCTTGCTGTTTGGAAGGACGATCTCCCAACATGCGCTCCAGACTTGCAGTGTTGCTCGCGTTACTTTTTGCCGCCGCCGGCGCCTGCGTGGCGGCGTCGAGCGCGGCTCCGGCTCAAACCTCTCCGCCACCCATGGCAACGCTCGCGGATAAGCCTCTCTCGGAGCGCGTCGTTGCCTACCAGATCGACGCCCGCTTTGACGCCAACAAGCGCACCCTCGACGCCACCGAGGTTCTGACCTACCGCAATCTTACCGGGAAGCCGCAAGATACGTTCCCTTTTCATCTTTACTTGAACGCCTTCCAGCCGACCTCGACCTTCATGAAAGAAGAACGCCGCGATCACACCGACTTCGAACTGAAAGATAAGTACAAGGCGTCGGCCGAAGTGAAGTCGCTGGAGGTGGCCGGGATGGGCGACCTGACCTCGCACATCAAGTTCATTGCGCCTGACGACGGCAATCCCGACGATCGCACCGTGTTCCAGGTCAAGCTTCCGCGCCCGGTGGCGCCCGGTGAATCGGTCCAGTTCAAGATCGCCTTCCACGACCAGTTCGGCCAGGTCTTCGCCCGCACCGGCTACAAGCGCGATTTCATCATGGGCGCGCAATGGTTTCCGAAGGTCGGAGTCTGGTGGCAGGGCGCGTGGAATTGCCACCAATTTCATTCGACGACAGAATTCTTCGCCGACTTTGGCACCTTCGACGTGAAGCTCACGCTGCCGCAAAATGAAGTTGTGGGAGCGAGTGGGGTGCAGCTGCATGAAGTCAAGAACGCCGACGGCACCAAGACCCTGACCTTTCGCGGCGAAGATATTCACGACTTTGCCTGGACCGCCCAGCCCACGTACCACGTGGTCGAAGATACGTTCCATGGCAGCATGGGCAGCGTGAAGATCCGCTTGCTGCTGCAACCGGATCACGTCGATCAGGCCGGGCGCCACCTGCGCATCATGCAGGAAACTCTGCAGCGCTTTGACCAGTGGTATGGTCCCTATCCTTACAAGCAGATCACCGTTGTCGATCCCGCCGACATCCGCGCTGGTGGCATGGAATATCCGACGCTGTTTACCGGCGACACCACCTGGTGGATGCCCGAGGGCCTTCGTTTGACGGAGGTGGTCGTCGAACACGAATTTGGCCACCAGTACTGGTACGGGATGGTGGCGACCAACGAGTTCGAGGATGCCTGGCTGGACGAAGGAATCAACAGCTACACCGAGTGCAAGATTCTGGACGACATTTTTGGCAAAGACAAGTCGGTGATGGATCTCTGGGGATTGACCGAGGGCGAAGACGCCAGCCAGCGCAACAGTTATCTTTCGGCCGCCGACCTCGATCCCATGTCGCGCTTCGGCTACCAGTACATCAGCGGCGGTTCCTACGCCGACATTACCTACGGCAAGACGGCGACGGTCCTGTTGACGCTGGAAAGAATCGTCGGAGAAGAAACACTCAAGCGGGCCATCCACACATATTTCATGCGGTATCGGTTTACCCATCCGACCCAGGAAGATTTCCTGAAGACGGTCGAGGAAGTCAGCGGTCGGGATCTTCGCGGGTACTTTGATCAGGCCGTGTATGGAACGCCGGTCTTGGATTACGAAATTCGCCGCGCCAACTCCGACCGCATCGACTGGTACGTGAAAGATCCGCCCAAGGAAAAGAAGGGCGAGACCGTTTATCGCACTCAGGTCCAGGTCCACCGCAAGGGAGACTTCATTTTCCCGGTGGATGTCGTGATCAAGTTCGACAACGGCGAGTCGGTTACCGAGCACTGGGACGGCAGGGATCGCTGGGCGCGCTACACCTACGAAAAGAAAGCCAAGCTGGTATCGGCGCAGATCGATCCCGGAACCGCGGTGCTTCTCGACCGAAATTTCTTCAACAACAGCTACGTCCAGGAAGAAGACACACGGGCGAGATGGAAAATTGTCAGCTACTGGACGTGGATCACGCAGATGCTGTCGCAGTGCCTGGCTTGGCTGGCGTGAAAAGCCACGAGCTAGGAGCTACGAGCCGCGAGCAAGCCAGCCAAGTGGCGGCTGCTTGTGCATGCTCGAAGCTCGCAGCCCGCAGCTCAACTGAGAACTGAGAACTATGGCCGATCAACCTGGACTATTGCGCGAAGGATTTAGCCGAGCATGGCGCTATCAGCGCGTACTGTGGTTTATCTTTTTCATCAATCTTGCACTGTCGCATTTCGCCGCCGGGCCGATCATTCACAAATTGGACGGGGTCACCGATCACAGCCTGCACGCCCAGCGCCTCTCCAACATGTTCGATGTGGGCAGCTTTTCGGCATTATCGTCGGACCCGGAAGTCAAACTGTTCGAGGTAGCCGGGGCGTCGTTCTCGTCCGGCATTGTGTTCTTCTTCGTCGTCTTGTTCCTGACCGGAGGTATTCTCGAGGCCTATCGTTCCGGCCGCAAGCTCACCACGCGCGAATTCTTTGAAGCCTGTGGCAGCTATTTCTGGCGCTGGGTTCGACTCTTGATCATGATGGCGATTATCCTGATTCCCGTGGTGACGCTCGCCTCGCTCGTAAAAAAAGAGTCCTTCACGCTTTTAGACAACGCCGCGCACGAAAAAACAGGCTACCTGTTCTTCGTCGTCGGCATGGGCGTCGTCGGCCTGCTCGCCATGTTCGTACGGCTCTGGTTCGACATGGCCCAGGTCCGTGCCGTCGTCGAAGAAGAGACCGGCATGTGGCGGAACGCAGGTCGCGCCTTCAAACTCACAACCAGCAACTTCGGGCCTCTGTTCTGGATGTACCTGCGCATTTCAGTTCTGGGATGGCTCGTCTTCGGCGCCGGCCTTTACATTTGGGCAAAAATGCCGCCAGCCCGGTTCGGGTGGACGATTCTCGTTTTGGAAATCGTAGTCCTGTGCGGGTTTGGCGTGCGAGTGTGGCAGCGAGCCTGCGAGATGACCTGGTACCAGCGCAAGTTCCTTGCTCCGGTTGCAGCCCCAGTGCCAGTCGCGCCGCCACCGAATCCGCTGGTGACCATCGCGCCGCCAGCGGAGCCTGCATCGTAGAGCCGCGTCTCCCGTCATTCGCTGCTATGATTCCTGCGATGAAGAAACTGCTCCCGGTGTTGCTGTGCCTGCTTTTGCACGCCTCGCTCCACGCCGCCGAACAACCCAAACTCAGCCCGCTGCCGTCGCCGGTCTCCAATAACGCCGTTGCCATCTCTCACGACAAGAATCTTCAGATCTTTTCGTTCATGGGCATCGGCGCGAAAAAAACCTGGGACGCGATCACCAATAGCGCCTACCGACTCGATCTCAACACCGGGAAGTGGAGCGAACTGCGCCCCGTCCCCGGAGTTGCCGGACGTCTGGCTGCCTCGGCAGCCGCATTTCACGAACAGGTGTTCATCTTCGGCGGCTACGTGGTGGATGGACAAGGGGGCGAGACCACCGTCTCCGACGTGAACGTCTATGTTCCGGCGGAGAATCGTTACTACCGGGGCGCCGACATCCCCACCCCGGTCGACGACTCGGTACTGGGCGTCTACCGCAACCGCTACATCTATCTCATCGGCGGATGGTCAGGACCAAAGACGGACGCGGTGCGCAACGTCCAGGTGTACGACACCAACAAAGACAAATGGATGGAAGCCACGCCGATTCCGGGCACGCCTGTGTTTGGTCACGCGGGAGCCATCTTTGGTGACACCATCGTGTATGTCGACGGAGCCTACAAGAATCCGAGCGGGCCAAATCCAAGGTACGTCGCATCCAGCGAATGCTGGATGGGCAAGATCAGCAAGAAGGACCCGACCAAGATTGAATGGAGCAAACTTCCTGCCCACCCGGGGAACGCCCGCTATCGCATCGCCGCCGGAGCGTCCGAGAAAGAAAACAGGATCTACTTCTCCGGTGGAACCGACAACCCTTACAACTACAACGGAATGGGCTACAACGGCCAGCCCTCCGAACCCTCTCCGGTGACCTTCGCCTTCAACGTCCGCAGCGGCAAGTGGGAAACGGTCAGCGAGAACACCCCCGACCCTACGATGGATCATCGTGGACTGCTCGTCACCCACCGTGGCCTCATCCTGGTGGGCGGGATGGAAAAAGGCCAGCAAGTGACACCAAAAGTGGCAATTGTAAAAGGGGCGTCCGGGAAGTAACCTTACGGGGCCCCAAGGTACAGGCACAACTGGGGTTACTTGTGCCCTACGCACCTCACGTTTGCCCAACCATCACGGCTTCGGGTGATGCGAATCACAGCCGGGCGTCACCTCCAGGCATTCAATAGCTACAGCCGCATTTCCGCGGCATCCTACTAGTGACAATCCGTTCAGTCCTTAAAAATTCGGAGGCAAGCCTATGAGTGCTGTCATGGAACCGCCCAAGCGGAACGCCGCGGCGGACTACATCAATCAGATTTTCAACCTCGTCAAAGCCAAAAACCCGGCCGAACCGGAATTTCACCAGGCCGTCATGGAAGTCCTCGAGTCGTTGCGGCTCGTGTTGGAGCGCCACCCCGAGTATCAGGAAAACAAGATCCTGGAGCGCATCACGGAACCCGAAAGAGTTCTGATGTTCCGCGTGCCCTGGTTCGACGACAAGGGCAAAGTGCAAGTCAATCGCGGGTTCCGCATTGAGATGAACAGCGCGATCGGCCCGTACAAGGGCGGCCTGCGGTTCCACCCCTCGGTGAACCTCGGCATCCTGAAGTTCCTGGCGTTCGAACAGGTGTTCAAGAACTCGCTCACCACGCTGCCCATGGGCGGCGGCAAGGGCGGATCGGATTTTGATCCCAAGGGCAAGAGTGACAACGAAGTGATGCGCTTCTGCCAGAGCTTCATGACCGAGCTCTGCCGTCACATCGGTCCCGACACGGACGTGCCCGCGGGCGACATCGGCGTGGGCGGACGCGAAATCGGTTTCTTGTTCGGCCAGTACAAGCGCATGCGGAATGAATTCTCGGGTGTCCTGACCGGCAAGGGCCTGGGCTGGGGCGGTTCGCTGATTCGTCCCGAAGCCACCGGCTACGGTTGCGTGTACTTCGCCAAGGAAATGCTGAAGACCCGCAAGGACACGCTCGAAGGCAAGGTCTGTCTGGTTTCCGGCAGCGGCAACGTCTCGCAATACACGGTGGAGAAGTTGCTCGACCTGCGCGCGAAGCCGGTCACCATGTCCGATTCCGACGGCGCCATCTACGACGCCGACGGATTCGATCGCGACAAACTCGCGTTCATCATGGACCTGAAGAACAACCGCCGCGGGCGCATCAAGGAATACACGGACAAATACAAGAAGGCCGTCTATCAGGCGACCGACAAGAAGCTCGACCACAACTGGCTGTGGAACATCAAGGCTGATTGCGCGTTCCCGAGCGCCACACAAAATGAGATCAACGCAAAAGACGCGGCCAATCTCATCAAGAATGGCGTGAAGGTCGTCAGCGAAGGCGCCAATATGCCGAGCACGCTCGAAGCCACTAAGATGTTCCTCGACGCGAAGATCCTGTACGGACCGGCCAAAGCCGCCAATGCCGGCGGAGTCGCCACGTCCGGACTGGAAATGTCGCAGAACAGCATGCGGCTCTCTTGGACCCGCGAAGAAGTCGACGAGCGCCTGCACAAAATCATGATTTCCATTCACCAGAGCTGCTACGAAACAGCCGAGAAGTACGGCACGCCCGGCAACTACGTGAACGGAGCCAACATCGCCGGCTTCCTGAAGGTCGCCAACTCGATGCTGGATCAGGGGCTGGTGTAAGCCGACCTAACAATTTGTACGAAATGCGGGAGGGACAATCCCTCCCGCGTTTTGTGTGTGGTCGGGCCGCTTCGGCCGCCGTCCCGACGCACGCCTTGACGATGATTCCTCACCAGAGGATGATGTCGCCCGTGAAGCTCACCCACCGGTGTGCGCGGGGAGATGCAGCCTCGGCTAACGACCACGGTCGAAATACGTCCATCTAAAAGGAACTCCATGAAGACAAATATCCAATCAACACTCGTGACATGCCTTGCGGGCTCACTGCTGATGTGCCTGGCGCTGATCCAGCCATTGCAAGCCGAGGAAGGCATGTGGACTTTCGACAATTTTCCGTCGAAGGCGGTAGCGGCAAAGTATGGCTTCACGCCATCGCAACCATGGCTCGACCACGTGCGCGCGGCATCGTTACGGATCGCCGGCGGTTGCTCGGCGTCTTTCATTTCTCCGCAAGGGCTGGTGATGACGAATCACCACTGCGTGGTCGAATGCGTGGAACAACTGTCGACGCCGCAGCAGAACCTCGTCGAGACCGGTTTCTCGGCGAAGACGATTGCCGAGGAGCGCAAGTGCCCCGCGTTCGAACTCGATCAACTGGTGCAGATCCGCGACGTGACAGCGGATATTCAGGGAGTGCTGGCCGGCAAGGCCGGCGATGAAGCGAACAAGGCGCTGCATGCCAAGGAAGCAGAACTGCAGCAGAGTTGCGGCTCGGATGCGAGCGTCCGCTGCGATGTGGTTTCTCTGTACCACGGCGGGGTCTACGATCTGTACCGCTACAAGCGCTACACCGATGTGCGCCTGGTGTTCGCGCCGGAGTTTACGGTCGCGCAGTTCGGGGGCGATCCCGACAACTTCAATTTCCCGCGCTTCGACTTCGATATCGGCCTGTTGCGAGCGTACGAGGGAGACAAGCCGGCTGCCAGTCCTGAGTTCTTGCGCTGGGGCGTGAACGGTTCGAAGGACGGCGACCTGGTGTTCGTGTCCGGGAACCCGGGCGGCACCAGCCGTGAACTGACGGTCTCGCAGTTAGCTTTTGCGCGAGACACGGCCTTCCCGCTCGAAATGCCGGAACTGGCGGAGTATCGCGGCCAATTGGAACAGTTCATAACCCGGGGGCCCGAACAGGCACGCGCGGCGAGGGAGGATCTGTTCTTTGTGGAGAACGACTTCAAGGCCAGCTTTGGACGGCAGCAGGCACTGCTGGACACGCAGTTTTTTGGCGGCAAGCAGCAGGAAGAGCAGAAACTGCGCGCGGCGGTGGCGGCTGACCCCAAGCTGGCCCCCTTTGCCTCGGCGTGGGACGAGATCGCACAGATTCAGCGGGTGCGCGGGCAGTTGTTCACGCGAAGAGTCAGCCTTGGAAGTTATTTTTTCCAGACGGGTCTGCTCGGGTATGCCGTCACGCTCGTGCGTGCGGCCGCCGAGCGCACCAAACCCAACGGGGAGCGCCTGCCGGAGTACACGGATCAGTCTCTCGTCAACGTGCAACAGGAACTGACGGCGCCCATTCCCATTCACAAAGATCTTGAAGAACTCAACCTGACTCTGCTGTTCACCGTCGTGCGGCGCGACTTGGGCGCGGACGATTCGTTCGTGCGGAAAATGCTGGGCGCGGAGTCACCGGAGCAACTGGCGCACAGGTTGGTGAGTGGCACGCATCTGGAAGACGCGAAAGTCCGCGAGGGACTGTACGCCGGTGGCCAGGGTGCAGTGGCTGCGTCAGCCGATCCGATGATCCGCTTCGCCGCGTCCATCAACGAAGATCGTCTCGCCCTGCGCAAAGATTACGAGGCCCGGGTGGAGGCGCCGACGCGGGCAGCCGCGGAACGGATTGCGAATGCGCGCTTTGCGGTTTATGGCACCAGCGTCGATCCGGACGCAACCTTTACGGCCCGGCTGAGCTACGGTACGGTGAAGGGTTTCGAAAATGCCGAGGGCCGGTTCGTAGACCCATACACGACGATCGGAGGCCTGTTCGAGCGCACCACGGGGGCGTCTCCGTATGCGTTGCCGCAAACTTGGCTCACTGCGAAAGCGTCGCTGGACTTGAAACTGCCAATGAATCTGTCGACCACCAACGACATCATTGGCGGCAACTCAGGCAGCCCGGTCATCGACCGGGACGGCAACGTCGTCGGCTTGATCTTTGATGGGAACATTTTTTCTCTGGGGGGCGACTACGGGTACGATGCGGCGAAAAATCGTGCGGTGGCGGTGGACAGCCGCGCACTCCTCGAAGGGCTGCAGAAGGTGTACCACCTGGACCGCATTGTTGGGGAAATTCAGGCCGGGCGGCGGTAGGCAGCAGAGCCAACGGGTAGCAACTAACAGTCGGCCTCGCCCCGAATGTTGCGGAACAAAAGGCGGAGGACCTGGTTTGATCCCTCCGCCTGGCTGGCGTAATTATTCAAGAGAACAATCTCGCCAGAATCTCTCTCTCGTTGCGGCCCCCTACTCCTTCGGACTCCGCTGCCACATGGGCAACGTCGGGTTCCAGGTGTGTACTTCCTTCTCAAAATTGCGAACCTTCGGTCCGACTCCCGCCATCTGGCTCGCTTCCAGAATTTCCGCGATGCGCGCATCGAGCCGCTTGCGAAGCTCTGGATTCGTAAACCGCTCGACCATCTCCGACCGCAATAGTTCTCCCCGCCCTTCGCAGAGCGGGCACTTCAGCTTGTCAGTCTGTTCTACCATGATGGGATTCCCCAGGCTTTCCATTGCACGATGAGGATCTGATCCAGTCTCGATTAGACGCCCAGGAATGACGGCGCACAGTGACTCGTGCCACGCCCCGGGGTGAGATGCCTCACAAGTGCGTGTGTTGTCAAAGGGGACCCTGAGCGGTTAAAGGCCTCATGCTGGGCAGGTTTAGGCACACGGCTCAAGAGGTTGCGGAAGAGCGCCTTGGCGACCAGCACCTCAGCGGCTGAAGCCGTCTACGGAAGACAGGCCGGTTATCGCAGCGCTGAAGCACTGCGCCACCCAAAATCGAGGGCAACGCCGAGTTTTTACGCAGCCTGTGAAGCTTTGCCCTTTCCACGGCTTCTGACTTTTCCTAGCGCGCTCGCGCCAGCACCAGGGTCACATCGTCGGGCTGTTCGTTGTCGCCAATCCAGTCATCCACCGCCGCGGTGACTAGTTCCGTAATTCGCGTGAGGGGAAGATGCCGGTTCTCCCGCACAATCTGGATCAGCCGCTCCTCGCCAAACTCGCCGTAGTCGTTCTCCGGCTCGGTCACTCCGTCGCTGTACGCGATGAACAGGTCCCCGCGCTGGAGTTGAATTGTGGCCTCGGGGTAGTCCACGTTCTCGAGAAGTCCCACCACCGTTCCACTGCAACTCAATTGCCGGGACGATCCATCCTCGGAGATCAGGATCGGCGGCAGATGCCCACCGTTGCTGTAGGTAAGCCGTCGCGTGGAGCCATCGTAAATCCCCAGAAAAAGCGTCGCGTATTTTGCTTCGGGAGTGCTCTCAATCAGTTGATGATTCAGCAGCCCCAGCAGTGCCGCCGGCGAAACCTCGCTGTTGTTGATCTCGGAAGCCAGCATCAGCCCGGAGCCCGCGGCCGCTCCCACAGCCGCCGGTTCGCGCAGCAGGGGAATGCCCTCAATGCTGTAGGCGCGCACCGCCGAGTGGATGGTCGCCATCAGCAGCGCCGCGGAAATCCCTTTCCCGCTGACGTCGCCCACCGCCAGGATCATTTTGTCGGTATTCAACGAGAGAAAATCGTAGTAATCTCCGCTCACGGTTCGCGCGGGACGGCAGAACCCGTGCACCTCCAGCGATTCCAGCTGAACAATCTCTTTCGGAAACAACTGCGCCTGCACTTCCTGCGCAATCGCCAGTTCACCTTCCAGACGCTGCTTTTCCTTCTGCTCCTGAATCAGCCCCTCGATCGATGCCGTCATCGAGTTGAAGGAATTCGCCAGCGTGGCCAGCTGGTCGTTCGACTTCACCGTGATGCGATGGCTGAAGTCCGCCCGGTTGACGTGCTTGGTTGCTTCATAAAGCTGGGCGACCGCCGACGTGATACTGCGCGTGAGCCTGGTCCCGATCCACAGCGCCAGCAGTTCGATGATTGCGAACGCGATCGCGATGATCAGCAGGATGTACTCTACGAATGGGGCATACTCACCGAGTGCAGCAAACAGTCTCGCGTAAAGCACGGATGGCCGGGTATGCACGCCCATAGCTGCGGTTCGCTGCCGCTCCCCTTTCGCCGAAGCCCAATCCACAACGAAGAGCGGCGTTGGGAAAATGATCTCGGGATCCACCGAACTGCTGGCTGTTGGAATCGCCCCCGCGGTAAGGATCGGTTCCCAGTGGCCGTCTCCGGAAACCTCACCACTTGAACTGATTGTGATCCCTGGCTTGTTCTTGTCTTCCACGCTCGGGACGGCAGCGGAAGGTTTCGGCTGCAACAGCGTGATTTCGCCGAGGTCAGCCGCCATCTCTTCCACCAGCGATCTGTCGAGCGGCTCGCTTGAAATGACGCGCACGGACTCAGGGTCTGGTCCAATCACCGTGGCCGTGCGCAGGTAGAGGATTCCGTGGTCCCGGACGATTTCGCGAAAATTGTCATTCACGAAGGGTGGAGCGTCGAACGGCGCCACACCCGCCGGCCCGGCGCAGTTGGGCTGGGTTTGGTTCCGGTACCACGCGCACACCTGCCGCCGCGACCATTCCCAATGCTGGGGCCGAATTTCGGCCACGGCCTCGGCATTGAATGTCTGGCCACGGCCGAACCGGTTTGCAAGTTGATGTGCGATGGCCCGGTTGGAAGACTCCATGTTGCGCAGTCGGGTCGTGATCTCCGACGTCACCACAAAGCTGGCAAACTGTCCGGCCAGAAGATAAAGGGTGATGAGAGAGATCATCACCAGCAGAAGAACCGGAATCACGCCGATAAAGACGTAGGTGACGATCAGCCGGTTGCGCAGCCGCCATAACAACTGCGAGCGCAACCAGCGGAATGCGATCACCGTGTACAGAGTCGCCGCCAGAAAACTGAGAAAGCTTACCCATCCTGCCAGGCTGGCAGATGTGCCCGGACTGAAACGGCTCAGCAGCAACTGAAGTGCGAAGACAACAAGATCGACGGCGAGCACGTAGATCGCCGCGCGCGCGGTCCAAGTCTGCGGCCAGAGACCTTTGTCTCGCAGCTTGCTCTCGATCTCCAAAGGTATGAGTCTCATCCCGTTGCCTGATTTGCAGGATGCCGCCAACCGCGGTCAGATCTCTGGATAAATGTCGAAAAACGCGTCCAGACTGGTCTTCAGCTGCTTCTCGATCTCATCCTTGCCACCCTCGAGAATGTGCATCCTGACGTGTGCATCGCGCCCGTTTTTTAGTTTGACGGTCGCCTCGCCGACTTCCGCCACTTCGTCCGCAGGCAGCAGGCGCAGACCGTACACGAGGGTCAGATTTGCCATGCAACGATTGTAAGCCAGCCGGACACAGGAGGGCGCAACACCCGCCAATGATCTGGGCACGAGCCGGACGATTGTTCTGAGGATTTATCCGGGCGGCCAATGCAGCGTGCGCCCGCCGATCAAATGCACATGCAGATGGAAAACCGATTGACCCGCGCGCGGACCAACATTCAGCACCGTGCGGTAACCATCTTCGATCGAGCGCTCTTTCGCGATGCGCGCCGCCGTCAGGTGGCAGCGCCCGATCAATTCCGTGTCTTCCGCGGTTGCCTCCTTCAGCCCGGCGATATGTTTCTTGGGGATGACCAACACATGCGTCGGACCTTGCGGGTTGATATCCTCGATGGCAAAAGTGTGCTCGTCTTCATATATTTTTTTCGACGGCACTTCGCCGCGCATAATCCGGCAGAACAGACAATCGGACATAAGCGTAAATTCCGCTGGCCGGAGATGCGTTCCCCCGGCAAATACCCTGGGAAGACAGCGTGGAGGTCTGTCGAGGTAACAATATCACTCGAGTTAGAAAACGGCCAACTTGGAATTTTCTCGCGTAAATCAGGACAAGATTCGCTCTCTCCGTCCAGAGCTCAATCCAGGCGCACCAGAAATATCGATCCTTCCGACGTTTCCGTTTCATGCGCCAGAGCTTCCGCCCGTTGCCGGTCGTCGTCCCGCACGCGCACGCGCACCCACCAATCGCCCGCCGGGCTCGCAAATTTCAGCACCTTCGCCGTCTGATAGCGTCTCTGCAGATGTTCGGCTAACTCCCCCGCGCTTTTCTCCTCCGCGAACGAACCTATCTGTACGGCCCAGCGTCCTCCGGTAGCCAGGGGAGCGGGCGCCTCGAGCACTTCCAGCCGCACCTTCGCCGTACCGGGTTGATACACATCCACTGCCTGGGCCGCCGCCAGAGACAGGTCAACGATGCGTCCTTCGACGAAGGGTCCGCGATCCGTAATGCGCACGATGGCCGAGCTTCCGGTCTTCACGTTCGTGATCCGCGCGATCGAACCGAGCGGCAGGGTACGGTGCGCGGCCGTCATGGCATGCATGTTGTAGACCTCGCCATTCGATCCGCGGCGGTTATGGTAGGGGGCGCCATACCAGCTCGCCATCCCGGTTTCTTCAAAGATCGGTTCAGCGCTGGAGGGGACAGCGATCTTCTCGTCCTCGGCAGTGGTTTCTGCAGGAACAGGAGCCGGAGCGGGTTTTTCCTGGGGAATCGGCGGGGGCGGCGGGACCTGCACGGGCGTCTGTTTATGCCCTCCACAGCCGCTGAGCAGAACGCTAGTGAGGAATAGGAGAAGACAAGCCGCTACCCACCGTGGTGGCCGGCGTTCGAAGCGACTACAAAAGCAGTTCAGGAATTCTTCCGCTGGGTTTCCAGATAATCGGCGAACTCGGCCAGCTTCTCCGCCGCTTTGCGCAACGCCTTCGAGGAGTGGGTCCGCACCGCCGGCACCACCTCGTCGTTCAGATAGACAACCAGGTCGGCCGTCTCCTTTTCGAGAGTCTCGGCGATATTGGCCACCGAGCGATTGAAGCGCGCGGAAGCATCTTCCACCTTGCGGTCGAATTCCGTCATATCCATCCTGCCGGAGCGGCTTGATTGTCACGCGTCTGTCGCGGGTACCAGGCACGTTCATTATCGGGTGCTCCCATCGCGAGGTCAATCCGGAAGTAGCTCATCTGCCACTCCCAGAAGTATTGCCACTCTTCGGCGAGACGCAAGGTCCCCTTCGGCAAGCTCAGGGCAGGCTCTCGACTTGTGCTTAGTCGCTCCGCTCCTCCACCCCAACGGGCCAAAACCGGGCCCGTCGGGGGGCCCCGGCCCCGCGCCCTTTGCTCGGGAGGACAGACTCCAAAACCGGTCTTTGAAACGGTACAATCTCGCCATGCGCTCGAGGCTGGCCCTGGTACCGCTTCTCATTTCTATGATGTTGGTTTCGGCCTGCACGTTTTACGGCGAACACCCCGCCCGCGCTTTTTCCGAGGCCACCGGCGGCGAAGGTTTGGAGCGCGTTTTCTGGAAACAGGTGAAAGCCGCGAACTGGACCGAGGTCGAGCGCGCGCTCGCTTCCAATTATGTGGGTACCGCGCCGGGCGGATCTCTCGATCGCGCCACCACGATTGCGCAATATCGGCAATGGCAACTGAAGGATTACTCGCTCGGCGATCTGAAAACCGAACTGAACGGATCGACCATCGTGGTCACCTACACGCTCACGCTGAACGGAACCGCCGGTTCCGAGGCGCTGCCCTCCGCGCCGCAGCACATGATGACCGTGTGGCAGCAACAAAAAACCAGTTGGGTTGCCATCGCCCACAGCGTCAGCCCGTAGATGTGCGCTCGAGCCGCCATCCCGGCGGAGAAGCGGCTCGCCGCGTCTCCAGTGCCACGGACCGGCAAGAACCTGGCTGCCTTTCGCCGCGCTCTCCTGCGCTGGTACGACCGCCATCGCCGCGATCTCCCCTGGCGCAAGACTTGCGATCCCTACCGCATCTGGCTTTCCGAAATCATGCTGCAGCAGACGCGCGTGGCCGCCGTGCTGGAGCACTACCGCATTTTTCTCGAACGCTTCCCCAGCGTGGAAGCGCTCGCCGCGGCGCCTGAAGACGCGGTCCTCACTGCCTGGAGCGGACTAGGCTACTACCGGCGAGCGCGCATGCTGCGCCAATGCGCGCAAGAACTCGTGCAGAACCACGGCGGCCGGTTCCCAGACAGGGCCGAAGCTCTGCGAACTCTGCCCGGCATTGGACGTTATACGGCAGCCGCCATCGCCAGCATCGTGTTCGAGGAACCCACCGCCGTAGTGGATGGCAACGTCGAGAGAGTCGTCCAAAGACTGCAGGGCCGCGATCTTACGGACCAGCAAATCTGGCAGCAAGCTCAGTCGTTTCTAAACACGTCCCGCCCCGGCGATTTCAATCAGTCGATGATGGAACTGGGCGCGACCGTTTGCCTGCCGCGCGATCCCAAGTGCCCGACCTGTCCTGTCCGGAAGTGGTGCGTCACAGAGCAATCGCGTCCCAGCGCAAACAGGACAATAACAATGGAGCGCCGGGCGTCTTCGCCCGGCGGAACTCTGACGCCAAGCTCGAGCCGCCAGGTTAAGAAGGAAATCTGGTGCGTGCTGAATCAGCGCGACGGCTACATCCGGCTCGTCCAGCGCCCCAGGGATTCGTCGCTCATGCCTGGGATGTGGGAACTGCCACAACTGTCCCGGAAGCCGCATCGGACGACACCTTCCGCTCCGTGGCGCACGTTCCGCCATTCCATCACCAGGACCGACTTCACCGTCCACGTGCACGCGGGCCGAGCCGCGGCCGCCAAAGGCAAATGGATTCCGGTCGCCAGCATCGTGGGTCTTCCCATCACTGGCCTGACGCGAAAAATCCTCAAAGCCGCCGCCATCATCTAAAATCCAGAGACACCCATGAAGTGGCTCAATCGCCTGTTCGGAGGACCGATCGATATGGCTGCATTGCCAGCCGGAACCAAAGCACCCGAGATCAACCTGCCCTCCCTCGACGGCAGCAGATTGTCATTGCAAACTGCGCTCAAACAAGGGCCGGTCCTTGCCGCCTTCTACAAAGTTTCCTGCCCGGTCTGCCAATACACGTTCCCCTATCTCGAACGCCTGCACAAGGTGTATGGCGACAAGAAGATCACGATCGTGGGCATCTCGCAGGACAGCCAGCGCGACACCGCCGCCTTCGTGAAAGAGTACGGCGTCACGTTCCGCAACTTGCTCGACGATCCGAACGGCTACGTAGTTTCGAATGCCTACGGCCTGACCAATGTCCCCACGCTGTTTCTGGTCGGACAGAACGGCCAGATCGAAATCACCAGCGTCGGATGGGTCAGGCAGGAAGTAGAGGACGTCAACCGCAAGCTCGCCGCCGCGCAGCAAACACCGCCCTCTCCGATCTTTCAATCCGGAGAAGACGTCACCGATTTCCGTGCTGGTTGAAGCTCCAAAAACTGATCCCGCGGTCGCGGGACAAAAAGGCAAAACTGACACGAACTGGAAGGGCAAGGCTTACGCTGAAGTCAGACGTTCTTCTCATGCAACTTGTCATCCTGAGCGCAGCAGGAACTTCACGAAATGGCCAAACGGGTACCTGGCGTGCGCATCACACCCGCATGACCCGGCAGGTCTTTGTCCCCTTGTAACAGACCATTTCGCTTTCGCATAAATTACAATCAACCGACATTCCATCACCTGTTTCCGAGGGTCGAGATGATTGCTCGCAAGCCCGTTCTGTCCGCCGTCCTCCTGTTGCTAACCACGGCTCTCTGTGCGCAGGACAAGCCATCCAAATCGCGCGGAGGAACCCACCTCGCGCCCGCCGCTTTTGCCGCGATGCAGAACATCCGCCCTGAAAACATCGAGCAGCAGACGCGATTCCTCTCGCACGATCTTCTTGAAGGACGCGGCACCGGCCAGCGCGGCGGAGACCTGGCCGCTGAATACATCGCCACGCAGTTTGCGCTCTACGGGCTGAAGCCCGCCGGCGAACACGGCACCTACATGCAAAAAGTTCCGATGGTGGGCATCACGCCCGGAGCCGACACACGCGTCGCGCTGGTCCCCGCCAGCGGGCAGCCGCTCGACCTCAAGCCCCTCGACGAATACGTGGCTTACGATCAGACGCAGCAGCCCGAATCGAACATCGACGCCGACATCGTTTACGTTGGCTACGGCATCGAAGCGCCCGAATATAACTGGGACGACTACAAAGGCGTCGACGTCAAAGGCAAAGTTCTGCTCATGCTGGTCAACGAGCCGCCCTCGGACGATCCCAAGTTCTTTACCGGCCGCGCCCTCACCTACTACGGCCGCTGGGTGTACAAGTATGAGGAAGCCGCCCGCAAAGGCGCTGTCGGCGCCATCCTGATCCACAAGACGGAGATGGCCAGCTACGGCTGGGAAGTGGTGCGCAACTCGAACTCCGGGGAGAAGTCATACCTCAAGCTCGACGGCACTCCCAAGCTCAAGTCCGCCGCCTGGATTCATCTCGACATCGCGCGCAAACTCGCTTCCGCCGCCGGCATGGATCTCGACAAGATGATGGCCGACGCTCAGTCGCGCGCCTTCAAGCCCGTCCCGATGCACTTCCGCTTGTCGGCGCACATGGTTAGCAAAATCCGCCCCTTTGAATCGAACAACGTGATCGCCGTGCTGCCGGGTTCCGACAAGAAGCTGAAAGACGAGGGCGTACTCTACACGGCCCACTACGATCACTTCGGCGTCCGCACCGACATGACGGGCGACAACATTTTCAACGGCGCCATGGACAACGCCACCGGCTGCGCCATCGTCTTGGAAATCGCGCGTGTGTACGCTCAGGCTCCGCAAAAGCCGCGGCGTTCCATCTTCTTTTCGTCGGTCACTGCCGAAGAGCAGGGTCTGCTTGGCTCCGCATACTTGGGCAAGCATCCGCCGATCCCCGCCGGACGAATTTCGCTCGATCTCAACTTCGATGACGTGAAACCGCTCGGTTCGCCCGAGCAGGTCGAAGTATCCGGCGCCGAGCGCACCACGTTTTACCCCACTCTGCAGGCCACGGCTGCTGATTTCCGTTTCGCCATCCGTCCCGATACCTTTCCCGAAGCCGGATACTACTATCGCTCCGATCACTTCAGTTTGGCGCGGGTCGGCATCCCGGCGTTTTCCGTGAACGAAGGCGTCAAGTTCAAAGGCCACGACGAAGCCTGGGGCATGGCGCAAGAGGAAGACTACACCAAGCATCGCTACCACCAGCCCAGCGATGAATACCACCCCGGAATGGACTGGACGTCCGACGCCGCCATGGCCCGCTTCGGCTTCGCGCTTGGATGGGAAGCCGCCAACCAGCAACATTCCGTCGGTTGGAAAAAAGGTGACGAGTTCGAAAAAGCCCGCCTGGCAAGCCAGTAACCCGAGGTAGCGCCGGCATCTTGCCGGCATTCTCGCGATTTGTTCACCGATCAGAGTCGCTGAGTCCAGTGCGCGGGCGGAAATGCCCGCGCCACATAGGTCCCATGGCTGGCCTGCAGTCGATCGATATAATCTCTGGCATCGTGCTTCTTTCTTTTCGTGGAGTGATTCGTGCGATTTTGCCGGTTGTTTTGCTGGCGGGTGCAGCCTTTGGAACGGCTGGACGCGCTTCCTGGCAGGGAGTGCTGCGCGACTCTGCGGAAAACATTGTCCCCGGGGCTTCGGTCGATCTGCACTCCTTATCGGGAGGGGCCGGATACGCGGCTCGAACTTCGGCGAACGGCACGTTTTCGTTCTCGGAGATCGCTCCCGGGAAGTATGAACTTTCCGTAAGCACAGGTGCGGCCAGGTTCAAGGCAAGCACTACGTTCGAGGTCAAAGACGGCGTCGCGCTCACGGCCGGGTTGAGGTTATCATCTCCGGAAAAAGGCCGGGTTGTGATCAGCGAAGAGGCAGGCTCGTCTCCGCAGGCCAGCGGCGGCGAGCATCTTTCCGGAGGAGAAGTTTCCAGCCTCCCTCTGAACTCGCGGGACTTCAGCAAACTGCTGCTGCTCGCGGCGGGTACTATGACCGACGCAAACGGTGCCGCGAATTTCACCCAGCAGTTTGCGGTGAATGGGCAGCGCGGTTCGGCTACTGTCTTCGCGCTGGATGGCGCCGACACTACCGACCCGGAAATGGGGGGCGCAACATTTTCCAACTTCAATGTCGACGCTATCCAGGAAGTGCAGGCCAGTTCGGGTGTAATGCCGGCCGAGATCGGGCACGGAGCCGCCAGCTACACGAATGTCGTCACGCGCTCGGGGACGAACGACCTGCACGGCAGTGTATTCGAATTTCTCCGCAATGCTTCGCTGGATGCACGCAACTATTTCGACAAAGTTGGTTTTAATAATCGGCGCATTCCTCCGTTTATCCGAAATGAGTTCGGTGGCACTATTGGCGGCCCAGTGAAACTGCGGGGCATCTACGATGGCCGCGATCGTACTTTTTACTTCGGCGAGTATCAGGGCTTCCGGCAGGTGCTTGGGACTACCCAGGTTTTTCCCGTGCCGACCGCCGACGAACGCAAGGGAATCGACACGATAACCTATCCCGACGGCGCGCACGACACGCTCACGGTGGCTCACGTCGACCCTAAAATCCAGCCCGTGCTGGACCAATACCCGCTGCCCAATGATCCGAACGGTCAATTTGGGGAGCGCACTTACGCTGCGTACTCTAAGGTTACGACCCGCACCGATCAGTTCTCGGTTCGCATCGACCATCGTATTTCTGACAAAGCGCAACTTCTCACCCGCTTCAGCCTGAACCAGGTCACTGGGCCGGTCACGAATCCCGATCAAACGGCGATCGATCCCAGTTTCGGAGTGCAGTTCTTCGATCACCAGCGAAATGCGGGAGTGAAGTACACCCGCACCGTTGGTCCACACCTAAGCTGGGAAACGTCGCTGGGCTACATCCGGAGCACGCCGTTCTTTCCCGCGGCCAACCACACCCAGCCCGCGATTGGCTTTGGCGACGGGCTGTTTCAAAGCTTCGGCGCTCCTGCTGGATCGATCTTTGGCTCTTACTCCAATCTCTACCAGGTCAAGCACGACATGGCCGGCATAAGAGGTGCACACACTTTCAAGTGGGGAGTCGAGATTCGCGTGAATCGTGACTCCACGATCTTCGGCACGGCTCCCAACGGGTCGTATTCGTTTGGCGGCGGAACCGCGTACTCTCCGGTTTTTATCTCCTCGGCGAGCGGCCAGCACGACATCGCCCCGGGTGATCCGCTGCCCGATTCTTTGACCGGCCTGCTGACCGCCACGCCATACTCCTATAACATCAGTGCCCCGGCCGATTTCACGCCGATTGGCGGCAAGTTCGACGAGGCGGGAGTTCGGCGCGAGGCCTACAACTTCTATTTCCAGGACACATGGAAGGCCAATTCTCACCTGACGCTGACCTATGGACTGCGCTACGAAGTGAACAGTCGCATTCATGAAGCCACCAAGCGCACATCCCTGCCGGTCTTTCTGGGCGCTGACGGAAAACCGGCTTCGTATTGGGACCACAACGCGACGCAACGCTATCTGATCAATCCGCAGCCGCCATACAACAAGGACTGGAACGGATGGGGCCCGCGACTGGGAGTGGATTACGCGTTCTCGAACCACACTGTTATGCACGCAGGCGGAGCGATTGCCACCCGCCTCTCGAACTTGTGGCAGGAGAATTTTCTTACGGCGTCGATCCCGTACATTTTCAACCCCTTCTTCACAGCCGAGCCCGGCCATCCCGTGCCGTTTCAAAACACCTTTGTTCCAGAAGTTCTTCCGACGGCTTACGACATTCACGGCCAGGCGATTTTCCCGAACGGCAGAAGCACCGATGTAGGTCCGAACACCGAGATTGATCTGCCGCGCTATCAGAATGACGTGGCCGCTCTTACCCCCGGCCATCAAACCCAGTTACCGGTGATCATCGGCATCGCCCGGAATTTCCGCAACGGCTACATCGGCAGCTACACCCTTGGCATCGATCATGATTTTGGCGACGTGAAGGCCAGCGCCGCCTACGTGGCGACCGCGGGCATTCATCTCCCGAGCGTGTTTTCGCCGAACAGTTACACCGGCGCTGATCCTGCGTTTGCACCTTTCACAAACTTCGATTCATCCGGCACACAGCGAACAGGCGGCTACGGAGAAGAGAACATAATCACGAGTGACTCCCACTCCTCGTATCACGCCCTGCAAATGAGCTTGACCAAGAACTCAGCTCGTGGTGGCATAGGGCTGCAAGCCAGCTATACGTATTCCAAGTCGATCGACGACACCAGTGCCGTGCTGGGCGGCCTGCTCGGAACCGCGGGCGTGGTCCTGCAAACCCTGCCCCAGGACCCCTGGAATCCGCGCGCAGAGAAAGGTCCGTCCACGTTCGACGTGACGCACGTGTTCACGCTGAGCTGGATTCAACTGCTGCGCCTGGAGCGTGTGAGTTTCCTCCGCCCGCTGGGACGGCCACTCACCGCCGGCTGGCAGTTCCTCAACATCACGACGCTGACAACCGGCTCTCCATTCACCGTGTTCTCGGGCGTGCAGCAGACCGGAGCAGGCGCGGGGGGAACCGACCGTCCCGACCTGGTCCAGATGCCGCACTTCTCGACCAGCCGCAAGGATCGGGCCGACTACTTCGGACTCGATAACGAGAACTGGACATTCTTTTCCATCCCGATCAATGTTCCAGACGGCACCGGGCCGAACCATGGCCGCTTCGGAACGCTCGGCCGCAATACTTTTCGCGGACCCGGCTTCCATAATCTTGATCTCGCCCTGGTCAAAGACACGCCCTTCGGACACCGCGGGAACGGTGAACTGGGAACACTCGAATTCCGCGCCGAATTCTTCAATCTATTCAACCTGGTAAATTTCGGGTTACCGTCAAACATAGTGAGTGGCAGCGGATTCGGAAAAATCAGCAAGACCGCCGGATCGTCGCGCCAGATCCAGTTCTCGCTGAAGCTGATTTTCTGAAACCGGATTCATCACAATTCTCGCGTGACAAAGTGCACATACTTGGGATGGGACGCGCGTTAGGCTGAAGCTACTCTCAGGACCTCTCCCGGTCCGGTTCCCTTCAGAAAGAGGTGCGTGTGTCTTTGCCTTGGAAGTTGACTGCCTGGGCGCTCGTGTGTCTGGGGAGTGTTGCCGCCGCGGCGCAGCCATCCGATTCATTGCTGGCCGCGCGTGTGTTGGGGCCGGGGTGGAAGAAGATGGCTCGCACCGCCGGGATGGTCTTCAGCGGAACCGTGGTGGGGGTGGAAGCCTCGTCGGCAGAAGACCACGCCGTGCCCACGATTGAGTTGAAGGTGCGGGTCGATCGCGCGATCGCGGGTGTTAAGGCGGGACAGGTTCTGACAATTCGCGAGTGGGCGGGTGCATGGTCGATGCATCGCCCGATGCACGCCGGCGAGCATGTGCTGCTCCTTTTATACCCGCGGAGCCGCCTGGGTTTCACCAGCCCCGTGGGTGGCGCGCTGGGCCAGATTGCACTCGATGCGAGCGGGACCAGGGTTGTCCAGCGCACGGAAAACGTCAGCGTACTGCAACTGGAGCGGGCCATTCGGAGTGCCCGGAAGGAGTAAGCATGCGCGGACGAGTTCTCGCCCTTGTCGCTCTTCTTAGTTGCGTTGTTCTTCCGGCTCGCGCCGGAGGTCCGGCCTACATTGCCGGCTCGGGCTACGATCCGGGCGTAAAGGGTCAGCCTATTGTCTGGGCGGGGAATTACGCCCAATATTTCACCGACCAGGGAGACTTGAGCCCGATCCTCACGAACGTGCAAGCGGACGCCTTCGTGGCCAGCGCCTTCAGTCCGTGGACCAGCGTTCTGGATTCGGCATTTACCGCCTCGCAAGGTGGACATCTCGCCGAAGACGTGAACTCAACCAACGTAATTGGATATCCCAACGGGACCTTTTCGATCCCGATCGACATTCAGCCGACGGCGACGGCGATGCCGCTGGGAATTGTTTACGACTACGACGGCGCGGTCACCGACGCGCTGCTGGGAGCAGGCGCGGGAGGAGTGGACTACTGTTTCACCAACGCGGTGTACGGCGGGCCGGACAACCTGAACACCGCCGGGAACATCGTGCATGCGCTGATCGTGATCAATGGAGTATGCGCGGCCAGCGATTCGCAGCTGCCCGACGTGCAGTACCGGCTGGTGCGAACGTTGGGGCGCGTGATTGGCCTGGGATGGTCGCAGGCCAACTTGAACGTGATCACGGGGAATCCGCCCCCCACCAGCGCCGACTATGAGGGATTTCCATTGATGCACTTTACTGATCCGGTGACGTGCGTGCCGATCCGCACCTGCTATCCGGATGCGGCAGTGCTGAAGATGGACGACACCGCGTCGCTGGTGCGGCTGTATCCGGTGACGCCCCATCAGCCGCAAAAGTCCCCCGGGCCTCTGGTGGCGGAGCAGCCCACCGCCAGAATTCACGGTAGCGTGTATTTTACTGATGCCTCGGGGAATGCGGTGCAACCCATGCAGGGAGTGAACGTGGTGGCCCGCTTGCTGGATGCGGCGAACAAACCTTCGCGGCAATATGTGGCTACGTCTGTTTCAGGATTTTTGTTTCGCGGGAATGCCGGGAACATCATCAACGGTTTCGCCGATGGGACCGGACTTCGCTACGACCGCTGGGGCTCGGACGATCCGGCACTGGAAGGATTCTTTGATCTACGGGGGCTAGTAGTTCCCGACGGACAGAACATTGCGCTCTATCAGCTGAGTGTGGAAGCGCTGGATGCGAACTGGTCCGCGGGGGTTGAACCGTACGACTTCCCCCAGGTTTCGCCCTCGGGCCAGTTTGCTCCGGTGGTGGTCACGGTGCAACCCGCATCAGATGTGGAGAGGGACATCCTGATGCTGCAGAGCGAGGTGGAGGGCACGCACCCCGGCAGCGGCGCAACCTACGCGAATCCTGCCTCGCTTCCGCAGGGCGGGGGATGGGCGTCGTGGGTCTCAGGGTACGGAGATACCGAGTGGTTTCAGTTCGCCGCGCGGGCCGACCGGACGGCGTCGGTCTCGGTGACCGCGCTGGACGAATCCGGCAACCCGACCGAATCGAAGCTGATGCCAGTGATCGGGATCTGGTCACTGAGCGACCAGAGTGGCGGACCGGCCCCGGCGTCCACGCAGTCTGCGTTCAATACCTTCAATTTCGGAATGAGCCGGCTGGACGCACAGTTTTCGGCGAGCGACACGTTTCGGTTAGGCATGGCAGACTCCCGCGGCGACGGGCGTCCCGACTATTCCTATGTCGCGAGCGTGCTGTATGCGGACACGGTCACGCCCAGCCGCGTGAGCCTGGCGGGGGGCGTGCTCACTCTGAGCGGGATTGGGTTCAATTCCGGTTTGCAGGTGAGTGCGGCGGGCAACCGTGCCAACCTTCTTTCTTCGTCGGCGACCGAGATCCAAGTGGCGGTGCCTTCTGCGGCGCTGGACGGAACGGCGACGGTTCAGGTTACCGATCCAGCGAGCGGCGGTTTCTCCCGCATGGGCGACGCGTTGACCTACGGCGCTGCGGCCGACGATCAACTTCTTCTGCTGCAGGGCTCCGAGCCGGCCACGCCAGTCGGATCGCAGGCCGCGAACCCGATTCGCGTGCAAGTGGTCGCGTCCGATGGGGTGACGCCGGTCAACGGCGCGACGGTCGCCTGGAGCACCACGAATAGCACGGTTCTATCGGTCTGCAGCGGGGGGATCAGTTGCTCGGTGCTGAGTGATCAGACGGGAGAATCGTCCACGTGGGTGACTCCGATGGCGGTCGGGCAGAGCACGATCACCGCGACTGTTGCCCCGGCCGCTTACCCCTCGCCGCCATCGAAGGAGGTGGCTTTGTTGGCAACCTCTTCCTCGCTCGACCTGGCTGCGGTGGCGCCAACCAGATGGGTCGGTCAGGGCGCTACGCTCGATGTGCCGCTGACCGTGGAGGCGCTGAACGCAGGCGTGCCGCAGTCCAACGTGGTTGTGAATTACACACTGACCAAGGGTACGGCTACGCTGGCAGGGGGCAGCGCGACCACGAACACTTCGGGATACGCGACCGTCAGCGTGCACCTGGCGAATCACAGTGCCGATGTGCAGGTCAGTGCTTGCGTTGCTCCGAACAATGCGCCTTGCCAGACATTTACCTTATATGCCACGCCAGCGTCATTGTGGATGCTGGTGACCATTAGCGGATCGACGCAGGTCGTAAGGGATGGAGATTCGTTCCAGCCGCTCATCCTGCGGGTTACGGACAGCTCCGTGGCTGCCAACCCGGTCATGGGAGTGAACGTCGCTTTCACTACCACGGTGGCCCGCGTGCCTCCAGGTTCGGGACTGCGAACGGAGGGCGACATGATCGTTGGGGGAACCGGCATGACGATCATTCTGGGATCATCTTCGACCCAGGCAGTGACCACGGAGGACGGGATTGCCTCGATCGTGCCTACACCGGGGGCGGCCAGAGGGCCGTGCGATCTGTTCATTACCGTCAACGCCGGACCGGCGGTCGCGCAGTTTGATCTGCAGATCGTGGCGGCGGCGAGAGAGGACTTGCGAAGAAGCGAACGGTTTATGCAGGGCGCCCGGCTTGGCGGGCTGCAATCATCGGGGGTTGCGGGCGCTTTATTGGTTGCTGTGCCGGAAGGCGTTTCGAGCGGCGAACCGGTAGTCGATTTGCCCGTGAGCGCTTGTTCGGATTCGTCTGAGGACAGTGCAGACTCCATTGCTCAACCATGTGCGAGATCCAAGCCGGCCAAAGCCAAAGGTCGGCAGAGACCCGTGGTGCCAATTGGGAGCGGCGTTGCCCCCACAACCGCTCCCGCTCCCGCTCCGGCGGAGACCCAGACTCATACGGCTCCAAGGAGCCAGCTTCCTGAGGACAAACGAAGTTGCCGCGTGCTGGCCGGGGATGGAACCCTGCCATGATGCGTGTAGCGCGGACACTCTTGTCCGCGCAACGCCGCGATTGAGGAAAGGGCATGTTTGCTTGGGCCTGTTGCTGGCGGTTCGGTTGAGTTCTAATTGTAGGGACTCGACCTGCCTCTCTCCGCCACCGGAGCTGATGAGCCTTACGTTTTACGCGGACAGGAGTGTCCGCGCCACACAGGCATAGCCGGGCTTTGCCCGGCTGGACAGCCGAGGGCGGCTGTCCCTACGTGCTTATTTCTTTGTCCATTGGTCTACCCAGTCGTTCACCGTCTTCCACCAGAGCTGCGAATTCTGCGGCTTCAGCACCCAGTGGCCTTCGTCGGGGAAGTAGAGCATCTTCGACGGCACGCCCAGGCGCTGCAGCGTGGTGAAGAGCTGAAAGCCTTCGCTCACATCGAGTCGATAGTCGAGCTGGCTATGAACCACCAGCGTCGGCGTCTTGAAATTCGTCGCGCTCAGGTGCGGAGACCATTTGCGGTACATGTCACGGTTCGTCCAGGGCGTGCCTTTGAACTCCCATTCGTTGAACCAGAGTTCTTCGGTTGTGCCCCAGGCGGAGTCGGCGTTGAACATGCCGTCGTGCGAGACGATGCACTTGAAGCGGTTGGTGTGGCCGAGCACCCAGTTGGCCATGTATCCACCGTAGCTCGCGCCCAGCGCGCACTCGCGGTCTTTGTCGATGAACGGATAAGTCTTCTCCGCGTAGTCGAGCCCCTTCATCAGGTCTTCAAACGGAGCGCCGCCCCAGTCGCCATTGATGGCGTCAATAAACTTCTGCCCGTAGCCAGTCGAGCCGTGAAAGTTGATCATGATGACGACGTATCCGTTAGCGGCAAAGAGTTCGGGATTCCAGCGATACGACCAGTCGTCTCCCCAGGCCCCCTGCGGCCCGCCGTGGATGAGGAACTTCACGGGATATTTCTTGCTGGCATCGAAGTTCGGCGGCTTGACGATGAAGCCCTGGACCTTGTCACCCTTGGCTCCTTCGAACCAGAAGGATTCGAGCGGGGACATGGCGACTTGGGAGAGGACGGAGTCGTTAATGTGCGCAAGAGGCTCCGATGTCGGGGGCTGGCACTTCTTGGCGGGGACGGCTACCCCTCCGGAAACCTTTGGTGTCATATCCTCACACGGACCGTAATCGGATGCAGCCTTGTAGATCTCGTTCGGACTAGCAAGTGACATGCGTGTAAATAAAAGCGTCTTGCCGTCAACGCTGAGTGCTAGGTCGTCGCTAAACCCCGACAGTAGCTTAACCGCACCGCAAACCGGAGATGCCGGTCCAGGAGTGAGCACTAGCGAATAAATTGGCTGTTCACCTTGGTCTTCTGCACTGAGATAAATCTTCTTGGAATCTGGAGCCCACGTGTAGGTCCCGATCCAACTGTCAAATTTCTCCGTCAGATTCTTCTTCTCCCCCGTCTTGCGGTCGTACAGCATCAGCCGGAAGCGGTCACTCTCGTATCCCGGACGCTGCTGGGCGCGGTAGGCGATGTACTTGCCATCGGGCGAATAGAGCGGCGTCGAGTCGCTCGCCGGGTTGTCGGCGGTGATGTTCTTGGCCGCTCCTCCATTCACCGGGACGATCCAGAGATCGTTGTTGGTGGAAGTGGCCTCGACCTTGTCGTGGTTCGAGGTGTAGCAAATCTCCTGCCCGTCGGGCGAGAAGGCGTAATTGTCCTGTCCGCCGAGCGAGAACACGGGCGAGTCGTAATCGCCTGGGGTAAGGTCGCGGGCCACCGAAATGAGGGTGCCCCACCCTTCCCCGCCTTTGGGAAGGGTGGGTGCCGGCACCACGAAAATGTGAGTGCGCATGCCGCGCTTGTAAGCGTTCCAGTGTCGATAGAGCAGTCGGTCGAAGATGATTGCCTTTACCTTGGAGTCCTCTGCTTCCTTCACCTTCCTCGCATTACAGGCGGCTTCCGCATCGGAAGCGCCATCACATTCCGGATACACATCGGACGTAAAAAGGATATTTTTCCCATCCGGTGACCACAGCTCACCACCTGGCTCAGTCGCAATTGAAGTGAGCCGGTGCACAGCGCTCACGGTGCCTGGTGCGCTGTCAAAGTCAGCGATCCAAATCTGCGAGCCGCCTTCTTTGGTTGAGAGGAATGCGAAGCGCTTGCCATCCGGCGCCCAGCGCGGGCGGTCGCCGTCTTGATCGGGGATGAGGATATGCTCGGCCTGGACGGGCGAGTCGCCCGTCCCCACACTGCTTAGTGGGACGATCCAGATGTGCGGCGTCTTCTTGTTGGTGGCGAGATCGACATCGACCGCGCTGAAGAGGACCCACTTGCCGTCGGGCGAAGGCACCGGTTCGCCAACGCGCTTCAACTTCATCATGTCTTCGAAGGTGAAAGGATGTTTGGCTTGCGAGAAGGCGGGAAGAGAGAAAAGAAGAACGAGAAGAAAAACCAGACGGCGCATGACGTGCCTCCGCAGAACAGGAGAGTGTAGCACTCTAGCCGTCAGCAAGGTCTGCGTAGGGACAGCCGCCCTCGGCTGTCCGGCCGAGCGAAGCTCGGCTAGTTCTATGGTGCCTCCGCCCCCGCATGAAGCAGGGTGATAAGGGGATAGGGATGGCCGTGATGCTTGTACGCTGCGGAGCTTCGCTCCGCTGGACAGCCGAGGGCGGCTGTCGCTACGTGAGTTCCTCCAGCATGGCGGTCATTTCGGATTGGGCGTGGGTGTTGCTGGTGCGTCGGGCTGAGGCTATGCCGTCGACCAGCATTCTTTTCGCTTCGTCGATTCGGTTTGCGGTGGCCAGGGTTTGTGCAGCCATAAAGTAGGCGGGCGTGTAGTCGGGATTCTTCTCGATCAGGGTTTTGAATTCCCCGAGCGCCTGATCAGTTTGTCCGGTTTTGGAGTATTCCAAAGCCAGGCCGTAGCGTGCGAAAGCGTCGTCGGGATTGGCGGTGAGAATCTCGGTGAGTAGTGCGATGCGGTCCATAACGAAGTTCTCAGTTCTCAGAAAGGCCAGTGCGCCAAACCTGGACACTGATTGACGTTCATCCATTCATATCACGGCCCGCGATACAATGGCTTTTCTCCGAGGAAGACGGTTTGGCTTGTCCTTATTTTGCCCCGCGCGAGATCTTGAACGATGGTTCGTGGCCGCATCCTTCGCGGTTGCCGTTGGGCGCAGGATGGACCGGCGCGTGTTGCGCTTCGGGACTGGAAATCGCGGCTTCTGATAGGCAACTTCGCGAGTTCTGCAATCTGGGATACGCGGCTGCCTGTCCGCATCTTCCGCCTGAGCGAGATTGGGACGCGGTGCGGTTTTCGGTGACCTCCGCTGGGTGCGAGCAGGTTACGTTCTGCTATGTTTGCGAGTTGGGTCACGCTCCCGTCGAGCAGGGGAAGCTGGCTTTTGATCTGAGGCGCGAGACCTGGGTGAACGTACACTCGGACACCCGCGTGCAACGGCTGGCAGAATGCTATCTCGAAACATATCGTGCCCGGCAGACGCATGCCTTCATCGAATAAACAAGCCGATCTATGAACGACGACAAAGAAAGACTCACACGTGCCCGGCCCGTCCGAGACTCGATTTCCGAAATGGCTGAGATTGTTATGCCCAACGATGCCAATCCACTGAATGCGCTGGTGGGCGGGCGGTTGATGCACTGGATCGATCTGGCCGGCGCGATGGCCGCCCACCGGCACTCGCGGCAGCGGGTGGTGACAGCCTCGATTGATCATATGGACTTTCTGGTGCCGGTACGGGTGGGCGATCTGGTCATTCTGCGGTCGTCGGTGAATCGCGTGTTTCATACCTCGATGGAAGTCGGAGTCAAGGTTTGGGTGGAAAATTATCGTTCGGAGCAGAACCAGCATGTGAGCTCGGCGTATCTGACATTTGTGGCAATCGACGAGGCAGGGAACCGGCTGGCGGTGCCGCTGGTGATTCCGGAGTCCGATGACGAGAAGAGACGCTACGAGGATGCGTCGCGGCGCCGCGAGATCCGGCGATCGGAGTCGGTGCGCAGGAAGCAGGTGCGGAGCTAGAGGATTTTGAGAAGAAAGTTGACCGGTGCAGCCGCCCCGAAGGAATTTGTGAAAGGTGTAGGAAGCATGTCGCGAGATAGCACGCCGTTCTTGCGGGTGAAAGGTGGCATGAGGACTTGGGCCGTCCCCCCGTGAATTGGAGCCATTTTCGGTTTTTCCCAGCGCTGAAGCGCTGGGCTATGTTGGCTCGCCCCTCTGGGGCTGGGTTGGAGGTTTTGCTGAGACCTGACATCTGAGGCCTTCCTTTATGGATAGCGCACTTCTTGTTCACCGCCTGCACTTCGCTTTCACTGCGACCTTTCACTATTTGTTCCCGCAACTGACGATGGGGCTTGCGCTGCTGATCGTGGTGCTCAAGACGATCGGAGTGTGGCACAAGAATCCCGTGTACAACGAATCCGCCCGCTTCTGGGGAAAGATCTTCGGGATCAATTTTGTGCTGGGTGTGGTCACCGGGATTCCGATGGAATTTCAGTTCGGGACCAACTGGTCGCACTTCTCGCTTTTCGCCGGCGGTGTGATCGGGCAGACGCTGGCCATGGAAGGCATGTTCGCCTTTTTTCTCGAATCTGCGTTCCTTGGGTTGTTTCTCTATGGCGAGAAGCGGCTGAGCCCGCGGGCGCACTGGCTGTCAGCGGTCGCCGTGTTTGTCGGGTCGTGGCTGTCGGGCTACTTCATCATCGCGACGGATGCGTTCATGCAGCACCCGACGGGCTATTTTCAGGCCGCGGACGGTACGGTGCAGCTTTCGAGTTTCTGGGGGCTGGTGTTGAATCCATGGGCGGGATGGCAATACGCCCATAACATGAGTGGGGCAGCCATCACCGGTGCTTTTATCATGGCCGCCGTCGGGGCATTCTATTTGCTCTCGGGCCGGTTCACGGAACATGGCCGCGTCTTCCTAAAAGCGGGGGTGATTGCCGGGTGCCTGTTCAGCATTCTGCAGATCTTCCCGACCGGTGACGGACAAGGCAGACTGGTGGCAAATCTTCAACCGGTCACGCTGGCGGCGATGGAGGGCTTGTACCAGGGACAGACGAAAGCGCCGCTGGTCATCCTGGGACAACCCAACGACGAGCAGCGCAAGATTGACAATCCGCTGGAGGTGCCGGGCATGCTGAGCGTGCTGACCTACAAGCGGTGGAACGCGCATGTCCAGGGGCTGGACGCGTTTCCGAAGCAAGACTGGCCGGGGAATATTCCGCTGCTCTACTACAGCTACCACATCATGGTCGGCCTGGGAACGATCTTTGTCGCCGTGATGGTGGTAGCGGTCTTCCTGCTCTGGCGCGGATGGCTGTTCAACGCCAAATGGATGCTCTGGATCCTGATGCTGTCGGCGCCGTTTCCCTACATCGCCAACACGGCGGGATGGATGACGGCCGAACTGGGACGGCAGCCGTGGCTGGTGTATGGGTTGATGCGCACCGAGGACGGCTACTCCAAGGCGGTCTCGGCAGGTAATGGGATGTTTACACTGCTGGGATTCATGGGCATATACACTGTTCTGAGCATCTTGTTCCTGTTTCTGGTGCGCAGGGAAATAGAAGCCGGCCCCGTCGCGGGGCACTAGGTGGCAAGAATCTCCGGCCGTCGCCGGAGGCAGGATGAACATGGCGAGCCTTTGGTACTGGATTGTCGCGGCGATGATCACGGCGTATGCCGTGCTCGACGGATTCGATCTGGGCGCGGGCGCGATTTATCTGATCGCGGCCAAAGAACCTGATGAACGCCGCAAAGTACTGCGGGCCGTCGGCCCGGTCTGGGACGGCAACGAAGTCTGGCTGCTGGCCGCCGGGGGCACGCTCTATTTCGCGTTTCCGCGGCTCTACGCGTCCAGCTTCAGCGGATTCTATCTGCCGCTGATGATGGTGCTGTGGCTGCTCATTCTGCGCGCCATCGGCATCGAATTTCGCGCCCATGTTGCAAGCACGATGTGGCAGGATTTCTTCGATGTGGTATTCAGTGTTTCGAGCATCCTGCTGGCCCTGTTTTTCGGGGTGGCGCTGGGCAACGTGGTGCGCGGCGTGCCGCTCGATTCGACCGGCTACTTCTTCGAACCACTCTGGACTAACTTCAAACTCGGACCGCAGACGGGCATTCTGGATTGGTACACGGTGCTGATCGGGGCGGTCTCCCTGGTCACGTTGACGGCGCACGGCTCCTATTATGTTGCCCTGAAGACGGACGCAGATCTTGGCCGTCGCGCGCGGGGCTCCGCGCTGCTGTGCTGGCCGCTGCAGTTTTTTCTCACTTGCTCCGCGCTGGTGGCGACGTACTTCATACGGCCAGAAATCATGACGAACTACGGAAAGCATGGCGTCGGGATACTGGTGCCGATTGTTGTTTTCGCAAGCCTGGCCTTGATGCTGTGGGCTAACCCCAGTGGCAGGGAGAAACTTGCGTTCGCTGCCTCCAGCCTGTACATCGTGGGGATGCTGGTGGGGGCGGCCTTTGCCCTTTATCCCGTGGTGCTGCCTGCGCGCGACCGGCAAAATGATCTGACGATCTACAACACCGCGGCCGGCAGTCACGGCCTGACGGTGGGCCTGGCCTGGTGGACCCTGGGCGCAGTGCTGGCGGTCGGATACTTCGTGTTTGTCTATCGCAAGTTTAGCGGCAAGGTGGAAGTGGGGGAAGGGCACTACTAGCTCTCAGCCGTCAGCTATCAGCCATCAGTCTTCAGGTCGGGTGATTCGGAGTGATCACTGGACGCCGCGGGAGAGTTCAACCCCTTCGCTCCCGTATAATCAAAAGATTCCGCCTACTCGTGGCTGATTCTGAAAGGGGTTCCCGTGAGCGCTCATTCCCATCATCCTGGTCAGCAGCAACCAACTCCGCAACCTCTTCCCGGCGTCAACGCCATTA
This sequence comes from Terriglobia bacterium, assembly GCA_020073015.1. Classification (GTDB taxonomy): domain Bacteria; phylum Acidobacteriota; class Terriglobia; order Terriglobales; family Acidobacteriaceae; genus Acidiflorens. Next base: position 8,208 of record JAIQFZ010000018.1, on the reverse strand, counting down.
TCGCGGTTGGTTCCGGCAAAGGTGGAGTCGGTAAGACCACGCTGGCAGTAAACCTGGCCATCGCGCTGAGCAGGATGGGGCACAAAGTGGGATTGCTGGACGGCGACGTGTACGGGCCGAATGTTCCGCTCATGCTCGGCACCAGCGAACAGCCCAAGGTGATGGGCGAGAATCACATCTCGCCGATCCAAGCACATGGTCTCAAGGTCATCTCGGTCGGCTTCCTCAATCCCGGAGACAAGCCGCTGATCTGGCGCGGGCCGATGCTGCATTCGATCATCCGGCAGTTTCTGGGGTCGGTGGAGTGGGGGCAGCTCGACTACCTGGTGGTTGATCTTCCGCCGGGAACGGGAGATGTGGCGCTTTCGCTGATTCAGACGGTACCGTTGACAGGATCGATTGTGGTCTCTACTCCGTCCGACGTTTCGCTGCAGGATGCGCGCAAGGCGATCGAGATGTTCCGGCAGATGAAGGTGGACATCGTGGGTGTCGTCGAGAACATGAGCTACTTCATCTGTCCGCATTGCAGCCACGAGATCGATATCTTTTCGCGTGGTGGCGCCGAGAAGATGGCGAAGCAGTTCGATACGGCTTTTCTGGGAGGCGTGGAACTGGACCCCGAGATCCGCAAGTCGGGCGACAGCGGATCGCCGGCCGTGCTCCAGGGCGAAGACTCGCCGCACGCGAAATCGCTGTACGAATTTGCCCGCAAGGTGGTGGCGCGCGTGGAGGAGATCAAGTCGAGCAGTTCTGAGGGCGTGATCCAAATCCAGTAGGGCAAGGCTCCAGTTCTTGAACCCGGTTCACGGGGGCCCGCACCAATATCCAGGACCGCCAGGATTGTGCGCGGCAGATTTCAGAGTGGGTTACCTGGTTGCTTCCGGATCGGTTTCACTTTCAGAATCGTGACTGAGTTGAAACACCTGGACCCGGCCATTGTTCGTGTCGGCAACGTAGAGCCGGTTCGTCCCATCAATCCACAAGCCGGCGGGAGAATTGAACTCTCCAATTTCCGTGCCGGTGTGGCCAAACGAACCCAGCAGGGAGCCATCGCGGCCGTAAATTCTGATCTGTGAGTCTCGGATGGTGCTGATATAGATATTGCCGGTCAGGTCCACGCCGAGGCCTACCTCGTCAAGGATGGGCGGGCCTGGGGTGGCGGGAATCCTGAATTGCGCCGTAGGCTTGCACTGCAGATCCATGATGCGGATGCGCGAATTTCCCGAGTCCACCACCACCAGTTCGTTGTTCCCGATCGCGATCTCGGTAGGATAGTCAAGGTCCATGGGAATGGTATCGCCACTGAATCTTCCGATGGCATGGGGGCTGCGCCGCCCGATGCGTTGGAGGACGTTGCCTTCGAGATCGAGTACAAACAGAAGGTGACGAGGCGAATCGAGCAGAAACAGGCGGCCGCTGTTTTGGTCAATGGCAATGGCGGTCGGGTAGTGAAACAGGGTCTCGTCTCCGCGTTTGCCGAGGTAGCGGAGAAACTTCCCGTCGGGGGCGTACACCAAGACGAGTCCGCGCTCGGAGTCGGCGACGTAAATGTTGTCGGCTGCGTCGACCGCAATTCCATTCGGCAACCGCAGGCGGCGTTGCGGACCCCCGGCGATGCGGAAGGAGTCCCCGCCCCCGAGGACGTGAACGGCGCGGGCGTCCGGGTCAACAATGAGCATGCGTCCGCGGGAGTCAACCGTAACGTGATGGGGCGCCAGCAGAATTCGTTCCCGTCCGTAGACAAACGTGACAATGCTGTCCCGAAGTGACGCCAGGATGGATTGACCTTTTACAGGTTTCACAGCGTGGGCGGGAACTTCATAGTTCTCTTCCACACGCTCTCTGGGATGAAGATTGATGGAACCGGGAACCTCGCTGGGCCGCGACCAACCCCGGGAGGAGCGAGACGACGATGCCGAGCCAAGGACGTTGCCGCTCCCGGCTCGCACCCTCGTTCTATATTTTCCGTCGGGAGAATAGGTCCCTAGATAGTCAATCTGCTCAGCCGTCGGGAGCGCGGGCGGTTGGCTGTCACACGCGGCCCCACACGCGGGAACGGCTGTATCATGTATGGCCCAAGTACCGCGAGGCTGGGCGAGGGTGATGGGAACAGCGCCGATAACGATCCAGATCAAGAACGAGCCGCGGGGGAAACGGCCAACCGAAGAAGCCTTCATGGAAGTGCCCCTCGTTGGCGCAGAAACGGGCTGTCTTCTGGGCTACAGATAACGGAGAGTCTGTGGCTCAGTACACTCCACAACTAGTCCCCTTGGTTCCGGCTGTCAATCGGCCTTTCGAGCCATCTGCGTGAGTCGCTGGATGCCGATTCCCGATTTGGTACAGACGCCCGCCCGGGGGCGGCGTCTTTCATGCCGGGGAAACGATATTAGGTGGACGGAGGGTTTTCCACAGATCGTGCAAGGTTTTGCGCATGTATGCGCTAAACGAGCACCAGGAGCCACTGGATGCCGCCTTCCCGGCGGAATGCTGATTGCCCCAGAGTTATCATGCAGCGGGATTGGCGCGTCGATACGTTGCGTGGGTACTTCCTGGTTGCGATGTCATTGGGGCACTTTCCCAACCCCCTGGCACGCTTCACCGAGTACACGTTCGGCTACGCCTCGGCTCCGGACGGCTTCGTTTTTCTGTCGGGACTAGTCTCCAGCTGGGTTTACCTTCCGCTGAGGCAGAGAAGCGGAAACTCCGCGATGGTGTCGAAAGTCTTCCGGCGCACCGGGACGATCTACCTGACCCACATCGCGCTGCTGGTCCTGGGGATTCTGGTTGTCCTTTCTCCCGGTACCGGGATGCATCGGGCAACGCACCCGCTGCAAACATTTGTCTCCGGGGCTTTGCTGTGGAATCAAGTCGGGTTCGCCCGGATTCTACCGATGTATTGTGTGTTCCTGGCATTCAGTCCCATCGTCCTGAAGCAATTCACGGAGGGACGCGCGTGGCTGATCGGAGTCATCAGCGCGAGTCTCTGGGTGGGCGCGCAGTTCGGGCTGGGAGACTCAAGATCGAGTGCAGCGGGGTGCGTCGCGCTACCCTAGCGGTCCTCAAGAGGGCGCTAGAGGGATGAATCCTGCTGTTGCTAGCAGTGAATTACGGGACTTCTGAAAGCATCTCACATCACGGCTGACAGTGAGCAACGCCCTTTCCCAACGATTCTAACTTGATGCAAAATTACTAATCTGCCGTCGGGTATCCTTCTGCTTGGCAGCGGCATAGACTTTATCTCGGGTGGAACTGACAGAACTTTGCAGCGTCACCCTCCTCAGGAAAATGCCATGCGACTTCGCAACCTACTGTGTTTCGCGGTAATGAGCCTCGCGGTTGGGGGCCCACTTTCGACTAATGCGGCAGGTGCTGATGCCCCTTGGACCGGCCCCGCTTTCACTGGAAATCCAGCAGAGATCATAAAGGCAGCAGCCGCAGTGGAAAGCGAAAAAGGTTTTGATGTGACAGTCCTCCTTGACGAGCGATCAGTATCAGTCGACTCAGAAGGAACCGCAAGAGAACAGTTCCGCGTCGTTTACAGGGTGGACTCCAGTGCCGGTGTCAAGTCTTGGGGCAGCACGGGCTTGCGTTGGGAGCCGTGGCATCAGAAGCAGCCTGAGATACATGCGCGTGTAATAACGAGCGATGCAGTAGAACATATGCTCGACCCAAAAACATTGTCGGATACCCCCGCGAGAGAGGACGCCTCGCAAGTGTACAGCGACACACGCCTCTATCGTGGTCCTCTGCCCGCAGTTGCCACCGGCTCGGTGGTCGAAGTACAGGTAAGTCTCCAAGACACTTCACCTGCTATTCCCGGCGGAATCATCCGGCGATATTTTATCGCCCGGCGAGTTCCGGTTCGCCGCGTGCGTATCTTGTTGGAAGCGCCTTCCTCGGTAATGCTCAGATATGAAGTGCGATTACTGCCAGCCGCGATCGTGGACAAAACTTCAACGAGTGGCGTTACGCGCATAAAGATCGAAGACGGTCCGCTTGCACCTATCGAGCAGACCGAACTGAACGTGCCCAGCGATGTCGTGAATTGGCCGCAGGTTGAATTCTCGACTGTGCCTTCCTGGCAGAAGGCAGCATCCGCCTATCAACAGATGGCCGATCCGCAGATTCGAGTGGATGATGTTCGCCTTTTAGTAAGCCAGAGCATTTCGGCAAGCGATTCCCGAACTGATAAGATTCGCAAGCTTACGGCCAAGCTTCATCAATTGGTGCGATACACCGGCGTGGAGTTTGGCGAGTCCAGCTTGGTGCCGCAGCCCCCGAGTGAGGTGCTACAGAGGAAGTATGGCGATTGCAAAGACAAGGCTGCCACCTTAGTGGCGATGCTTCGCGCTTCTGGCATTGACGCCTACTTAGCACTTCTTAAGGCTGGGGATGGACAGGATGTGTCGCCGTCCCTTCCCGGTGACAATCTCTTCAATCATGCCATCGTTTTTGTGCCTGGGAAACCGGACATCTGGATCGACGCGACCGATGAGTTCTCTCCCCCTGGACAGTTGGCCCCCAGCGACCAGGGTAAGCAAGCGCTCGTAATAAGGGACGGAAGTGCCTCGCCTGTGCAAACGCCAATCTCTGCTCCTGCCGACAACTTGCTGCTTGAGACGAGAGAATTTCACCTCGCGGAATTCGGTCCGGCTCGTGTTGTGGAGAGCTCGGAATCGCACGGGTACATTGATCGTCGCTATCGCGCCTATTACGGCACCGACCGTGATTCGAAAAAGGTCGAGAAAGAAATGGAGGACTACGTAAAAAGTGCCTATCTGTCCGAAGAGCCTCCAAAGGTCGAGCGGGGCGATGGGACAAATTTGACGGAGCCGTTTCTTTTTCGAATCGAAGCAGTGAAAGCAAAACGAGGATGGACATCGCTCCATGACGCGCGGATGGCCATCCCATTGTCTGGCATCGTCGGTCGTCTGCCGGATTACTTCAAGAAAAACGATGAGGACTTAGCCAAAGAGAGGGCAAAAATCGAGAAGCCGCTTCCCCCGAGGTCGGTTGACTACGTCTTGCCAGCAGGCTTCATCACCGAGTGGAGATACAAGATTATTACGCCGCCAGGGTTCAAGCTGCGGGCGGTTCCAGACAACCGGACGCAGGACTTGGGACCAGCGAAACTCTCGCAGGAGTATAGTGTTGACCCAAATGGAATCGTGAATGCCACGTTCCGATTCGACACGGTGAAGTCTCGCTATACGGCAGCGGAAGGCGAGGCGTTGCGCAGGGCGGTAGTTGAGTTGCGGAAGTCTAACGCTATCGCGGTTGCCTTCGACCAGGTTGGATACGCTTTGCTTTCGGCAGGAAAAACGCGTGAGGCGATTGCCGCCTTCGACGGCCTAGTGAAGGTGCATCCCACTGAGGCTCTCCACCACGTCCAGATTGCAGATGGCTTGCTAGAGGCCGGATTGGGCGAAGCAGCCCGCACGGAGGCGAAAGAGGCAGTCCGGCTAGAGCCGAGTTCTGCATTGGCTCACAAGACATACGGCTGGATTCTGGAGCACGATCTTATCGGTCGACGGTTCAAGAAAGGATGTGACTTGACCGCCGCCGCGGAGCAGTATCGCAAGTCGTTGGACCTGGATCCTGATGACGACGATGCTCGCATCGACTTCGCCATTATGTTGGAGTACGACAGTAACGGAGAACGTTATTCAGACAAGGCGGATATCAAAGGAGCGGTTGAGCAATACCGGGAATTGAAGAAACGAAAATCCACGTGGAAGGCACTTGATAACAATTTGCTATTTGCCCTTTTCTATTCCCGTCAGTTCAAGGATGTGGAGGAACTGGCGACGCAACTGGAGCCTGATGCCACAAGAATTGCTTTGGTCGTGGCTAGCCGCACGGCTACACAGGGCTCGGAAGCAGGATTGAAGAAATCCTTTGAGCTCACAAGCGATGAAAAAGCTCGAATGGAGGCGCTAACCACTGCGGCAAACCGACTGCTGAACCTTCGTTACTATAAGCAGGCCGCCGATCTACTTTCAAAGGTCAACACAGGGGATTCCAGTCTAGAGCTCATCAACGCGCTTGCGACGACACAGCCACATGAATCCCTTGTCACCTCAGAGAAAGACCCCATTGCTTTTGTCCAAAAAATGCTGACCCTGGTCGTAGGACCGGACAGCCCTGATCCACGCGCCGTGGACATGTTCGCTAAAGCTCCCGCAGCCAAAAAGAAAGGTGCCTTGCAGGAAGAAGAGGTAACCGTGGATTCGTTGCGTGGTCTCGCAAATTACATTCGCAATACAGCAGTTGCGGATCTTGCACAAGAAGCGCGCGGCGACGTGTTCCTTAGCAATATGAAGACCTCCGCTGAGGGTGACGACACCACGGGTTACCGAGTCACGGTCCGTTGTTTAGGTCTAAGCGATCTTTCTCTTTACGTTTCCAAAGACGGAGAGCATTACCACATTCTTCCAGTCGGGGAGATGCGTTTTATGGGACGAACTGCTCTTGCTAGGCTGCAGAAGGGAGACGTGGCAGCTGCGCGAAAATGGCTTGATTGGGCACGCGAAGAGCAGAGCGTCTCAGGCGGCGATGATCCGCTCGATGGGCCCATATTTCCGCGACTCTGGCGCAAGGGACAGAACGGGGGCAAGTCCACCATCGAACGTGCTGCAGTAATATTGTTGATTGATTCCGATGAGATAGCACCCCTTCTTCCGACTTTGGTCGCTGGCCGCGAACAAGCCACTGATGATACACAGCGCGCTGCATATGATTTGGCGCTCTCCAGCGCGTATGCCACACTGAAACGCTGGAACGAGGCGCGCTCCACGTCGGAACGTTTGCTCCGCAGTTCCTTAGATTCACCCACTGCATTCAAGTCTTTTGTGTACGCATGCGTGGAGTTGAAGGATTGGAAAGCTATCGAAAACGCTGCCAAGAAACGGCTCGACCGTAGCCCCAAAGATGCTGATGCAGTTGAGGTTCTTTCCGATGCAGCCGAACGTCAAGGTAAGATAGATGAATCGCTCAGTATTCTGCGCGACGCTCTAAAAAAGGGAGAGCCACGCGCGTCACTTCTAAACAACTACGCATGGAACGCACTATTCCTTGAACACTTGCCCAATGACGCTATCGAAACGGCACAACGAGCGGCTCGTCTGACAGAAAACAAGAACTTCGGAGTTACACACACCTTGTCGTCGGTCTATGCCGAGGTAGGCCGTGTAGGCGAGGCGCACCAATTGCTTATCCAAGCAATGGATCAAAGCGGCATGGAGGAGCCGAACTCAGCAGTCTGGTATGTGTTCGGACGAATTGCCGAGCAGTACGGTCGCTTGGACGCCGCTCTGACTACTTACCGAAAAGTTGAAAAAGACAGTGAAGGTGAACCGAGACCGAATTCTACGTACATGCTGGCACAGCGGGCAATCCAGCGCATGGCCAATACCAAGAACCAGTAGGCAAGTAGCCAGTCGGGTTTCGGTCCCGTAAGTTTTTGCGTTTAACGATCTCGCCCCTCGCCCTCTCGCTTCTCCGTTCCAGGCAGAGCGACCGCCTCGCTAGACAGCGCACCCGGCCCCTGGGTCCAAGTCTGGTGGTGGGGGGTGAACTTTCCCGTTCGTATAGCTAACCCCGACCCATCCTTGACGGGGTAGTACACTTCGGGAAAAATTGTCGACCCCCCTCTACCACGGATTTGGACCCAGAGGCCGGGGGCCCGCGCGCTAGCGGGGTGAGTGGGGCGCGAATGCCGGGAGTGGGCAGCGGGGCGTAGGGTCAATAAGCGTAATCGCCTGTTCTGAACAGTTGACTTGATTTGCAGCGGATTGCGACGAAGGGTAAGATTCGCAAATGTCGAGTAGGCAGCGGGCCGATGTAGCGAAGAGGCGGTTCATCGTTCGCCAAGTACTCATCTTCGGGGGCTTGTCGTCCCTGCTGGGGATTCTTTCCGTGTACCACAGCCATTTCGGCTGGCATTTCGGATTCGATTTCTACTTCGTTGTTCGTGGACTCGGTGTACTCGTCTTCTGGATCGCGTGCTGGTATTTGGTGTCGTTGTGGATGTGGTCAAGGACCTCTCAAATCCTTGCGGATAAACGCAAGGAAGGTCTTCGCCGAACGTAACTGGCGAAAAATCCCCATTTCACTCACAACTCGGCCCGGTGGGGGTTCTGAGTGTAATCGCCTGGTTTCGCCAATCATTTTAAGAAGCTTACAATGCAGGGTCATGTACAAGCCTGT
>JAIQFZ010000133.1 GCA_020073015.1 Terriglobia bacterium | reverse complement strand
GAAGGCTTCGTCCTTCCACTCCAGAACACCACGCAGCAGCCCGACCTCGTGTCACTCACCGAGCGCGCCACCCGTCAGGCCATCTTCGAGCACTCCTGGAACCGCACCGAGCGCGGCGATGCCAACGACACCCGCGATACCGTCACGCGTCTTGCTCAGTTGCGTGCTCAGAAGGCCAAGCTCCTCGGTTTTGCGAACTTCGCCGCCTGGAAGCTCGAAGACCAGATGGCCAAAACACCCGAAGCCGCATTGCAGTTCATGGACGCCATCGTTCCTGCCGCGACCGCAAAAGCCGCCCGCGAAGCGAAGGACATCCAGGCCGTCATCGACGCCCAGCAGGGTGGCTTCCGGCTCCAGCCTTGGGACTGGGACTTCTACGCTGAGCAGGTCCGCAAGGCTCGCTATGACCTCGACGAATCGCAGATAAAACCCTACTTCGAGCTCGATAGTGTCCTCCAGAACGGTGTTTTCTACGCCGCCAATCAGCTCTACGGAATCAGCTTCAAAGAGCGGCACGACCTCCCGGTCTACCACCCTGATGTGCGCGTCTTCGAGGTCTTTGACGCTAACGGTAAGCACCTCGCCCTGTTCTATTGCGACTACTTCAAGCGCGACAACAAGAACGGTGGAGCCTGGATGTCAAGCTTTGTCGGCCAGTCCCGCCTGCTAGGGACCACGCCGGTCGTCTACAACGTCGCCAACCTGCCCAAGCCGGCCGAAGGCGAACCTGCACTGATCAGCTTCGACGACGTCACCACTATGTTCCACGAGTTTGGACACGCCCTGCACGGCATGTTCTCCGACGCCGAGTACCCCCTCCTCTCCGGTACCGCTACCGCTCGCGACTTCGTCGAATTTCCCTCGCAGTTCAACGAGCACTGGGCCAGCTATCCGTCGATCTTCAGCCATTACGCGAAGCACTACAAAACCGGTGCCCCCATGCCGGAAGATCTCGCTGCGCGCCTCAGGAACGCTGCCACCTTCAACAAAGGCTACGGCATGACCGAACTACTGGCTGCGGCCGAACTCGACATGCAGTGGCACTTTCTTCCTTCCGGCGCCCCACTCCAGAACCCCGGTGAGTTCGAGAAGCAGGCGCTCGAGAAGACCCACCTCAGTGTCAGCTACGTACCGCCCCGCTATCGTTCCACCTACTTCAGCCACATCTGGGGAGGCGGCTACAGCGCCGGCTATTACGCCTACCTCTGGACCCAGATGCTCGACGACGACGCCTACCAGTGGTTCGTCGACAACGGCGGCCTCACCCGCGCCAACGGCGACCGCTTCCGCCAGATGGTCCTCTCTCGTGGCAACACCCAGGACCTCGCCAAAATGTACGAAGCCTGGCGAGGGGCACCGCCCAACACGAAGGCGATGCTGAAGTACCGCGGCCTCGAGGAAAACACCCCGGCAAAATAGCGGACATGGTGGACACGAGTAAGCTGTCTTTCTCAGCCGAGGCGGACTGATTTTAAGCGAGGCAATTATGACAATGCAGCGGGTCGGAGTCATTGGAGCGGGGACCATGGGCAACGGGATTGCCCACGTGTTTGCGCGCAGCGGTTTCAACGTGGTGTTGTGTGATGTGGAGCAGCGGTTTTTGGATCGCGGGCTAGACTCGATCGGGCAAAACCTGGAGCGTGAAGTTGCGAAGGGGAAGATCGCGGCCAGTGACAAGGAGGCGGCGCTGCGGCGGATTTCTCCGGTGCTTGATCGCTCCAAGTTGGCCGATTGCGAGTTGATCGTCGAGGCGGCGACCGAGAAGTTTGAGATCAAGGCGGAAATTTTTCGCGATCTGGATCGGTTGACGAACCCGGACGTGATTCTGGCGTCGAATACTTCGTCAATTTCCATCACCAAGATTGCGGCGCTCACGAAGCGTCCGGACAAAGTGATCGGGATGCACTTCTTCAATCCGGTGCCGGTGATGAAGCTGGTGGAAGTAATTCGCGGGCTGGCGACGTCACAGGTGACGTACGAAACGGTTCGGGATTTGGCTGTGAAACTGGAGAAGACTCCGGTAGAAGTGAACGATGCGCCGGGGTTTGTTTCGAACCGGGTGTTGATGCCGCTGTTGAATGAGGCGATGTACGCGGTGATGGAAGGCGTAGCTACGGCGCAGACGGTGGATGAAGTGTTCAAGCTGGGGATGGCGCATCCAATGGGGCCGTTAACTCTGGCGGACTTCATTGGGCTCGATGTATGTCTGGACATCATGCGGGTGCTGCAGGATGGGTTGGGCGATCCCAAATACCGGCCTTGTCCGTTGCTGATCAAGATGGTGGACGCGGGCTGGCTCGGGCGGAAGAGTGGGCGGGGGTTCTACACGTACTAGTGTCGTGTCCCGGAGATTCGCGAGATAAGTTTGGGTTGTCATCTTGAGCGAAGCGAAAGACCTATGCATCGCGCATGCAAATCCAGAGGTCCTTCGCTTCGCTCAGGAGGACAGTGTGGATTTATGCCACGAACTTGCGGGACACTGCTTAAGGGCTGGGTCTTGGGGTTTCGTCCCTCGCGCAAGCGGGGTGGCCTGCTGCCGGTGTCATCCTTCAGAAGCGATTTGCTACTGTCTTCAGATCGTGCTGGGCGTAGTAGCCAGCCTTATAACCGGCGGCGTAACCGTTGAGGTAGTGCTGCTTCTCGGCGTCGCTATAGCTACTAGCGTGAACGCTGAGGGCCGCCTGGTCCTTGTGGGCTCCCCCAACTTGAAATGGTTGCGAACTCTTGCCGTCCTGCGCGCCTTCCACGATTCCATCCCAATATCCGGCGAGTTGGGCGTCATCTACGGTGGCCATTGTGCCGGAGCCGTCCTTGAATAACTCACGCCAACGCTGTTGGTAGGCTCTTGCGAAGGACAAACGATCTTGCTCGCTGCTCCAGCGGCCGCTTGCGACATGCGGTCTGCGACCACTTTGAAAATCAAGGGTCGCTTGAAAGACTCCGTCGCTGAAGGCGGCGTCGGCGCGGCGCTGGTCCCCCGTGGGCACCATTAACTGGGGGCTCAAGAGCAGGCCGAGAATGAAGGCCGCGAGGCTGCTGCCAAACATAGAAACAATCTTGCTTGTCATGTTTATTCTCCCTTCACTTAGCACACCTGCGTTCGGTTACGCAGCCCTAACTAATGCCAGTGGCCCGCGGTAAATCCCCTGGACGGCGTCCAGAGACACTCCACCTGCCGCTCCCGCCGAACAGTCTGGGAGCGCCGGCATCGAGACAGCTTTAGGGTTACCTGGTCTTTCTCTTAGCCGATCAAAGGGGGAAATTCTTGATCCGCGCACCTTCCGAAGAGGTGTCGATCGAACCTGGGCTGAGCGCACTCTACAAGTAAAGATAGGGCGCGCGCTTGTTCGCCGCCAACTATCTTGTAAACAATTTGCAAAGTGTTTGTAAGGATCAGGTGGCCAGGCCGGGAAAAGAGCGTGGTTCCCACAGCCCTGGAGCGCGTAGCCCCCGAAGACTAGAGGTCCTCGACGGAGCCTTGAGGCGATTGTTCTCGTAGAATCAGATCTATGACCACTGCGTGGGGAGGGATTCTTCCGGAAGGGAATTCCGGGGGCGACGTTTTTTACTATCTGCTGGCGGCACTGTTTGGGACGCTGGCGGGATGGGCGGATATCAAGGTGGGGGACCTGCTATTTACGGCCATGATTGTGCTGGCGGCATGCATGCTGCTGGGGTTTGTGCGTCCGCGACAGCCATGGCGGTGGGTATTGATGGTGGGAGTGTTTGTACCCGTCGTGGAGTGGCTGGCTTACTACTTCCTTTCGCAGAAGCCGGAGCGAGCGCAGATCTACGAATCGTTTCTGGCCTTCCTGCCGGGGATTGCGGGGGCGTTTGGCGGGGCGATGGGGCGGGGAGTGGTGGACAATTTGTTCAAGAAGAAGTGAGCGGGTTGCGAAGGCATCGTCGAGCTGGGGATCGAGATTCTGACCACAGACAACTCTCCGACTTCGCTCAGCGCAGGCTCCGACGGCCCAGGGGAACAGGGCGTTCAAAGGTGCCGGATAGCCGAAAAGGTACTCGCGTTTCCACAGTGGTTAAGGGTAAGCTGCGAACATGGCAGTGTCCGTCTCGTTGCTGGCCAGTGGAAGCCGCGGCAATAGCGCGGTGGTGGCGAGCAGCACAACGCGCATTCTGGTGGATGCCGGGCTTTCGTGTCGCGAGACGTTCAAACGCGTGCGCGCGCTGGGGGAGAGACCAGAACAATTTTCTGCCATCCTGATTACTCATGAGCATTCCGACCACGTAGCCGGCTTGCAACGGCTGGCTAGCAAGCTGAACGTGCCGGTCTTTCTGACTGAGCCGACTCACCACACCTGGAACAGGAACATGCGCGACGAGGAAGGGAAGACTCCGGAGTTGCGGAAAGTGGAGCATTTCGCAGCGGGCCGGAGTTTTCAGGTGGGGGATATTGCGGTTACCCCGTTCACGATTCCCCATGACGCGGCCGATCCGGTGGGCTTCACGTTTCGCACCGAGGGAGTGAAGATTGGGTTTGCGACCGACCTGGGTTACATGCCGGTGAGCGTGCGCGATCATCTGCGCGCGTGCGATGTGCTGGTGACGGAATCAAACCACGATGTGGAGATGCTGCGCTCGGGGCCGTATCCGTGGTCGGTGAAGCAGCGCGTGATGAGCCGGGTGGGGCATCTGTCGAATGACGCGCTCGCGGAATTTTTTACCAGCGATTATGATGGATATGCATCGTATGTAGTGTTGGCGCATTTGTCCGAACAAAACAACCATCCTGAAATCGCGCGCGCCGCGGCCGAACAGGCGCTCCAAGGCCGCCAGGGGCTGTGGCGCAACCGCGTGTTGTTGGCCACCCAGTCGGAAGCTCTTGAGCCGATCCGGCTGTAGCATTCTATGAGCCAGTGCCTAGAACCCATCGTAGGGAAAATCCTCGCCGGATGGCGGTACGACATCTCCGGGCTGGCGCCGGAGATGCGCGGCGATTACGAGCAACACTTCGCGGATTGCGAGCACTGCCGCGGGCGTCAGAAACTGCACCGGATCATTGACATTTCGCTGATCGTGCTGGCGTCGGTCTCGGCGGCCGTGTTTCTACTGGCATTTGCGGTGATCCGGTATTTTGGTCCGCGCCATGCGTTTTGGCTGGAGGTAGGGGCGCTGGCGGGGTTTGCTCTGTCGGCGCTGATCTGGCTGATTGTGGCGGTGGCGACTCCGGCTCCGATGGCGGTGGTGGACGCGGCAAAACTTGGGGCGCGGCATGTCCATGATCGCCTGCCGGCCGAGATCCGGGAGCGATTGCCAGAAGAGCTGCGGGTGAAAATTACGGGGTCGTGATTCTCACTCCCGTGACGGGCGAGCTCCTGCGGGTTGGTCTTGGCGCCTACGTCATTACCAAGGAGGGTTCTTCCGAGCAAATTTTTCTATACCGGCAATCGTTTCGGGGCAGAATTCTAAGAGGATGGAAACTGCAGTTCGACTGGTGCGCCTAGTCCAGATCGCAATGGTTGTGTGCGTTGTCTTGTATGTTGCAGTGGGCGAAGTCGTAGGTCGCGCTGCAACTGCGAACAACGCGCTCTTCTACACCTTGTCGTTGGCCTCGATCAGCACCTTGGGCGCAGCGTTTGTCGTGCGCCGGACGCTCGTCTTGCCGGCCGAAGCCCTGCTCCGAGAGAAACCGAGCGATCAACTGCTGCAGGCGCGCTGGAAGACCGGGTACATTTTCTTGTATGCCCTGTGTGAAGCGCTGGCTCTATTTGGGCTGATTCTGCGCCTGACAGGCTTTGCGCTCGTCCACGTGTGGGGTTTCTACCTGGGCGGCTTCCTGTTGCTTTTGCTTTTCTCTCCCCGGCCTCCGCAGTCGCAGTTGCGGTGATCCAGAAATTCTGGCGGCCGGCAGTTCCCGGATCTCATGTTAAAGCGAACGATCGATGCGCCATCCGTACCTCAGCGGTTGACCCGGGACTGGCTTCGGGCTAAAGTCTTAGCGAAGGGTAGTTTCCTCCTTCCCCCCGCCCTGCTGAAACGTGAAATCTGCTTATTCCAAACTCGTGGTTGTGCTGCTTGCGCTTGCCAGTCTGGCGTGGGCGGCGCCGCCGCGTTTCTCGACGCAAAAACGCGTGGGGCTGACGACGGGCGATCAATGGGAACCGGCGGTCGCAGCCGATGGTGCGGGCCATTTGTATGTGCTTTATCCGCACTATGGACGGGTGCCGGATTGCAAGGATTGCCGCATTCCGACCATGCTTTTGCTGGCCAGCAATGATAACGGCAAGTCCTGGCAAGCGCCGCGCGTGATGCTCGAAACGGGATCGGGGCAGTATGACGCGCAGCTGGTGGTGGATCCGGCCGACCGGCGCACGGTCTACGCGGCCTGGTTGCAGAGCGGGAAACGCGCGGTCGTGGTGGCGAAATCAGTGGACTCCGGGGCCACGTGGGCATACGCGATCGCCGTGCGCAGCGCTGTGGAACTGGATAAGCCCGCGCTCGCCGTACGTGGACAGAGTGTTTATGTGGGCTTCAACCACGAGGAAGACGTCTGGGTCGCGGTTTCGCAGGATGCCGGACGGAGCTTCGCCGCGACGCGCGTGAATACGGACAACCGCCCCGGGTGGTCGTTGCTGGGCGCTGCGACGGTTGATGCAGCCGGTAACGTGTATGTGGCATGGGCTTCGTATTCGAAAGCGGGCGGCGCGCGGGGCATGGTGAATCTGTACGTTGCCCGGTCGGCGGACGGGGGCAGGACGTGGAATCCGAGCCTGCTCGACGCTTCCGCGGCCGCGCCCGGCTGTGAAACCGAGGAATGCAGCGAGGCCTATCTGGGCGCTCAGGTGGCGCTTGCTACCGATGTCGGCGGGACTTTGTACGCGGCGTGGAGCGCCGGCAGCTTGAAGATGGGGCCGCAGCGGATTTATTTCTCCTCTTCGACCAACCACGGTGAAAACTGGCTGCCGCGCGTGAGCCTGTCGTATGCGGAACCTGGAGTCGAGCACGCTTTTCCTGCGATCGTGGCGGGCAGCAACGGAGATGTCCGGGTCGCCTGGATGGATGCGCGCAACGCGCCGTACTGGAACACGTATTACCGCAGCTCCAGCAACGGTGGGGCGACTTGGGGGGAAGAGATCCGGCTCTCGAGTTACGTGCCGGGCTATCGCTATATTGCGAAGAAGGGCTTCCGCTTCCCGTTCGGAGATTATTTCGGGATGGCGATCGATAACCACGAAGACACGCACGTGGTCTGGGGAGAGGGATTGAATTACCAGGCGCCGGGGTCGATCTGGCACGCCACCGGGCGATAGCGTTTCCCAGGGTTCTGGCTGCGCAAATCTTAGTGATTGTCATCCTGAGCGTAGCGAAGGATCTCTACCTCCCACGACCGCCGCGCAAGAGTAACGTAAATGCCGTTAGTCGGTCAGCAGACCGCCGGTTAAGTCGGCTAACTGTTCGATGCGGTGTTCGCGGCAATAGTGGGACAACTCCTCAACCAGGGTTTCGGTCGCGACCGGATCGAAGTAGCTGGCCGTTCCCACCTGCACCGCGCTGGCGCCGGCCAGCATGAATTCGATCACATCTTCGGCAGTAGTGATGCCGCCCATGCCGATGATAGGAATCTTCACGGCGTGCGCCGCGTCGTAGACCATGCGCAGCGCGATGGGTTTGATCGCGGGACCGGAAAGGCCGGCGGTTACGTTGGCAATCCGCGGGCGCCGCGTCTGGGCATCAATAGCCATGGCGAGAAACGTATTCACCAGGGAGATGGCATCCGCGCCCGCTTCCTGGGCTACGTACGCCATCTGCGCGATGCTGGTGACGTTGGGCGAGAGCTTGACGATCAGTGGGCGGGCGGAGACCCGCTTGGCGGTTCGTACCACTTCGTCGAGCAGGAGCGGGTCGCTGCCAAACTGAATGCCACCACTGGCGGTATTGGGGCAGGAGACGTTCAACTCATAGGCGGCAATGCCATCGCCCTGGTTCAGGATCTCGATGGTGTGTTCGTAGTCGGGCCGGGTGTAGCCGAAGACGTTGGCGAAGACGACCACGTTTTTCCTGGCGCGCAACGCGGGCAGTTTCTCGTCGAGGAAGGCCTGCGCGCCGATATTCTGTAGCCCGATCGCGTTCAGCATTCCGGCGGCGGTTTCAAACAGGCGCGGCGGCGGGTTGCCGGTCATCGGTTCTTTGGAGAGACCTTTGACGACGAGTCCTCCGAGGCGGTCGAGATGGACGATATCTTCGAACTCCACACCGTACCCGAAGGTGCCGGAGGCGGCGATGATCGGGTTCTTCAACTCGATGCCGGCCAAGCGCACCGACAAGTCCGGACGGGCCATCGGCGTCATTGCGTCTCTCCTGCGGACGGAATAGCGGTCTTGCGCGGTGCCTGGAGCGCCTCAGTGAGCACTCTTCCAGTGGCCTGCGCGGGCGGGTTGATCCCCAGCAAAGAAGCGAGTGTTACGGCCAGATCGACGGGTTCGGCGTGGGTGCGGTACACCCCGGGTTGAAACGCGAGTCCGTAGAAGGCAAGCGGCACATGGGTATCGTACGAAAAGGGTGTGGCGTGATCGGTACCTTTCGATGTACCTACGTGAAACGGTGGCGGAACGCCGATGACGTACCAGCCCCCTTCGGGTGAGTAGCTGTGGGCATAGCGGCGGCCGGCTTCTGTGTTGGGAGTTTCGCCGCGCGCCAGTTGCGACTTAGTGAAGTAGCCGGCGAGCCCGGCTTCTGTCATGGCCTGGCCCGCGTCGGTCTCGGCCTCGGCTTCTTTTCGTCCGGCACTGGCGAAGGCCTGATCGTTCAACCACGCCAGCGGGTAATCAAGATCGAGCAGGTAGTCCGCTTTCTTCCCGTATCGTTTTGAAAGCAGGGAATTGATTTCGTCGCGGAGCGCTTTGGAATCAAGGTTGGCGGCGGGCAAGCGCAGAGTCTTCGCGAATTCGGGCAGGGGCGCAACTCCGTGGTCGGCTGAGAGTGCCATCCAGACGTTCGCCAAACCAACCTGGTGGCCCAGGAAGCTGATGAATTCCGCGAGTTGACGGTCAAGTTCGAGAGCCATGCTGCGCATTTCGGGAGCATCCGGTCCCACCTGGTGTCCCAGAATGTCGTTGGCGGAGAGGCTGATGGCGAGCAGATCGGTCGCTGAGCCCGCACCCAGCTTTTCGTACAAGACAAGTTCTTTGGCGAATTCCAGTTGGTACTCGTTGGCGAAGGGAGTGGCTCCGACGACTTCGTAGAATCCCGCCGCCTTTCCGTCTTTACCGTTGCGCGGGGCGGTCGAGCCGAGTGCGTCACCCTGGGCATCTTTCCACTCGCGGTTCCAGTACTTGTCGGTGCGATGGGTGTTGTTGAAGTTGCGCGCCCACTCCGGGAGGTCCTGCCGGTAAAAGGTGGAGGTGATCCAGGCCCCCGTTTTCGGATCGATCCAGTAGGCGGCATCGCCTGAAAATCCAGCGGGCAGGACGGCCGCGCGATCCTTGAGGGAGACGGCGAACACGCGCGCCTTGCCGCCGGTGGCCAGTTTCAGTTCGTCGCCGAGCGTATCGCTGCGCAAGTTATGCGGGGACACACCGGGGCTGGAGAGGCCGGCGCCGAGCAGCCTGGTCGTGTCGTCTTCGACGGAGGTTACCCGTTTCTTCTTCTGAGGGTCCCACCACTCGTTCGCCACAATGCCATGGCCGCTGGTGTAGCTGCCCGTGAAGAGCGTGGCATGTCCGGGCGCGGTGCGCGTGTTGGCGTAGTCGTAGTTGCAGTCCGTGAAATACGCGCCGTGATCGAGGAAGACACGGAATCCGCTGTCGGTGAACTGATCGTGATAGCGCTCGAGGTAGTCGGCCCGGAATTGATCGATCACGATCACGACAACGAGCTTCGGACGGGCATTGTAGGCCGACGCGAAGGCGCCGGCTGTCCAGGCCAGCAACACGAGTACTACCGAGAGGCAGCGGGGGAGTCTCATTGCGAGCTAGTTTACATGCCAGTCGCCTAGCCGGAAAGCG
>JAIQFZ010000017.1 GCA_020073015.1 Terriglobia bacterium | reverse complement strand
TCCGGGGCCACTGCCGAGTTTTACCGGGACGGGCAGCATGGGCGAGAAGCCGACGATGTTGTGGTGCCAGAAGGTTCCGCGAATCTTAGGCAGGTCGGCTTCGTTGAGGAAGGCGCCGTCGCTGGGCGGCTTCAGATTTACGCCGCCGATCTCCACGTCGAGCGTATCTTCCTGCGGCGTGACGACGAGGTTCGCGCCGTAGCTGCGGAGTTCGCGATTGATCTTGTCGCCGATGTCGGTGGCCACCGCGATCATGGCAGTCGCGACCGCTACACCCAGCGTGATGGCTACTCCGGCGAGAAGCTTGCGTCGGGTCTGTCTGCGAAACGATTCGTAGACGAGGCGAGGGAACATTATTTCTGCTCGAAGTAGTGGCGGCCAGCCACTAGATCCGCCTCAGAGATGATGACTGCGTCGTCGGTGACCTGCGCTTTGAGCGGGATTGGGTTGCAGCCGCCCGGCATGCCGACCGATTGGGGATTGATCGGCGCCGCGCAGTTCTTGCAGATCACACCCTGCGCTCCTTTGTAGAAGCCCACGGGGCCGCAGATTTCGCAGGCGTCGAACAGCGTCGCGATTTTGCCGTCGGGCTTCTGATAGAGCCAGAAGCGGATTTCGACCCCGCCTTCCTTGGCTTCGAAGCGATGGAGGTCGCCGTCGTAAACCTGCTTCACCGGGATGGCCACGGTGCCATTCACAAACGTCACTTCGGTGGCGGGCGAAAGCGCGCTGGCGCTCTTTTCATAGATGAAGCTGGCGGTGATCATGACGATGAACAGGAACGAACAGATGTAGACCGACGCCATCCAGAGACGTTCGCGGCGGGCGGTCCAGAGCGCCTTACGGCGGGCGGCGCCGGCCGGCGGTAGTTCAACCGGTTGGCGGCTCTTCATTTCGAACAGCACCATCAGTGCAGCCAGCACAAGGATGGTGACGAGGAAGAACAGTTCGTTCCGGACGATGGGGCCGATGATGGCCATCTCTTCGCGGGAAGAGGGAAGCACGCCGTTTTCGGAAAGTTCGTGCAAGCCCCCGATCAGAAGTTGCGCGGCAACGAAGAACAGGATGGCCGTGGTGACTTTGAAGAACTTCTGCAGGTTGATCTTGACGCTGCCCTTGACGAACATCACGCCGAACAAGATGGCCACGACGACGCCGACAACAGTGCCGATGAAACTCATCAGTTCGGTCGAGTTCAGCTTCACGGCGGAAAGAATCAGGACCGTTTCGACGCCCTCGCGCAGCACCATCAGGAAAACGAACAGGAAGAGGCCGATCCAGGCGTCGTCGCGGGCGAACAGGCCGATTTTGCCTTCGATCTCGCCTTTGAGCCTGCGGCCGGTCTTCATCATGAAGATGATCATGGTCACAACGAAGACGGCGGCGACCAGCATGACCCAGCCTTCAAAGATGTCCTGGTTCCAATTCAGGCGGGAGAGCAGGACAGCAATGCCGATCGATCCGGCAAAGGCGGCGGCCAGGGCGGTATACACGGACTTGCGCAGGTCGTTGCGGCCGATCTTGGCCAGATACGCGAGGGTGATGCCCACGATGAGGGCGGCCTCAACGCCTTCGCGGAGGGTGATGATAAAAGCCTGGAGCATTTAAGAGAGCACCTGTCCCAAGTTGAAAATGAATTTCAATTTCAATATGGATAGGATACGGTTTTGGGAGGGGTGCGGTCAACGCTAGAGGTCACGGGTGGGCGTGATCTGCATCACACGGGGAACTGCAGCATCGAACTGCGTTTTTCAGCAGCACTCGCGAAGTGGAAAAATACTCGCCGGGTGCTCTAGTCTGAAAGGGAGATGCCACCACCAATACCTCCCCGGTACCGGGATATCCGCCCTTTGCTGGCGGCGGATGAGGTCAACTTTGGAGTCGGTGGTTTACTGTTGTTCAAACTAGACGAGATCGAAAACGGACAGATGGGGTACTCGGTGGCGCGGGATGGCTCGGCCTTGTCCAGCGCGAGGAATGGAGCGTGGAACCCAAACTGGATTGTCATTGGCCACGACACCGCTTGCGGTGATCCTTTGATACTGGATACGAGCGACCCTGCCCTCCCGATTCTGCACGATTTCAACGGGCAAGGCAGATGGAATCCAAGGCGTGTCTCATTATCGATCGAATCCTTTGTTGCCTCATTGAACGAGTTTGCGCGGTTGGCAACTGGCCGCAGCACGCCCGTGGAACAAGAGGCGAACCCGGTCACTGAGGCCGAGCGGGAGAAATTCCTCGCTCGGATCTCAGAATTGAACGGAGGCCATGTGGACTTGGATTTTTGGGGGGCTCTCCTGGAGTGCTGACTACCGCACAAGAGCTTCGCGCGCCATGACAGCTCAGTAGATCCGCTTCAAGAACCTAGTAGCTGCTTCCAGTTCTGGAAACATTTTCTCTTCCGCCGAAAACTCCGCCGAATGCACGCACCTGCGGCTGCCGCGCAGCTTGACCGGGTGTTTCAGGTGAAGCATTTCGTGGAAGACGATGTACTCGACCACGTATCTGGGAACCTGTGAATGGTCGAAGATCCGGCTGATGACGATGGTGTTGTGCGCGGGGTCGTAATGACCAAGGCTGTTGCGGGCGTGATTCTGGCTCCAGGTGAGTTGGGGGCGCCCCATCAGGCCGTGGAAGAAGCGGCGGTTCAGGTCTTCGAAGATTTCCTCTAAATGGTAGTAGTGGCCACGGGCGGAGTGGATGAGCTTGCGTCCGCGCATCTGGCGGACGAGGCGCGCCTTGGAGGAGATATCGTGACTGGCGACATAGCGCCGGTAGCGGGCGCTCTGGGTGCGGTCGACCGGCTTGCGGTAAAGCTTGGCCAGCAGGATGTGCGCGATAGCATGCAGCACGGGTTCCGGCGCGCCTTCGAGCAGATCGGAGAGGCGAACGTAAAGTTCTCCCTGGCGCAGGCGGATGGTGTTGTTGATGGAGACGAATGGATAAAACCGAATGTGCACGGGCGGCACCGGTGCGCGGGGACGGAGCTCGCGGTAGCTGGTCTGAAAGATTTCGGTGAGCCGCGGGGACACGTTGAGGGAAGAGTAGCATGAGATCAGTCGCCGGTTTCCAGTTGCCAGCGAAGCCACGGGTTCCCATGCATCGCCGTCATCGCCGATAGATCACTTTGCCGTGGATGATTGGGAACTCACTCCCTAAGGATGCGCCGAACACTGCGCCGAGGACACCGAGGGTGAGTCGAGGAACTGTTCCATTGTTCGCGCCGGCGGTGAGGGCGGTTCCGATTCCCGCTCCGATTCCCGCTCCGGCCAGGCGAGTTGACGGTACCGGCATGCTCAAGGCGCACTTCCCGTACCCTCTTACGCTCGTGGACGACCTCGTTTGGAATGGGAAGAACGATCATGATGCGTGGATGACGATGGAGAAGGCGTCCACAGACCAGTTGGTCGTCGGTCGCACTCAGAAAGAAGCATGTGTCGCGAAAGAGACGGTGAGGGCGGACTGAGATTCGGGTGCCGGGCGGTAGATTCTTGACTGCTTGCCAGTCTCCGGTCTGCGCCAACGCGCTCGTCGCGGTCAGCAGGAGCGGCGCCAATCGGAATGGGATGTGTTTTGTGTGTCTCATGATTTCAACTAGCGATCACTACCCGGCTCGGCTTGCGAGACTGCGACAGTTTCTGCAGTGACACATCGGAGGGTTACACCGTCGCGCAGGCAGGGAATGGTGGCTCTTCGTGGATGGGTGCTTTGCACTTTGGGGATGGAGGGGCGGTCGCTCTCCTTGGGTGAATCCGGGCTGCGATTGACGGCCAGTGCCGATCGAGATGCTGGCTGTACCGTAAGAGGGTGGTGCAGGACCATCTCGACCCTGGCGCCGACGGGCAGGGAAATTTCGTTGCCGCGCGTAAACAACACTTTGGCAAGACCCAGCCCCGCACCGATCAAAAAGCCGTTGCGCAAGCCATTCCGGCTGAGGCTCATGGCGCCGCCCAGAAGCCCTGCTCCGGTCGCCCCGGCGATGGTGTAGACATCCGCATCAATCTGGTCCACCGGTTCCAGTGTGCCCTCTTTGTCGACGGTGCGGTTCGCGCTCGATCCGGGCAGGCTTTGCAGACCTCCGACGATGGGGAGTGTGCGGTTGTCGGGGAGAATCAACTGCGTGAAGCGGAGTTGCATCTGGGCGCGGCCTTGCACGCGGCCCGGCCGGCGCTCGTCTGCCACCACTCCCAGCACCCGAGTCTGTTCGGGAATCGCAACGCGACCGTTCGCAACCACGGGAAACGCAGTCTCGAGGTAGACCCCGGATCCGGGCGTCGAGGAGGTGGTGTGCAGAGGGCTGAGCAGTTTCATGAGCAGATGCGTGCCGGCGGGAAGCGTGATGGGTTCCGGCTCGGGCTCGCTGGCGGGCGCCTCGCTTATGGGAGAAGCCGTTTTGGAAGTGCGATTCAGGGCCGCCAGAAACCCAACCTGCGCCGCACTCGAGGCGGCAAGAACGAGCAGGCAACAGCTCAAGAACAAGACGCGAGTTTGATAGCGGAGGTTCATGAGCGGATCGTAACGCTCACAGTGCGGCTGTGGGTGCCGAGTTAAGACACTTCTGCGAGTGTCACAATGACTCGATCGGACGGGTGATGAACTCCACGTAACGACGGAGTTCCACGATCGAAGACTCCGACAGTAAGGGGAAGGGAATGGCCCGGCAGCCGGCGGGGAGCAGAGTTGCGGTGACGGAGTCGCAGACCACGGCCGCGGTCTGCTGCAGGCCGCGCTGCCAGTTCGCCTTGCGCGCGTCGCGAAATACCAGGGCGTCCGGGTGGAAACCGGCGGCGTGCAAAATAGTGCGTGCCAATTTCAGGAAATTCGGCCATCCGGATGCGATGCCGAGCAGTGTGCCGGACGGGGCGGGCAGCCATCCCGCAAGCGAGGTGGGGACGGAGCGAACCTGCAGCGTGAGAACGTCGGTGCCTTCCGGCAGCGCCTGTCGTACGGCTGCGGCGCGATTTGGAAGCACGACCGGAATCGCGCCGTCCGGTGTCTTCGGGCAGTCCAGCACATCGCAACTCTGGACCGGGAAAGCCACGGCCTGCCCGATCTCCGCAGCCAGAATTCGTCGCAGTTCCTCGTCGGGTTCGATCAGCAGGAAATGATCGGGCGGCTGCAGTTCCAGCCATTGTCGCAAGCGGGAGCGCACGGTGCTAAGGGGAGCGCCGAGTTCACGCGCTGAGCGGAAGAGCTTGGCGATCAGTTGATCCAGAGCGAGCGAGGAAGAGTGCGACCCTTCGGGTTTTTGGCTCCGGACATAGACCCCGCTGCCATGGCGAAACTCCACCCACCGTTCCTGTTCGAGTTGGCGGTAGCCGGCACTGACCGTGTTGGGATGAAGTCGGAAGCGCCGCGCTAGTTCTCGCGTGCTGGGCAAGCGCTGACCCGGGGCCAGGTCGTCGCTGAGGATACCCAGGATGACCTGCGTGACCAGTTGTTCGCGGATAGTAACTTCACTTCCACGGGCAAACCAGAGTTGCATGCAGCACTATCTTAAGCGGCAAAGTGTGTAGCAACCAGAAGTTTCAAACGGATAGGCTGTCTAGGGCCAGAAGCTAAAAGCTAAAAGCCAAGAGCCAAGAGCCTAGAGCCTATTTCTTCTTCTTGCGCTTCACGTACTCCTCGACCTCGGCCACGGCCTTGCGGTGCTCGTCGGCGCTGGAGTCGACGGTGTCGATGGCATTGGTCAGGATGAATTCGTACTGTTTTGCTTCCGCGGCATCGGTGTTGGCGGAGTCTTTGAGGGCACGCAGCTTCGATTGAAACTCGGTATCGGCTTCGATGATGAGCTTCAGGGGTTTGCGGATGTCGTTTTTGCGGCCGACGTACATGTCGATGTTGTCGTTCAGTTCATCGTAAACGGCGAGGAAATCCTCCAGCAGGTCGTGGGTCTGGCGGGGGCGATCGGTGGTCTTGGGATTGGCGCGCATTTGCTCCAATGCCGTCATGCGGTCCCGGGTGAACTTCACGTAAAGCTTTAAGCGGGTATCGGGCTCGAGCATGGCGTCGCGCAGTTGGTCGACTTCGGCTGGATTGAGAGGATCGTGGCGGCGCTGGGCGTAGAGAGGAAGCGCGAGGAAAAGACACAAACTAAGAGCCGTATAAGACCGACCGCGGCGCGTCATTTCTTGTCCTTGGAGAACATCTCCTTGAGCAGTGCGGTGCGAATGTCTTCCAGG
Organism: Terriglobia bacterium; assembly: GCA_020073015.1. GTDB lineage: Bacteria > Acidobacteriota > Terriglobia > Terriglobales > Acidobacteriaceae > Acidiflorens. The sequence goes on along the minus strand of JAIQFZ010000017.1, from coordinate 43,044 downwards.
TGTTTGATGGCCTGGTCCACAGGGGGCTGGTCCTCAAAGGCCAGGGTGCGCTTGATGTCGCGGAGCTTCTCCGAGATTTTGCGAGCGGCAATCTCAACACTCTTCTGATGCTTCTTAGTTTGGGACGCCGCGTCGCGGGCTTTCTCAAAGTACGTGACGATGTCGTCCACCGCGGCGCGGGCTTGCTCGATCTGGCCATCGTTGTAAAGTCTGTCGGCGTTACGAAGCTGCTGGTGCGCGATCTGGATGCAGAGTCCGGGGCGGTCTTCAGGGTGTGCGCTCTCCACGCGAGCCTTGAGTTGCTCCACAGCCTCGTCCTTGGCCGCCGCGGACAGGGTGAGGGCAAAGGTCATGAGCAATATCGAAAAGGTCGGTCGGCGCATGGTCGTCAACGCTTCTTCGGCTCGATCGCGATCAGGCGATGTCGAGCCTGCCACTCCTGATCAGGATACTTCCCGTTCGCAGAATCCAGGAAGTGATGATAATCGACCGCCGCCTGTTTGTAGTCACCGAGATGATCATAGGCTGAGGCACGGAGGAAAAAGCAGACCACCGGCATTTCCGTATTTAACAGTTCGCGCCCGTTGAGAGCTCTCACCGTGAGTTCGTAGTTTTTGTTCTCACTGGCGGCAAAGGCCAGATCCACGTAGACGTCAGGCCAGTCGCGTTTCAGCCGGACCGCGGCCAGCAACTCCTGTTGGGCATCCGGAAACTTCTTCTGGCGCAGCAAAGCCTGTCCTAGGCCGCGGTGCAATTCGGCGTCGCCAGGGTGGGCAGTGATAAGGGTGCGATAGGCCGCCTCCGCCAAATCGTCTTTCCCGGTACTGGCATAAAGGTCGGCAAGATCGCGCTGCGCTTCGGAGTCGTTGGGGGAGAGTTTCAGGGCCGTCTGGATTTCGGGGATGGCGTCGTCTTTCTTGCCTTGCGCGGCGAGCACACGGCCGAGCTGGAGATGAATGCCGGCATCGTCCGGGCGTTCGGCGGCGAGGCGGTGAAGCAGAGGTTCGGCTTCGCTGATGCGGTCGGATTTCATGTACAGGTTGGTGAGGCCGATGACAGCCTCGGTGGAGCGCGGATCGAGCACGAGAACCTGCTGGTATTCGGCTTCGGCTCCGGGAAAATCCTTCTGGCGCTCGCGCAACAGGCCTGCGGAAAGATGAGGCTCAGGATCTTTCGGCGTGAGTGTGGCGGCCTTCTGGTAAGCGGCGAACGCATCTTCGGGCTTGCTGTTTTCAAGCAGGTGACCGAGCGCAAGCCAGGCGCGCGCCTGACCTTCTTCAGTATGGTCGGTGGGTCTGAGAGTGGTGGCGGAACGCAGGAATCGCTCGCCCTCGGGGTTGTTGGAGCGCGCGAGCATCAGGCCCAGGTTCAGATTGGACTCGAAGACATCGGGCTTGGCGGCGACGGATTGCCGGTAGGCGTGAATCGAGTCTTCGCTACGGCCCAGGCGATTGAAAACAAATCCGAGATCAAACCACGCCTGGTAATTCTTGGGATCACGGTCGAGAGCCTTCTTCAGCAGAGTTTCGGCTGAGGCAAAATCATTCTTCTGGATGGCGTCTTCCGCTTGAGCGATCTCGGCAGGTTGCTGTTCAACGACCTCGCGGTGATGGCGGACGGTGGTGTGGGTTTGGGTTTGCGCGCAGGCAGACGCGGCTACAGAGATGAGTAGGATTGCGTTGGCGAGCGAGCGATTCATCGCCTGAACCATCCCTCCGGCGCCGATGCTGTGTCCAGTTCTCTGCCGCAATTCACCCGACCTCGTGATTCACTGATTGCTGTTTCGACTGCCGCTTCCGTTCAAGATCTGTGCCAGATATTTTCCAGTGTAAGAGTTCTTGAGTTTCGCAATGGCTTCCGGCGGGCCGGAGCCGACAACATTTCCTCCGCGGTCGCCGCCCTCGGGGCCGAGGTCGATCACCCAGTCGGCGGTTTTGATGACCTCGAGATTGTGCTCGATGACCACGATCGAGCCTCCTGCCTCAATCAGACGGCGAAACGCGGAGAGGAGTTTGCTGACGTCGTCGAAATGCAGGCCGGTGGTGGGCTCGTCGAAGATGTAGAGCAGACGGCGCCTGCGTTTTTTCGCCTCGCCGCCTTCGGAGGAGCGGGTGGTTTCGCGGTGTCCCGCGGGCTGCAGGTGGGCCGCCAGCTTCATGCGCTGCGCCTCGCCCCCGGAGAGCGTGGTGGCCGACTGCCCGAGGCGCAGGTAGCCGAGTCCGACTTCGTCGAGCACACGCAATTTATCGGTGAGCCGGTGGACGTCGGCGAAGAACTTAAGGGCTTCGCGAATGGTGAGGTTCAGGACCTCGTGAATATTCTTGCCCTTGTAACGAACCTCAAGGACCTGGGGTTTGTAGCGCGTGCCTTTGCACTCGTCGCAGATCAGTTCCACGTCGGCCAGGAACTGCATTTCGACCGTAACCGTGCCGTCGCCCTGGCAGTTCTCGCAGCGCCCGCCCGGGACGTTGAAGGAAAAATATCCCGCCGGGAAACTGCGTTTCTTGGATTCTGGAAGCGAAGCGAAAAGGTCGCGGATGACGTCGAAGGCCTTGATGTAGGTGACGGGATTGGAGCGCGGTGTGCGCCCAATGGGCGATTGATCGACGAGGATGACTTCGTCGAGGAACTGATCGCCTTCGATACCATCCCATGCCAGGGCAGCGGGCACGGTGCCGTTGGTTTGCCGCTTGGCCGTGGCGATTGCCTGATAGAGAACATCGTGCAGCAGGGTGGATTTCCCCGAACCGGAAACGCCGGTGATCGCCACCAGCATCCCGAGCGGGATTTCCAGATCGATGCGTTTCAGGTTGTGTGCGCGCGCACCCGTGACGCGGATGTTTTCTGTCCCGCGTTTGCGGCGCTGTGACGGGACCTGGATGTGTAACTCGTCGGCCAAATACCGCCCCGTGAGCGAGTGGGGCAGCTTCTTGATCTCATCGTAAGTGCCAACGCCCACCACTTTGCCGCCATTTTCACCGGCGCCCGGCCCGAGATCGAGGATGCGGTCGGCGGCGCGCATGATGTCGGGATCGTGCTCGACCACCAAGATCGTGTTCCCGAGATCGCGCAGGTCGTGCAGGATTTTAATCAGGCGGTGGGTGTCGCGGCTGTGCAGGCCGATCGAGGGCTCATCGAGGACGTAGAGAGTCCCCACCAGCCGCGAACCGAGCGAGGTTGCGAGTTGAATGCGTTGCGCCTCACCCCCAGACAGGGTGGAAGCAAGCCGGTTGAGCGTCAGGTATTCGAGGCCGACTTCATTCAGGAAGCGCAGGCGTTCCTGAAGTTCGATCAGGAGCTTTTCAGCGATAGCGGCCTGCTGCGCCGAGAGCTTGATTTGATCGAAGAAACGCGTCGCATCTTCCACGGTCAAGCTGCAGACCTGGCAGATATCTTTGCCGTCGATTTTGACCTGGCGGGCTTCGGGGCGCAAGCGCGCGCCGCCGCAGGTCGAGCAGAGGGAATAGCCGCGATACCGGCTGAGAAAGACGCGGACGTGCAGCTTGTATTTCTTGCGCTCCAGGTGTTGAAAGAATCCGCGGACGCCGCTAAAGCGGCCCTCGCCGCCGATGATGAGCTTCTGGTGCTCGGGATCGAGTTCGAACCACGGCACGTCCAGCGGAATGTCAGCCTGGCGGGCAAAGCGCCTGAGCTCAGTGAACAGCGGCTTGTATTTCGGTTTTGTCCAGGGTTCGATGGCGCCCTCGTTCAGAGTTTTCCCCTTGTCGGGTATCACGAGGTCGAGATCGAAGTCGATGGTGTTCCCGAATCCCTGGCAGCGCGGGCAGGCGCCGTACGGATTGTTAAACGAGAACAGCCGCGGCTCGGGCTCTTCGTAGCGGGTGCCGTCGTTCTTGCATTCGAAGCGCTGGGAAAAGCGAAGACGCTGCGGGGCTTCTTCGTCGCGCGGCGCAGTTTCGAAAATCACTTCTCCGGATTCGCGATAGCCGATCTCGATGGCATCGACGATGCGGGAGCGGCCGTCGGCGGATACCGCAAGCCGATCCACGAGCGCAAAGACCGGCTCGGAGAAGTTGATTTCCAGAAGCGATTCCGGGGTAGAAAACTCGAACACCTGCCCGCGCTGAAACAGTCGGTTGAAGCCCCGTTTGCGAAGATCGAACAAGCGCGCCTTGACGGCGTCGGAGGGCAGATTGGATTCGGGCTCCGGCTTCTTCTTGCCGCGAGCTTTCTTGTGGCTGGCCTCTTCCGCCGTGGGCGTGTGCGCCTGCACCGGGAAAAGCACATTCAGGCGAGTGCCTTCGCCGAGCGCGAGAACGCGATCGGCGACCTCGTCCACCGTGTCTTTCTTGACCTCCTGCCCGCACTGCAAACAGTGGGTGCGGCCGATGCGGGCAAATAACAGGCGCAGGTAGTCGTAGATTTCGGTGGCGGTGGCGACGGTCGAGCGGGGGTTGCGCGTGGAATTTTTCTGCTTGATGGCCACGGCCGGGGCGATGCCGTCGATCAGATCGGCGTCCGGCTTTTCGATGCGTTCCAGGAACTGCCGCGCATAGGCCGACAGCGACTCGACATAGCGACGCTGCCCTTCGGCGTAAATCGTGTCAAAGGCGAGCGACGACTTGCCGGAGCCAGAGACGCCGGTGACGACCGTCATAGTGTTGTGCGGGATCTCAAAATCGATGTTCTTGAGGTTGTGGACCCGGGCCCCGCGGACAACGATGCTCTCTGTGGACATCTTCCCCTGGCACTACAGATGGATCAAAACTCGCTACCGAATCTTTCTATTATAAAGCGTCGGTTCGTCGTGTAGGGCGGACACTCCTGTCCGCCGTGTGGGGCGGACATTCTTGTCCCCCCGCCTCCCGCAGAGGCGAAGCTTGCTGCGTCTCCGGGTACCCGCACCGCGGACCCGGGCATCGCAACATAAGCGCCAACTAAGACGGAATCCTTGCCGATCGGCCGTCATCGGCACAGTCCCCGAGGGGAGTTTCCTTTTCAGAGTCGGTAACCCGCCTTGAAAATCCCATCGGTCATTACTCACTCTTTGGAATCAACCGCTTGCAGCCCATCACAAAAAGTGCTTGACAAGCATAACGGCAAGTCGTAACTTAACATAGTTACGTTAACAACGTTAACCAAGAGGCCGATGTTATGGGAGTCAAAGAGAGGCGCGAACGCGAGCGGGTCGAGACCCGCGACAAGATCCTGGAGGCCGCCCGCGAGCTCTTCATCGACGAAGGCTACGACGGCGTCTCCATGCGCCAGATCGCTGACAAGATTGAATACTCGCCCACCGCGATTTACGTGCACTTCAAGGACAAGGACGAGCTGTTTCTCGAGATCTGCCACCAGGACTACCGGCTTCTGGCTCACTCGATGGTGTCGCTGGCGCAAGTAGCCGATCCGGTGCAACGACTGCGCAAGATCGGCGCAGCCTACATCGAATTCGGCCTGAACAACCCGAACCACTACCGCCGGATGTTCATGACGCCGCATCCGCCGGTGGCGAAGGGCGCTGAGGAGTTGATGGGGAAGGGAAATCCCGAGGAGGACGCCTACGAGCTGTTGCGTGCGACTGTTGGGGAAGCACTGAATGCCGGGGCCTTCCGCGAGCACCTGAAGGACGCCGACCTGATTGCGCAGACGCTGTGGGGCGGCGTGCACGGCGTCACCTCACTGCAGATTGCCAAGTGCAACGAGGGATGGGTGCCCTGGTGCTCCGTGCAGCAGCGCGGCGAAACCATGATTAACAGCCTTCTGGACGGGCTGTTAAAGCGGGAACGGTGAGTTATGCCTCCTCTGGCGCAACGCAACCTGATGCACGACAAGGTCCGGCTGACCGTCACCCTGACCGGCATCGTCTTCGCCGTGGTGCTGATCGTGGTCGAGCTCGGACTGTTCGTGGGTTTCACCGTTACCACCTCCGGCATCATCGACCAGTCGAAGGTGGACCTCTGGATCGTGTCGAAGGGCACGCCCTACATTGAGCAGGGCTCTGCGTTCTCAGAGAGGAAGCTCTACCAGGTACTTGCGACGCCCGGCGTTGCCCATGCGGACAAGTACATCGTGCGCTTCTCCAACTGGAAGACGCCGCAAGGCGCGGAAGACGGGATCCAGATCGTCGGCTTCAATCCCTACACCGGCGTGGGCGGCCCGTGGAACGTAGTCGAGGGCAAAGTGGAGGACCTGAAGACTCCCGATGCTGTCATGGTGGACGAGATCTACAAAAAAAAGCTTGGGGTGACGAAGGTGGGCGAGACGTTTGAAATCAACCGACGCCGCGCGCGTGTGGTGGGATTCACCCGCGGCATCCGCGCCTTCACCACCACGCCCTACGTCTTCACCAGCTTCAAGAATGCGCAGGCCTATACCGGGATCGCCGAGGACCAGACGTACTTCATCCTGGTGCGCGCGCTTCCCGGAACCGACAGAGCCGCGCTGCAACACGAGCTTGAGTCGCGACTGCGTGATGTGGATGTGCTGACCACCAGGAAATTCAGCAGCATGACACGCATCTACTGGATGTTCACCACCGGCGCTGGGGTAGCCGTGCTGATTGCGGCGCTCCTGGGACTCGTCGTGGGAGTCGTAGTGGTGGCGCAGACGATTTATGCCACCACCATGGACCACATCCGCGAGTACGGCACGTTGAAGGCGATGGGCGCGCCCAATAGTTATATCTATCGCGTCATCATCACGCAGGCGGGGATGAGCGCGGTGGCGGGCTACGTCTTGGCGATGTTCGTCAGTGTCTTCATTGTGCACGCCAGCCAGAGCGGTGGCGCGGCCATTCTGCTGCCTTGGCAAATGGCGGTGGGGATCTTCTTTCTGACGCTGCTGATGTGCGTGAGTGCGGCGGTAGTGTCCATTAATAAGGTGACCAGCCTCGATCCGGCGATGGTCTTTCGAGGGTAAGGAGAGGACTGATGCAGGCAGCAATTTCGGTTCGCGATGTAACCAAGGTCTACGTCGAAGGCGCAAACAAAATCCAGGTTCTCCATGGCGTTGACTTCGACGTGGAGCAGGGCGAAGTGGTGTTGCTGATGGGGCCATCGGGCAGCGGCAAGACGACCCTGCTGTCCATTATGGGCTGCATTCTTCGCGCGACTTCCGGCAGTGTGCAGATTGCCGGGCAGGAGGTGGCGAAGCTCAGTGAGCGTGAGCTTCCGGAGATTCGCTTGCAGCATATCGGCTTCGTCTTCCAGGGATTCAACTTGTTTCCTACGCTCACCGTTGGCGAAAACATCGAGCTCGCGCTCGACCTCAAGCGGATTCGGGGAGAACGGGCGAAACAGGAAGCGCGGAAGTTGCTCGACCAGGTGGAACTCGCCGCCAAGTACGACAGTTTCCCGGCGGACCTGAGCGGCGGACAGAAGCAGCGGGTGGCGATTGCGCGGGCTCTGGCCGGATCGCCACGCGTCATCCTGGCCGATGAGCCGACCGCGGCGCTGGATTCGCAGTCCGGCCGCAACGTGATGGAGATGATGCGCGACCTGGCGCGGAAACACGGGCGCGGCGTGGTGGTGGTGACCCATGACAGCCGGGTGCTCGAGTTCGGAGATCGCATCGTGCACATGGAAGACGGGCGCATTGCCGAGCCGGAGACGGAAGCTTCGGGACGCAAAGGTATGGCGGAAGTCGTAAGCATGGGACTACTGTCGACAAACTCTGCCGAACACGCTCTGAGGATTTGCTGATCTGTACAAAGTGCGAAGAAATGGTGATGGCATGAAGAAGAAAGTGTTGTTGATTACTGCGATGGTTGCATTGACAGCCGCCACGGCGACCGTGATCTGGGGCCGCACGACTGCCGGCAGGAAGCCGCGAACAGTGCAGGCGGCTGCTCACGACGAATACTTGATTGCCGGCGCCGGCCGGGTCGAACCCAGTTCGGAAAATATCAAGCTCGGTTCGGAAATCAACGGCAAGCTGAAGCGGATCTACGTAGAGGAAGGGGCCGTGGTGCGTCGCGGGCAAATCCTCGCGGAGCTGGAAGACAGCGACTACCGCGCACAGGTTGCGTCCGCCGAAGCCGAGGTGATGCAGAAGCAGGCAGAGCTGCGCAAGGTCATCAACGGAGCCCGCCAGCAGGAGCGCCGCGAAGCGCTCTCGTCCGTGGCGGAGGCTGAGGCGGTCATGAACAACGCCAAGGCAGATATGCAACGCCGCAGGGGCCTGTTCGCCGCCGGGGTGATCTCGCGAGAGGAGCAGGACCGCTACGAGAAGGAGTATGAGGTCGCCAAGGCGCGCTATGAAGAGATGTCGCAGCACCACGCGTTGGTGGATGCCGCTGCCCGCGAGGAGGACCGCGCCGTCGCCCAGGCAAACCTGAAGCTCGCTGAGGCAAAACTGGACAATGCGCGCGCACTACTGGAGAAGACCTTCATCCGTTCGCCGCTGGATGCCACGGTGCTACGCAGGAATCATCGCGAAGGCGAGAGTGTGTCGAATTCCACCAGCGTGCCCGATCCCATCTTCACCATCGGCGACACTCGCGACTTGCGGGTGCGTGTGGATGTAGACGAAGCGGACGTGAGCAAGCTGTCTTTGGGGCAGCGCGCCTACGTTACGGCGGATGCGTTCGGTGACCGACGTTTCCCCGGACACGTCGTTCGCATCGGCGAGGAACTGGGGCGCAAGAACGTCCGCACCGACGAGCCCACCGAACGGGTGGACATGAAAATCCTGGAGACTTTGGTGCAACTGGATGGCGGCGCTGATTTACCCATCGGTCTGCGTGTCAACGCTTACATCGTCCGGGATAACAAATGAAGCGTCCGACGGAAACATAGTTGAGGCCGCGGGCCGGCGGAGGCGTGACTCACTGTGCGGCAAACGTGAACAACGCGAGGATGTAAATCCAGAGGCCGGTCATGCAATGCCAATACCAGGCGGTGATGTCCACCACGATGCGGCGGGATTCGATGGGGCGGTGAAGCAGCGTCGCAACATCGGCGAACGCCAGAGCGAGCGCGCCGCCGGCGAGATGAAGGGCGTGCATTCCGGTCAGGAAATAGACAAACGAACTGCTCGGACTTGTGTTGAGGTGGAAACCGCGGGCTGCGAGCTGGCTCCAGAGAAACAGCTGTCCGGCCAGAAACGTACAGCCGAGCACAGTGGTCACGCCAAGCCAGGGGAAATGGCGCTCATCGCCAAGCGAGATTCCCGGGATTGATTGGAGAGGTGCCAGCGCGGACTGTCTCGTAATGTCGCGGCGGGCGAATTCGATGCTGACGCTGCTCAGGATGAGGACCGCGCTGTTGGCCAGCAACCAGAACCATGGCAGTCGGACAGGCAGCCAGGTTCGGACGTAAGCGTTGTTGCTGAGGTCGAAGGTAAGAAAGCCGCGGCGGACCAGATAAGCCGCCGTGAATGAAATGAAAAGCATCAGGATCGGCGTCATGGCGACCGCCAATCCCAAGCGGGCGCGGCGCAAGCGCTCGCCGTAGTTCGGCATGAAGTCGGGCTTGCTGTCGCCGCCGTCGCGGCCGCTGTGCCCGTCGTCTCCCCCGCCCGTGCGCGGTGGCAGAGACGAGCCGTTATGACCGGTCGGGCGCGTCGAGATGGGGGTCAGTCGGGTCATGGGGCGCAGGTTGAACTGGCGCTAGAATTACAGCGTATGCCTTCTGCCTCAACCGAGCGCGAGCGCTGGAACCAGAAATATGGGGAAAGTCCTGGCGCATGGTTGGAGCCGGATCCGTTCTTGGCACGGGCGTTTTCTGAATATATCCAGCCGCTGTTTCCGCACGGAGGAAGCGCGCTCGACCTTGCGGGAGGCGCCGGGCGGCACTCGATCTGGCTGGCGAAACAGGGTTGGGATGTTACGCTCATCGATCTCTCGGAAACTGGTGTCGAACTGGCGCGGCAGAACGCCGGCCCGCTCGCTGCCCACATTCACTTTGTCATAGATGATCTCACTCAATTTCGGGCTTCGCAAACGCAGTTCGACCTCGTAATGGGATTCTTTTATCTGGAGCGAAAGATTTTTCCGGAGATCGTGAAAGCGCTGCGTCCGGGTGGCCTGCTGCTCTACAAAACGTACACTACCGATCAGTTGAAGCTGCCGGGCGGACCCAAGGATGCCTCGCACTTGCTGGCACCGGGAGAACTCTTGCGGTTGGTCGGTGGGATGCGCGTGCTGCACGATCGCGAGGTGGTTGCGGAGAAGGCGACCGCTGAGATTGTGGCGACGAAGCACGAGTGAACAACGATGGTGCCGGGAACAGGACTTGAACCTGCACGCCTTTTGGGCACTGGCTCCTAAGACCAGCGCGTCTGCCAATTCCGCCATCCCGGCCTGAATTTCTGGCCGCCCTTAGTATAGCTTCTCGCGCCTGAACCAAGCGATCTCCGATGGTTCTTGAGGAGTGACTAACGAGGCATGGAATCGCGACCGCGCCGCATCGAGTTGGGGATTGCGTCGCTTACTGGAGCGGTGTGGCGCTGCCGTCGCAGGTTGTCAGCGAGGCCGTTCCCGCGCGAATCACGCCGTCGGCGAACGAGCAGAAGAAGCGCACGCCCGTCTGGTTCGGAGCCAGAGGATCGGCTCTGAACTGATAGGAGGAAACCGGCGTGGTGCTGCCCGTGCCCGAGATCACAAACGAATAACCGCTCTTGACGCCGGAGGCCAGCTGCGTGTCAATCAGGCAAGCGCCCGCGGACGTCGGGGGAGCGCAATTCGTCCCAGCCAGAGCGGCCAGCGTGGCGGCGTAACCCACCGTCGGGTAGGTGGAGTTGTAGGAAATCTGAGCGGTGTTCAGCGTGCGCAGCGATGCGACTGCGGACGCTTCATTGGCTGAGATACGGGCGCGCAGCAAGTTGGGGATGGCAATTGCCGCGATGATCAGGATGATCGCTACCACGATCAACAGTTCGATAAGTGAGAAACCTTTTTGCTTGTGCGTTTTCATGTCTTGCCCCCGGGTCGGCTGGTGTGGCGCTTGCTGCAGTTCTGATGTCAGTGTACCCCAAAAACGGGCGCCACAGCAGCGGTATTACAAGGACGAATGCAGAGACGTGGCAGTTGCGAGAATTGTGCAAACGCTTGCATACATGCGGGTTTTCCGCACTCAGATCTTCTCGAGTTTCTCGTAGACGACCATGCCGCCGTCGCCCCGCAGATCGCCGGGGTGATACTGCGGAATCGGAAACTCCGATTGCTTGAAGGTGACAGGTGCGGTCTTTTTGTCGACCAGTCCGAGCGCAACCGCGACGCCGTAAATAATGGCCTCCGGGCGCGGCGGACAGCCGGGAATGTAGTAACTCACCGGAAGGATCTTTTCGACGGGACCCAGCACGGAGTAACTATCGAACCAGATGCCGCCGCCGCAGGCACAGGAGCCGATCGCAAAAACGAGTTTTGGAGCCGGCATGGCTTCATACGCACGCTTGAGGGCGAGCGCGGTGGAGCGCATGGCCGGGCCCTGGCAGAGCATGACGTCCGCGTGTCGCGGCGAGCCGACCAGTTTGATGCCGAAGCGCTCGACATCGTAATACGGGGTGAGGACGTTGAGCACTTCGATATCGCAGCCGTTGCAGCCTCCACTGTTGGCGTGATAGACCCACAGCGACCGGCCGAACATTTTTTGGCAAAGATTCTTCAACATATTCAATCCAACTCGATCTCGATGTCCGCGACTGCCGGTTCACCTTCCAGAAATGCGTGGGCGCGGTAGACCCAGCGCTCGCTCTCGAGATCGTCGGAGCGATAGCCTTTCATCTTCAACTCGTCCAGTGCGGCCGCGCCCTTGAAGCAGCGTCCGCAGCGCTGGCAAGTGCTCATGAATAGTTCCAATTTCTGTCCGAGGTCGCCGATCTGGTTGGTGGCGTTCTCGAATTCCAGGCTCATGGTGATGGCCTTCTCGGGGCAGACGTCGGCGCAGCGGCCGCAATAGGTGCAGCGGCGTCCGAGGTATTGCAGGACGCGGACTTCCTGGCAAACGTCGTAGACGAGGATTTCGCGCGCGGGGCAGTTGTTCGCGCAGCCCGCGCAGCCGATGCACTTGGTGGCATCGAAAATCGGGCGGCCTCGGAACTTCTCGGGCAGCGGCTGAGCCTGCGCGGGGTAGGGGAGCGTGACGCGGCCGGCCTTCAGGCAGATCAGCGTCTCTTCGAGTTTGCTCAAGAGCGACATGCACTCACCTTGTGCCAAGCTGCGGAGCTTTGCTCCGCCGGACAGCCGAGGGCGGCTGTCCCTACGTAATTTCGGTCAGTGTCCATAGCTTGCCAGCACCAGCGCCACCAGTGCTACCGCGAACAGGCTCGCAAAGAACCGAAGCGCTTGATCAATGCGATAGCGCGCGTGCGTTGCCGCTACCAGCGTGACTAACAGCACGAGCACTAGAACCTTGGCCCAGAACAGCAGCCAGCCAAACGGGAAAACCAGCGCTGAGCCCCAGGGCGCGAACAGCGATACGAAGAGCGCGCTGTAGATGACCAGCTTGGCCATCTGCGCGTACTTGAACAGCGCCAGCTTGGGGCCGGAGTATTCCATGAGCGGGCCTTCCATGAGTTCGGTTTCCGCTTCGGAAATGTCGAAGGGCACGCGCTGAACGAATGCCTGAAACGACAGCAGAATCACGCCCAGCATGATCAATCCCGACCAGGGAACGCCGGCCGCGGTGTAAACCGAGCCGTGCAACACGGTGTCCAGCCGGAACGACCCGGTGTGGACTGCGCCGACGATGAGGGCGATGGCAAACAGGGGCTCGAGTGCGATCATGCTCATCATTTCGCGGCTGATCCCGACCAGCGAGTAGGTGGAACCGGCGGCGAGGCCGGCCAACAGTGTGCAGACGCCGCACAGGGTCAAAAGATAGATCAGCAGGATCACGTCTCCGGCATGATTCATCGGGGGTGCAAAGCCCATGGGCACGAGGCACGCCACCGTCAGCACCGTAGCCAGCGAGAGATAGGCGGCGAAGCGCTGCATGGCAGGTGTTTGGCCGGACTCAATGTCTTCCTTGCCCAGGAGTTTCAGCAGGTCGAAGTACGGCTGCGGCAGCGGAGGACCTTGGCGGGATTGCACGCGGGCCGTGACCTTGCGCAGTACTCCCTGGCAGAGTGGCGCGACGAGCAGCACGATGCCGATGTTCAGCACGCCAGCGACGATCGTCCAAATCAGGCTGCGGTCCATAGACATCCTTCGAATGTTCTTACGCTCGCCAACTGCAGATCCCTCGCTTCGCTCGGGATGACAATCGATAGAGACTTTTCTGACATAGACCTCTGAGACAAGCGTTAAGGCTCCTTCTTCCGCGTCATTTGCAGCAGCTCCTGTTGCGACCACACTTTTTTCTCGCCGGAGCGCAGGTCGATTGTCTCCAGGCGGTCGGTGCAGGAAAAACATGGGTCAATGCTGCCCAACGAAATCGTCATGTCGGCGATCTGCTGATCCTTGATCATGGCCGGCACGCCCTGCAGGTTCTGGTACGTGGGCGCGCGCACTCGCCAGCGGCGAGGACGGTTATTCTCTCCGGTGATGACGAAGTGATGGGCTTCGCCGCGCGGGGCTTCGACCGAGGACAGGCCCATGCGGCCGATCGGCAACTCGTCTTTGATTTCGAGTTGCAGGGGGCCGTCTTCCATTTTGTCGAGACACTGGCGCATGATCTTGATGGACTCGAATACTTCTTTCATGCGCACCACCAGGCGGGCCCACACATCGGCGCTTTGCGCCGTAATGACGTCGAAGTCCACGCGATCATACGCAGCGTAGGGAAGGTCGCGGCGGCAATCGATGTCGACTCCAGCCGCGCGCGCTACCGGGCCGACCAGTCCGGCGCTCTTGACCAGAAGTTTGTCGGCTACTCCTACATCCCGCGTGCGCTTCTGAATGTTCCGGTCATTGCTTACGGCGCCCACGACGGCACGCCATTCGGACTCGAGTTTGTCGAGCACGGCGCGCAGTTCGGTTTTGAGTTCGTCGGTAATGTCGCGGCGCACTCCGCCGATGACGCAGAGGGCATAGGTCTTGCGGTTCCCGCTGATTTTTTCGGCGATCCACATGATGGGTTCGCGGATGCGGAAGCTCTGCATGAACAATGTGTCGAACCCCACAATGTGACAGGCCAGCCCGGTCCACAGCAGGTGGCTGTGCAGGCGCTCGAGTTCCAGCATGATGGTGCGAATGTACTCAGCGCGCGGCGGCGGCTTGAGCACGGCGGCGTCCTCGACGGCCTGCACATACGCCACGTTGTGGACACAACCGCAGATGCCGCAGATGCGTTCCGCCAGCATCGGGATGTCGTTGTAGCTCATCACCGATTCGGCCAGCTTTTCGATGCCGCGGTGAACCATGAAGCCGCGGTACTCGCAGCCGCGCACCATCTCTCCTTCGACGTACAGGCGGAAGTGGGCGGGCTCGTCGAGCGTGGGATGGAAGGGGCCGAACGGCACCACCATGCAGCCCTCAGGAGGCTCGTCGAATTTGAACTCGCGCTCCTCGTCGTAGCCCTCGGGCACCTCGTTCCAGGGCACATCCTTGCGCAGCGGATGTTTGCCTTCCGGCCAGCCGTCGGGCAACACGAGCCGTTTGGGATAACTGTGCCCCACCGGTTCGATGCCGAGCAGGTCGCGCATCTCGCGCTCGGCCCAACTGGCCGCGGGCACCATCGCGGTGATGCTGTCGATTTTCAAATCGTCTTGTGGAAGTTGCGTGAGCACGCTGCAGAGCAGGTGATCCTTGTCGAAGGCGAAGTTGTGCGCGACCAGAAACGTGCCGGAGAAGGGCCGGTCGTCGCTGCCGATGCTGGCCACGTAGCGGGCGTCGAGTTCCCGGAAGATATGCTGGCAGACATACTTCACGGCAGAGCGATCCACAAACACGTAGAGGCGGCTATCGCTGGGCAGATCCGCCCGTTGGATGAGGGGCCCGAATCGCGCCTTGAACTCCTCGAACATTTGGCGGGCGATCATGAGAGCTCCTTCACGACCGGCGTTTTCTCCGGATGTGGATGCGGCGCGCCGCCGAGCCAGCCGAAGTAGCGCTTGATCTCCCCGTAAAAGTTGTGGGCGACATAGCGATGGCAGTCCGCCTCGCGCACGTAGCCGCACAGCCAGGGATCGGCGGCCCGACGCGACGCGCTCCCGAGTTTCGAGATGCCGTACACAGCCAGGAACATGAGACCTAAAACCGCGGCCAGCGCGACCGGCGCAAACACGGCCGCGGAAGGAGCTTGGGCGAGCCCGGTAAGAGGATTGCTGATCATGGGTGAGGCATTGGCAAGAGTCGTTCCTAGCCCGCCGCGGCTCGCTTCGAGCGCGTGCTGCATGAGGCGGAAGCCGATGGCGGGCACAACGCCCAGCAGCACGCAAAGGAATGCCAGCACTACCTGCGGGAGTTGCATCATCCACGGGACTTCCAGGTGGCCGTTGGTTGCGCCTGCTCGTGTCTTTACCAGCGCGCTGGTCCGCGAGAGGAAACTTACCCCGAAGAACTTGATGAACGAGGCCAGCGTGAGAGCGCTGGTCAGGATGGCGATCACCGCACATACCACGAGGTAGTGAGCCGACCCGCTGCCCTGGATGGCCGCCACGTAGATGCTCCACTTGCTGACGAAGCCGTTGAACAGCGGCACGCCCGAGATCGAAAACGAGGCGATGAGCGCGGTCACGGCCGTCAGCGGCATGTATCTCATCATCCCACCCATTTTGTTCAGGTCCTGCGTGCCGGTCGAGTGCAGCATGGAGCCGGCATTGAGGAACAGCAGTC
Organism: Terriglobia bacterium; assembly: GCA_020073015.1. Taxonomy (GTDB): domain Bacteria; phylum Acidobacteriota; class Terriglobia; order Terriglobales; family Acidobacteriaceae; genus Acidiflorens. The sequence goes on along the minus strand of JAIQFZ010000017.1, from coordinate 27,368 downwards.
CCTTAAACAAGCCGTGATTCAGAACGTGAAACAGCGCTCCAAAGAAAGCGATCGTGGCCAGTGCCGCCGTGGCCGGAGTGTTCACTGCCAGCAGGGCCATGCATGTGCCGGTGCCCAGCAGGATGTAGCCGATCTGTCCAATGCTGTGGAAGGCGAGCAGGCGCTTGGATTGTTCCTGCTTCAGTGCCTGCATGGTGCCGGTGAACAACGTGATCGTGCCCAGCACCGCGACCAGCATGCCCCAGCGGGCGAGCGGATAGTCCGCAAGCGCGCTGATTGGCACGAGCCAGAGGAAGTAGCGCATCAGGCCATAGACGCCGGTTTTGATCATCACGCCCGAAAGCATTGCGCTTACGGGAGAAGGAGCGGCAGGGTGCGCGTCCGGCAACCACACCTGGCCGAATGGCCACATTCCCATCTTGATGCCGAAGCCGGTCAGGAACAGCGCAAAGGCGAACGCAGCCGCGATGGGTTGATCCCGCAACAGCAGCGGCAGGTTCGCGCTGACCGTGTCGAAGTCATACATCAGGCTCGTACTGCCGCGCGCAGCAGCGCCAGCCACCGCCAGCATCTCGGCTCCCACCATGGTCGCGACGCAGGCAATCTGCATCATCAGCAGATATTTGTTGGCGGCCCTGACGTTTTGCCGTTTGCGGTATTCGAAGCGGATCAGCGCATATCCGGGCAGGGTCATGAGCTGCCAGAAGATGAAGAAGAACCACATCATGTCGGTGGTCGAGAGCAAGCCGTACATGGCGGCGAGGAAGAGCAGGAAATACGGGTAGTAACGCCCGACCCCATAGTCCTGGTAGTGCCGCATGTAAGCGATGGAGTAGAACGCGGCAGGCACCGCAATCGCGGCGGCCAGCAGCAGGAACACGGCCGTCAAGCCATCGACATAGATGCGCAGGATGAAACCAATCTTTGGTAGAGCCCAAAAGGCAGCTGGATGAAGCGACGGCCCGGTGGTCAGCACCCGCAGCGCGGCTGAGAAAATCAGGACGGCGGTCCCTGCAGTGACGAGAAACGCAATCCATCCGGCGACCGTCTTGTAGCGCGAAACCAGCAGCGTCAGCAGGGCACCGGCAACGCAACTTAGGATGGCGACGACGACGGCTTGTTCCGGAGTCATCATGCCGTGACCGCCTCATCTTCTCGTGTGACTGCCGAGCTTCGCTCGGCTGGACAGCCGAGGGCGGCTGTCCCTACGCGGTTCTTGCCGGCTGACAGTTCCAGAAGCAACGTCCGGAGAAGATCGCGCGTTGCGCTTATGGTGGGTGTGATTGTCTCTCCGGGTTTTATGGACTGCGGCTGCACGCCCAGCAGCCACACTTTGGTTCTGCTGCTGGCTCGAACCCATTTGGCCAGCACGCCCAGGGAAATCTTGTGGGTGGAGATCTGCGGATAGCGGGCGCATATTTCGCGGGCATTCAGAAGCGCGACCGATCCGGGCGGCGCGCCGAACTCAACTGCGTCCAGGAAAACGAGGCGGTCGAATCCCTGATTCGCGATGCGGCCGACATACTGCTCGGGAGTGGTTCCCGCGATGATGACATCCGGCACGCCGGCTTCCCGCAGTTCCTCCGCTAAGCGGATACCAAAGCCATCGTCGCCGCAGTCCACATTCCCCAAGCCCATCAGGCAGACGCGGCCCTGGAGCAATTCTCCGAGTTGTTGGCGGAGGTCTTTCATCAAATGTCCTCCCCCAACTTCTTGATCTGCTCGTAGGTGAAGACCGGACCGTCTACGCATACGTAGGCCACGCCGATGCAGCAGTGCCCGCATTTGCCCACGCCACATTTCATGTAGCGTTCGAGCGTCGAGACGATGTTGCGTTCCTGGAAGCCCATGCCGAGCAGATCTTTGATGACGAAGCGGAACATGATCGGCGGCCCGCAGACGAAGGCGATCGTGTTATCGACCGGCACCTCGACGCCGGGCTTCTTGAACAGGCTGCCGACCACGCCGACGTTGCCCGTCCAGTCGGCGCCAGCCCGGTCCACAGTCATGTGGCAATCGACCCCGGGGGTTCGTTCCCACTCGAGCAGCTTGGGCACATACATCAGTTCCTTCGGTGTTTTTGCGCCGTGAAAAATCTGGATGCGCTGGAATTTGTCGCGATGCGCCAGCGCGTACACAATGGCCGAGCGCAGCGGAATCAACCCAATGCCGCCCGCGACGAACACCAGGTTCTTGCCGTAATACTCTTCCATCGGGAAGCCGTTGCCGTAGGGTCCGCGTATCGCGAACTTGTCGCCCGCCTTGAGCTGGTGGAGCGCCGATGTGCAACTTCCAACCTGCCGAACGGTGAAGAAAGTCTCGTCCTCGGTGGGACTGGGCGGCAGGGACGTGGGAAACTCGCCCACGCCAAACAGCGAAACCTGGGCAAATTGGCCCGGGCGGAAGCGCTTGAAAGCGCGCTGCTCTGCTGGATCTTCGAAGTGCCAGCAGAAGGTCTTGAGCTCATGGATTTCATCAACCACGCGGTCGAGCACCGCGACCTTGGGCAGATACACGTTCTCGATCGGCTCGGGAACGATGGGCCGGGTCACATTCTCAATGGCTGACGAGTTCATGTTTTTCGGCCTCTGCCTTCCCCACCTCGGCCGTGGCGCGGCGGACCATTTCCACCACGCTCGGCATTCCGATGTCTCCATGACAGACCGCCGCGCATCGCCCGCAGCCGACGCACGCCATGGAGAGTTCGCGTTGAATGAAGTAGTGAGCCAGCTTCCGGAAGAAGCGGCGATTGCGGCGGTCGTGCACGGCGCGCCGCGGGTTGAAGCCTCCCGCCATGCGGGTGAAACCGTCCAGGCCGCAGGAGTCCCAGATGCGGACCCGCTCGATTTCGTTCGGCCCCACCTGCCGATCAGTGACCGTGAAGCAGGTGCAGGCCGGACAGACATAGGTGCATCCGCCGCATTCCAGACAGCGGTTGCCGATTTCCTCCCAGGTCTTTTCCAGGATCTCGCCCTTTGAAACGTCCTGGATGGCTGCTGAGAACCAGCTGGTCGTAATGGGCTTGAAGCGTTTGCGAACGTCTTCCAGAATTGCACGACGCCTGGCTATATGCGCCTCCGTGCCTTTCTTGAAAATGGGATCTGCGAACATCGCTTCCCCGGCGGGCGTTCCGGCAACTGCCAGGAATTCTTCGCCGAGGTCCATCAGTTGCAGGTCGAAGTGGCCGCGGGCGGCGGGGCCGGTGTCGGAGCACATGCAGAAGCATTCCTCGCCGATATCCACTTCGGGATCGCTGCAAACGACATTGATCAGCAGCAGGTTCTTGCGGCGATTGTCGTAATAAATGTCGCGGAACTCGCGGCCCAGATAGAAACGGTCGAGATGGAATATGCCCGCGATGTCGCACGAACGAATTCCGAAGATGGCGCGTAGAGGCTGCTCGTACGTAGGCTCGATATGGAGGTCGCCATTGCTGCGCTGGACCTTCAGCAAACGCTCGATGTGCGGAAAAACGTAGCGCTTCGGTGGGTAGTACGGATTCGGCAGATGAATCTGGACCCGATCCCGGTTCTGGTCTGTGACCGTGTCAAAAAGTGTGTCGCGCCCGCGGCCATAGAACGGCGCGATCACCTCGTAGCCCTGCCGGCGCAGCAGATCGACGATCTTCAGCGCGTCGTCGCGGTCCAGTACGCGAGCTCTCATGCAATCTCCTTCTCCACGCGCACCGGAACCAGCCGGCGGCTGTCGCCGGTCGCTCCCAGAATCTGCCGTTCAACATCCCGCATGAAATGTGGAACGAAAATGGTTCCACTCATGACCTCCGAGGTAACCCGCGCCGTCGCAGTCGAAGAGGAATTCGCTGCACACAGCCGGATCCTCTTGCCGTCGCGAATGCCGAGTTGCTTGGCGTCGTCGGTGTTGAGCTCGACGAAGCCCTGCGGATAGTCAAGCATCAGGATCCGATATTCGCGTTTCAGGGTCTCGCTGTGGCGGACGACTACATTCTGATTCCAGTAGTAGAGTGAGTTTCCAAAGACCAGCGTCAGCGGAAAGTCTTTAGAAGCTGGCGCAGGCTGCGGCGGTTTCGGGATCGGGACGAACTTGAATTTCTCTCCTCCGTTGTGGTTGTTGTCTCCAAACAGGAAGCGCGTGCCCAGCGGGCGGTCCTTCGTGCACGGCCACTGCCGGCCATACTCGCGCGCCAGATTCTGATAGCTTGCGCCACCGTAGGAGGGCACGACCTCACCGATTTCTTCCATCACCTCGCCGGCTGATCGGTAGTTCCAATCGGCTCCCATGCGCTGGGCTACATCCGCAATTTGTTCCCAAGCCGAGGTCAGGCCCGCAGGCGGATCGACGACTCGCTCTGCCAATTGAATTCTACGGTCGGTACTGGTGAACGTAACTTCCTCTTCGCCGAAGGCTGTGGTCGGCAAAACGACATGGGCGTACTGCGCAGTCTCGTTCATGAAGAGGTGCTGCACGACCAGCAAGTCAAGCTGTCGAAGCTGAGCAGCGACATCTCCGACATTACCGAGGAAGGCGGTATTAACCGGATCGTAGCGGGAGAGCCAGACTCCGCGTATCTGGCCCTGCCCGCGACTGGTCAAGACCGGACGAGATCCTAACCCCGGGGTGGCAGGAATCCTGGTCTTCCAGATTGCCTCCATCGCGGCGCGGGCGGCGGGATCACTCACCTTCGGGTAGCCCGGGAGCCGGTCCGGTATCATCCCCAAGTCGCACACGCCCTGCAGATTGTTTTGTTCGCTGAGCGCGAACAGGCCGGCGCCCGGCTTGCCCAGGTTGCCCGTGAGAAGAACCAGGTTGACGACCGCGCGGATGCTGTCGCGAGTGCGATCTTCCATGCTGGACGAAAACAGCAGTGCCGCGGATCGAGCCTGCCCGTAGGCCAGGGCGGCAGCTTCGATCAGGTCCGGTGATACGCCGCACGCGTCCGCCACGCGCAGCAGATCGTATTCCAGCACTTGCGCCAGAAAGGCGCTGTAGTCCCGGCAGCGGGCCTTGATGAAGGGGAGTTTCGCGAGACCGCGATCTACGACGACCTTGGCGATGGCGCCATACAGCAGGGTCTCGGTCCCAGGCTTGATCTGCAAAAACAGGTCCGCATTTTCGGCCACGCGGTGACGGCGCGTGCCCACGACGATCAGTCGCGCACCATTGAGCTTGGCTCGAATGACCGCACCTCCGATAGTGGGCAGGCGGCGTGCCAGATCCACGCCGTCGACAATGATCACTTCGCTCTGCGCCAACTCCGCGATCGAATTTGTGCTCGCCGGCACGCCGATCATGTCGAGCAGAACACTGATCGAATTGTTCGAGTAAGCGCCGGTCCCGTGGTGCACGTTGTTGGTGCCGATCACGGCGCGGGCAAGCTTCTGCAGCAGGTAGGATTCTTCGTTGGAACAGCGCGGCGAATTCAGGAAGGCAAGAGAATCGGGACCGTGCTGATTGCGGATTTCCGTGAGCCGGGTAGCGATGAAGCCGAGCGCCTCGTCCCAGGGAACTTCCTGAAACTGTCCGTCTTTCTTAAGGAGCGGGTGTTTCAGCCGATCCGGTGAGCTGGCAATTTCGTGGACATGCCAGCCCCGTACGCAGATTCTGCCTTGATTGGTCGGATGCGAAACGCTCGGGTACACGCCCACTACTTGGTTGCCTTGAGTCTCCAGGTAGAGACCGCAACCCACACCGCAGAACGTGCATGTGGTGAGCTTGTGGGGCATGCAATGTGCCCGAAGAGCACCTCATCTTCAATCTCCGCCTGCCCCGGGAATACCGCTAGTACAGAGCGCACTGAGGGTTGTGATGAATATCTCATCAGTCCCCAAGTAGCTGAATGCAAGGAGGTAAAAGGCGAACAGCAGCGGGAAGCGTGCTCTGAGCGTAGGAGTCGCCCATTGACACCGCTCCCGATGAAACCTAGCATTTTGCGGTATATGCCTTTATTCCCAGTCCCGAAGTCCACTCGAACCTATCCGACACGGGCAGCCGGTGTTTTCAGCGTCCTCGCGGCGCTGTCCATTACCTTGCTGGCGGCGCCCACGCCCCTGGCCGTTCCCACCGCCGACCCGCATCGCTATCTGGAGGACATCAAGACACTCACCACTCCTGCAATGGAAGGGCGCGGCGACGGAACCAAGGGCTTGACGCGCGCGGCGAACCTGATTGAAAAGAGGTTCAAGAGCTTGGGGCTCGAACCGGCGGGCACGCACTCCTATCTCCAGCCGTTTACGGTCATTACCGGCGCCCAGTTGAAAGGCAAGAACCATTTCGTCGTTCAGGCCGGAGAACAGAAGAAAGAACTGAAGCCCAAGCAGGATTTTGTTCCTTTCAGTTTCTCTTCTTCAGGAGCCGCACAGGGCCCTCTTGTGTTTGCGGGCTATGGCGTTTCGGCCGATGAGTTTCAGTACGACGATTACGCCGGGATCGACGTTAAAGACAAGATTGTTCTGGTTCTTCGCTACGAACCAGCGTCGTTTGCGGCCAAGACCGGCAATCACGGGATGACACAACACTCCCAGTTGATCACCAAGGCAATCAATGCGAGGAACCACGGGGCGAAGGCGCTTGTGCTGGTCAACGGCAAACTGGGCGACGGCGAAGAAGATCTGCTGACGCGGTTTGGGAGCGTGAGCGGCCCGGAGAACGTTGGCATTGTGTTTGTCCAGGTGAAGAATGCGGTCGCAGACGAGTGGTTCAAGGCTGCCGGGAAGTCACTCCCGGAAACGCAGGACAAAATCAACAATTCCGGGAAACCGGATTCCTTCGCGCTGCCCGGGAATCTAAGCGCCGCGGTAAAAGTCAGTATCGTCACCACCCGGGCCACCGTGAACAATGTGCTCGCCTATCTGCCCGGCAAGACGAATGAATACGTCATCATCGGCGCGCACTACGATCACCTCGGACGTGGCAATTTCGACTCGCTCGCGCCTTCGCAAATCGGGCAGATTCATCCCGGGGCCGACGACAACGGGTCGGGAACAGCAGGCGTGCTCGAGTTGGCGCGCTTACTGGCGCCACAGAAGGGACAGTTGCGGCGTGGAATTTTGTTTGCCTCGTTTGCTGGCGAAGAACTTGGGCTGCTCGGATCGGCGGAATGGGTGAAGGAACCGACGCGTCCCCTGGAGAAGGCCGTCGCTATGCTCAACATGGACATGATTGGCCGGATCAAGGATGACAAGGTTTACGTGGGCGGCGTTGGGACCGGATCGACTCTTAAAGCGATGGTTGAACAAGCGCAGACAAAATCAGGATTCAAGATGGAATACTCGCCGGGAGGCTATTCATCCAGCGACCACACGTCGTTCGTCGCCAAGAAGATTCCCGTGCTCTTTTTCTTTTCCGGATTGCACTCGGATTATCACAAGCCGTCGGACACGTGGGACAAAATCAACCCCGACTCGGCGGCGCGCCTGCTCGATGTCGTGTCGGCGACCGGGGTGCAACTCGCCGATGCAGAGGAGCGTCCGGCGTTCGTCGTCGTAGCAGAAGACAAGCCGGTGGGCGGAATGGGCGGTGGCGGCGGATACGGGCCCTACTTCGGATCGATTCCGGATTTTGGGCAGGTCGAAAACGGAGTGAAATTCTCCGACGTGAAACCGAATTCGCCGGCCGCCAAGGCCGGCTTGAAGGCCGGGGACATCCTGGTGCAGTTCGGCGAAAAACCGATCAAGAACCTCTACGATTTCACCGACGCCTTGCGTAGAAGCAAAGTCGGAGATGTGGTGGAAGTCAAAGTACTGCGAGACGGCGAGCCGCTGACGGCGTCGGTCAAGCTGGAGCAGCGGAAGTAGGACTGAAGTTTACCCAATTTTGAGGAGTGGGCTGTTTTGAATCACTTCGCCGGATTTCAGCTTTTTCCGTAGGGTCTCCACGATCAGACCGACCAACGCATACGTAGCAGCATTCGCAAGAAGAACCCAATAGAAACCAACGCCGAAATGGAAATAAAAGCTAGCAAACACAACTGGGCAAGTTAAACGGGCGAGAGTCCACACAATCGGTTCGACTGAAATCGGAATTGGGGCCGTTGCGAAGGCATAAAGTTGCCAGCAGCCCACAACGAGTAGGCCCGCACTCGCCCACATAGCAATTCGGTATTTCACGCTGCCGCTCCTACTGTTCTTTGGCCCAATAGTCTCACTAACTCCTCCAAACTTCAAACAGCCACTCCCCAATTTTGCAGGGCGGGATCAGAGACGGTACACTGCCAGCTATGAATGTGACCCAACCGAATGTGAAGTTTGTGCAAACCCCGGACTACCGCGACACCTACGCCAACAGCGTGCAGATCCGGGTGAATGTCTGGGATTTCTTCCTCGTCTTCGGAACCATGCAGCAAAGCTCGGAGACGCAGGTGGAGTTGAAAAACTTCCAGGGGATTTATCTAAGTCCGCAGCAAGCTAAGGCCCTCATGGCCCTCTTGCAGCAGAACGTGACGAACTACGAAGCCGCGTTCGGCGAGATCAAGCTCGATCCCCGCGCTCCGGGCGGACCCGTTCACTAATGGCTGCGAGGCCATCGGCTGCCGCCGCTCCATCAGGGCAAGCACTCTCCTCTGTCACCTGGACGCAGCAACTACTGTTGTTCTCATTGTTCTTTGCCGGATTGATGCTTCTGCATGCGCCCCTGCTGCGTCTCCCCTATTTCTGGGATGAGGCGGGCTATTACGTGCCCGCGGCGCGAGACCTGTACCTGACCGGCACGCTCATTCCGCACTCCACTGTTTCAAACGCTCATCCTCCGCTGGTAATGGCCTGGCTCGCACTGGCGTGGCGAGTCGCGGGATATTCCACGCTGGTCACGCGCACCGCCATGCTGGCGCTGGCCGCGTTTTCCCTGTTGGGAATCTGGCGGCTCTCCCGGCTGAGCGCGAACCCCGCGGTGGCCTGGGCGACCACCGCGCTGACCGCGCTCTACCCGGTGTTTTTCACCCAGAGTTCACTCGCCCAGGTGGATCTGGCGGCTGCTGGCTTTACCTTCTGGGGTTTGTCTGCCTACTTTGAGGACTGCCGCTGGAAACAAGCCGCCTGGTTTTCTCTGGCGGTTCTGGCGAAAGAGACAGCGATTCTGGCGCCCCTCGCGCTGTTTGCCTGGGAAATTCTGGCGCATGTTGTTCGCCCGCGATGGCAGGAACTTTTCCCAAGCGCGGGAAGACGCACACGCGCGTTTCATCTGTTGGTTCCCGTCGTGCCGCTGGCATGTTGGTATGCGTACCACTACGCGACAACAGGTTTCCTGCTTGGCAATCCCGAGTACTTCCGCTACAACGTTGCTTCTACGCTCGATCCTTTGCGCATCCCACTCGCTCTGGGACTGCGGCTCTGGCAACTGTTCGGATATCTTGGCCTCTATCTGCTGATGCTAGCCGGGCTGCTGGCGATGTTTCGTCCGGCGCAAATGGAGAAGGGAATCTCACGGCCGCGCATTGCAATCTGGATTCAGGCTGGATTTCTTTCGGTCGCGCTCGCTTATTTGGGGTTCATGTCGGCAGTGGGCGGTGCGGTGTTGGCGCGCTACATGTTGCCGGCTGTGCCGTTGGTAATTTTGGAGTTAACCGCGACGTTGTGGCGGCGAGTGCGATTCTGGAAAGGGATCGTGGGAATAGTAGCGGCCGTGTTTGTCGTTGCCCTGTTTACGAATCCGCCCTACGGTTTCTCTCTGGAAGACAACCTCGCTTACCGCGACTACATCGTGATGCATGCCGAAGCAAGCCGCTTTCTCGCGATGCGGTATCCCCGCGCAAGAGTGTTAAGCGCCTGGCCCGCCTCGGACGAACTCACTCGGCCATGGCTGGGCTACGTGAGCCGCCCGTTTCCAGTTGTGCGCATCGAAGACTTCACGGCTGCGCAGATCTCCGCCGCCTCCACGGCCGCTGGCCAGTTCGATGTCGCGTTTGTGTTTTCGACCAAGTACCAGCCGCCACATCCGTTCCTCGAAGATTGGGCCTGGTGGCAGCGCGTCAAGGAGAGATTCTTTGGCTACCATCGCGACCTGCTTCCCGAAGAGATTGCCCAGCGGCTCGGCGGAAGGATTATGTTTCACAAGGAACAGAGCGGACAGTGGGTCGCCGTAATCGCCATGGAAAGAGAAGAAGAAGCTCGCAGCCCGTGGTGAAATTCTGGCCGGAGCGGCGCATGAGGGGCATCTTTCATAGATTGTCATCCCGAGCGAAGCGAGGGATCTGTAGTTCGCCGCAAAATGCAGATCCCTCGCTGCGCTCGGGATGACAAAACTCTCCTCTGCAACCCATCCTCCAGTTCCCGTTTACCCGCTCATTAAATGACACGAATGCGTCTTGACGACCAGCCAGACTTTCTTGCCCGGAGCCGCCTTCAGCGCTTCGCGTGCCGCCAGCGTCAAGTGCACTTCGAATTCCGTCCCGCCGCAATCCACGAACGCGGAGACAATGACGTCTCTCTGCTCCAGCCCCCGAATCGTTCCTGCCACAACGTTCCGCGCGCTGAGTCCCTTGGGGCTCTGCGTAGCCAGCAGCAGATCGCCGGCGCGAATGCCAACGCGCAGCCGTGACCCAACTTCCGCTCGAACCAGCGGCGTTTCCAGTTCCACCGTGCCGGTTCCCAGACGGCAGGTCATCGTGCCGCGATCCTCATGGAGCGCAACCACGGCGGCGTCGAAGATATTCTCGAACCCGGAAAGTTGCGCAACGGTTTCGAGCCGCGGAGCACGCATGACCTCATGCGGCCGTCCCTGGGCCACGATTCTTCCTGCATCCAGCACGATGACTTCATCGCCAAGAGCAAAAACCTCTTCGCTGCTGTGGGTGACGTAGAGGATCGGCACCCGGTGATTCTGGTTCCACTGCCGAAGATCGGCCAGAATGTGCGACTTGGTCGGACGGTCCAGCGCGGCCAGCGGCTCATCCAGCAGCAAGGCGCGCGGCTCGGTCACCAAAGCCCGCGCGAGGGCCACGCGTTGGCGTTCGCCTCCCGAGATCTGCGCCGGCCGCCGGTCGCGCACATGCTCGATGCGAAAGGTTTGCAGAATATGGCCGGTGCGCGCCAGTCGTTCCGCCGGAGTGAGCGTCGGTAGTCCGTAAGCCACATTCTCCTCGGCAGTCAGGTGCGGGAAGAGCGCAAGTTCCTGGAACACATACCCGATCCGCCGCTTCCAGGCCGCAACATTCCGCTTTTTCTCCGAGTCGTAGAGGTCTTCGCCGCCGACCGCGACGCGTCCGTCGTCGGGGTCATTCAGTCCGGCGATGCAATCCAGCAGAGTGGTTTTTCCTGCGCCCGAAGCGCCGAACAGAATCGTGAACCCCGCCAGCGCGCGAAAGTGAGTATTTAGGATGAAGCTGCCCTCGGGATTCAGGAATCGCTTGCGAATGCGGACTTCGAGTTCCGACGAGATGGGAGGTGGCGCCGCGGACTTCTTAGAGGGAGAGGTTTTCACTTCCATGGACCCACTGCCCAAGGCCGGCGGTTGATTCCGTAAACGATCGAGAGCGCCGCAAAGGAAATCAGAAGGAGCACGATCGCGGTCCAATTCGCGCTGGCATACTGCGCCGCTTGTACCTGATCGTAAATGTCAATCGAGATGGTGCGGGTCACGCCCGGTATGTTGCCTCCCACCATGAGCACCACGCCAAATTCGCCCAACGTATGAGCGAAGCTGAGGGCAAATCCAGTGACCAGCCCCGCCTTCGAGAGAGGAAGCACCACCCGCCAAAAGGTTCGAGCTGGCGATTGCCCGAGTGAGGCCGAGGCGCGCAGCAGTTTCGGATCGACCGCTCCGAACGAAGCCGCGAACGGCTGCACCGCAAACGGCAGGCTATAGATCAGAGACCCAATCACCAGCCCTTCAAAAGTAAATGCCAGCGTGTGGCCCGTCAGCGATTCCCACCAGCGGCCCAGCGGACTCCGGGAACCCAGGGCCAGCAGAACGTAGAAGCCCAGCACGGTCGGAGGCAACACGATCGGCAACGCAACCACCGCCTCTACCAAAAATTTCCAGCGCCAGCGCGAATGAGCAATCCAGTAAGCGATGGGGATCCCGATGGCGATCAAAAGTACGGAGACGATCGCTGCCAGCCGGACCGTCAACCAAAATGCCTCCCAGTTCATGTCAACGTGTCTCCGCGGGCAAGCTGAAGCCGTAGCTCTTGAGCAGGGAAATGCTCTCGGAACTGCGGACGAATTTCAAAAACTCTTGCGCCGCATCCTGGTGCTTTGACTGGGAGAGCACGACCGCCGCCTGGTTCAGCGTGGGGTACGAATCGAGCGGAACGGTCCAGTAGCGGCCTTTGCTCTTCATCGCTGGCGCGAGCGCGTGCGAGAGTGCAATCAATCCGGCCTGGGCATTGCCCGATTCCACAAACTGCGCAGCTTGCGCTACATTTTCTCCGAGCACGAGCCTCGCCGCCACCTGATCGTAGATTCCGAAGTGCTTGAGGGTGGCTTCTGCAGCACGTCCATAGGGTGCATGCTGCGGGTTGGCAATCGCGAGCTTTTTCACGGATGGATCAAGCAGAGCCGTCATGCCCAGCTTCGGCAAGTCGAGAGTGGACGTATTCGGGACCCACAGCACCAATCGCCCGACTGCATACCGGTAAAGCGAGCCGCTTACAGCCAACCCGTCCGCCACCAGCTGCTTTGGATATTCCTCATCGGCGGAGAAGAAGACATCAAATGGCGCGCCATTCCGGATCTGGTTCGTCAGATTGCCGGACGAACCAAACGACAGCTTAACCACTTGCCCGGTCTGCTTCGTGCAGCGCACTGCCAGCTCCGGAAGAACCACGTTCATGTCCGCCGCCGCCGCAACCGTGATCTCCTGCCCCGCCGCGCACAAGGCGAGAAGAATCAGGCACACGGCGAGCTTGCAGAATAATTTCATGGATCATCCCGAGCGATTCTTGTTCCGAAGGCCAAGAGCCAAGAGCTAGAAGCTAGGAGCTAGAAGCCCAGAGTCTGCCCTACACCAGCTTTGTCCTCGACAGCGGCAACTCCCGCACGCGCTTTCCCGTAGCCGCGAAGACTGCGTTGTAGAGAGCCGGCGCGAACGGCGGTACGCCGGGTTCTCCAACGCCCGCCGGCGGCGCATCGCTTTCCACGATGTGCACCTCGATATGCCGCGGCGCGCGGCTCATGCGCGTGACCTGGTAGTTATGGAAGTTGCTCTGGTTGATGGCCCCGTTCGTGGCGGTGATTTCGCCGAACAGCGCAAGGCTCGTGCCGAACACGGCCGCACCTTCGAACTGGTTGCGGATGTTGTCCGGGCTCACGACCGTGCCCGCATCGAGAGCCGTCCAGACGTTCGGGATGTGTACCTGTCCCTTGCTGTCGACTTCGACTTCCACCACCGTGGCAACGTAGGTCAGGAAGCTGCGATGAGCGGCGATGCCCATACCGCGTCCTTTGCCCATCGGTCGTTTGCCCCAGCCGGCCTTGTCCGCGGCCATCTCGACCACCCGCCGCAAACGCGCCGTGTCCAGCGGATAGCTCTTGGCGTCTTCCGCCTCGTCTCCCTTCAGGTCAAGGTTGACAATTCTCCCTGGACCGATTAGATCCAGCAGATACTGCACCGGGTCCTTCTTGGCGGCATGGGCGAGTTCGTCGGCGAAAGAATGAATCGCAAACGCGTGATAGATGTTCGCCACACTGCGGAACCATCCGATGCGCACGTGGTAATCGGCAGGACCGTTCTCCGCGCGATGGTTGGGAATATCGAACGGGAGATTGTTCCAGCCCAGGCCCATCTCGTCGTCGGCGTACTTGGCGGCCGCATCAAAGGTTGAGCCGATCGGCGGGTAGACGGTGCGTTGCAACCATGCGGTCGGCTTTCCATCCGCTCCAACCGCGGCCTTCAAGTACATGGCCGCGACCGAGTGGAAGTAGTCAAAGTGAATGTCGTCCTCGCGCGTCCACACCACCTTGACCGGCTTGCCGAGTTGCTTGGACAGGACCGCCGCCTCGGCAACCTGATCGGGTTTCGACTTGCGCCCGAAGCCGCCCCCAAGAAGCGTCACGTGGCAGGTCACATCCTCTTTCTTGATGCCGAGAACGCCGGAGATCGTCTCCTGCACGGCCTGTGGATTCTGCGTCGGAGCCCACGCCAGCACTTTTCCGTCGCGATATTCCGCCACCGCCACCGGCGGTTCCATCGAAACGTGTGCCAGGTGCGGCGTATAGTATTCCGCCTCGATGATCTTGCCGCCCTTCGCGAACGCGGCGTCCACGTCCCCTACGTTGCGCACAACTTTGCCCGGCTGCCGGGAAGTGGTTTCGAGCGTCTTGCGGAATTCGGCGGAGTTGTAACTGGAGTGCGGGCTGCTGTCCCACTCGATTTTGAGCGCTTTACGCCCCTTGAATGTCGCCCACGTGTTGTCGCCGATCACCGCCACTCCGCCCAGTGGTTTGAACAGGTGCGGCGGCGTCACGGTGTCGATGGTGACGGTCTTCTGAACGCCCGGCACCTTGAGAGCAGCTTTGTCGTCGCAGGACTTGATCTTCTGCCCCAGTACCGGTGGATGTTCGATCGAAGCATAGACCATCCCCGGCATGGTTGCGTCCATTCCGAACACAGCCTTGCCTGTGACCATGTCAGGAAGGTCGAACAAAGCGTTGCTTTCTTTCCCGATGTGCCGCCACTCGGACTTCGGCTTGAGCTGCAAATCTTCTTTTTTCGGGACGGGGAGTTTGCCGGCCGCGGCGGCCAGTTCGCCATACCCCAGCTTTCGTCCGCTGGCGCGGTGCACGACGAAATGCGGCTCGGTCGTGCATTCCTTGGGAGAAACGTTCCACTGCGCGGCAGCAGCGCTGATCAACATAGCGCGTCCCGCAGCGCCTACGTAGCGCATCTGGTCAAAGAAACTGCGCACCGAATGCGACCCGTCCGTATCCTGCTCGCCGTATTTCGGGTCGCCGATGGCCTGATCAATCTTCACCTTCGACCAGTCGGCATCCAGTTCGTCTGCGACCACCAGCGGTAGAGCCGTGCGGCTGCCGCAGCCCATCTCCGAGCGGTGCGCCACGATGGTCACCGTTCCGTCGGATGCAATCGACATCCACAAACTGGGCTCAATCCCAGCGGCAGCGGCTTCCCCTTCCGCGGCCCACAGCGGCTCGGGAACAAAGCGCGCGCTCAGCACAAACACGCCGCTGACGACAACGCCCTGCAAAAATCCGCGACGGCTGACGTTCTCAATGATGTTCATGCCAACTCCTTCGCGGCCTGGTGGATGGCCGCCCGAATGCGCTGATACGTGCCACAGCGGCAAAGATTGCCCGACATAGCCGTATCGATCTCCTGGTCGTTGGGATGTTTGTTGTCTTTGAGGAGTGCAATGGCCTGCATGATCTGGCCGGTCTGGCAGTAGCCGCACTGCGGAACCTTGATCTCCATCCACGCTTTCTGCACCGGATGCATGGGCGCGATGCCCTCGATGGTGGTGATGTCCGTTCCGCTGATTTCTTTCATGGATGTGCCGCAGGAGCGGATGGCTTGGCCGTTCTGGTGCACCGTGCACGCCCCGCACAACGACATGCCGCAGCCGAACTTGGTTCCGGTGAGCCCGGCCACGTCGCGCAAGTACCACAGCAGCGGCATGTCCGGATCGCCGTCGAAAGTTTGCTCTTTCCCGTTCACTTTGAAACGGATCATGGGTTCCCCCGGTCAACGACAGATGAGCTGTGAATTTACCAACATATCCTATTCGCAGAGCGAGAAATGTGGAAGACCATGTGGGTGGTGCAAAGAGGTTCCTCAGGCACTTCCCTGTGCCCTGCGGTTGATTCGGGAACCTGTCGCCGAGCGCACGTCATATAATCGTCTGTCATTTCGGGAGGAATTTTGGCCTACGACGATCTGCGGGACTGGATCAAGGCGCTTGACCGCGCCGGAGAACTCAAGCGCATCCGCACCGAAGCGGACCCGATTCTGGAAATTGCAGAGATTACGGACCGCGTGTCGAAAAGCCGTGACCAGCAGGGAAACGCCGGCGGCTGCGCGCTCCTGTTCGAGAATCTCAAAGGCTATCCCGGACAGCGGTTGCTGATCAACCAGTTCGGCTCCGCCCACCGCATGAACCTCGCCCTCGAAGTCGATTCGCTCGACGAAGTTGCCGAGCGCATCCGTGGTTTCCTCGACGTCAAGTCTCCGCAGGGCTTTCTCGACAAAGTAAAAATGCTGCCCATGCTGGCGGAAATGGGCAAGTTCTTTCCGAAGGTCGTGCCCACCGGCCCCTGCAAAGAAGTCATCAAGCGCGACAATTTCTCCCTGCTCGATTTCCCCATCCTGCAGTGCTGGCCAAAGGATGGCGGACGCTTCATCACGCTGCCCTGCGTGATCACGCGCGATCCGAAAACCGGCAAGCGCAACGTAGGCATGTACCGCATGCAGGTCTACGACGAGCGCACCACCGGCATGCACTGGCAACGCCAGAAAGTAGCCGCCGAGCACTATCGCGATGCGATTCGAAACGCCGCCATCTCCTCGGATAACGTAGGGACGGCCGCCCTCGGCCGTCCAGCCGGGCGAAGCCCGGCAGCAGCGGCAGTAGATATCATGGCCAGGTCATCAGGAGGCTCCGTCCTAGCCCCCGGCGACCGCCCCTCCGGCCGCATGGACGTCGCCGTTGCCATCGGCACCGAGCCCGCGCTCACGTTCTCCGCCATCGTGCCCGCTCCGCCCGACGTTGAGGAGTACATCATCGCCGGATTCCTCCGCCAGAAGCCGGTCGAGTTGGTGAAGTGCGAAACCGTTGATCTCGAAGTCCCCGCCGATGCCGAAATCATCCTCGAGGGCTACGTCAATCTCGACGAACTCCGCACCGAAGGCCCCTTCGGCGATCACACCGGCTTTTACTCGCTCGAAGACGAGTACCCAGTCTTCCACGCAACCTGTATCACGCACCGCAAAGACCCGATCTACGCCGCCACCATCGTCGGCAAGCCGCCGCAAGAAGACGCCTGGATGGGCAAGGCCGTCGAGCGCATTTTCCTGCCGCTGATGAAGCTGACCATCCCCGAACTGGTCGACGTGAACCTTCCCATCGAAGGCGTGTTCCACAACCTGATGATCGTCTCTATCCGCAAGTCCTACCCCGGACAGGCGCGCAAAGTGATGAACGCCATCTGGTCGCTGGGCCAGGCCATGTTCACGAAGTGCATCCTCGTGGTGGATGAAGACGTAGATGTGCACGACCTCGCCGATGTCACGCTGAAAGTCCTGAACAACATTGATCCCGAGCGCGACATCCAGTTCACTCTCGGCCCAGTCGATTCGCTCGACCACGCCGCCCGCCTCGCGAACTACGGCTCAAAGATGGGCATCGACGCGACGCGCAAGTGGTCCACCGAAGGCTTCACCCGCCCCTGGCCGGACGAGATCGTGATGGACCCCAAGACGCGCGCGCTAGTGGACAGCAAGTGGAAGGCGCTGGCGAAAGAGCTGGGGATCGAGTAAAGTCCGGCCCGGCGCGGTCCATACTCATGCTTGACAATAGTATCGTATAACGTTAGCATCCATTCATGATCGCGAGTTTCCGCGACCCGGAAACGGAGAGGGTATGGCAATCCGGCAAGAGCCGCCGCCTGCCTGCTGATCTCCACCGCCGGGCCTTCAAGAAACTCGCCATTCTCAATGCCGCTGTCACGCTCGACAATCTAAAAGTACCGCCGGGAAACTATTTGGAAGCGCTTCGTGGAGACCGGGTGGGACAACACAGCATTCGCATCAACGACCAATACCGCGTGTGTTTCGTGTGGCGGGACGGAAATGCTTTTGACGTGGAAATCGTCGATTACCACTAGGAATCGAGACTCAATGTATGACCAAGATGAGAAGAAAGGTTTTCGCCGTTCACCCGGGAGAGATCCTCAAGACCGAATTCATGGAACCGCTGGGCCTCAGCGCTTATGCCCTGGCGAAAGCGCTGAACTTCCCCGGCATCTATGAAGTGGTGCGCGGAGGCCGCGCCATCAGCGCCGACACCGCCATCTGCCTGGGAAAGTATTTTGGCCTGCCCGCGCAGTTCTGGCTCAACCTTCAGAACGATTACGATCTGCGAGTCGCGGAGGGCAGTGGCGTCGGCAAGAAAATCAAGCCGCGAGCGGTGTCACAGGAGAGAAGAGCTAGTGGTGCGGAAATCTCCGCCGGGCGGTAGTCCTGGAACGAGGGCGCTTGCGGTCGGTGTCTAACTTGAATGTATGCCGGAGACGCTTGCGCCGAGCGTTAGCAAGCGGGACAAGTGGCGCTGAGAGAGAGCGAATGCCGAAATGAAGAGACTTTCTCTTCTCATGCTCTTGGGGCTCATCGGTTCTCTTGGCCAGGACGCTCCTCAATCCCCTGCCATTCTCATTTGGAAAGACGTTTCTTCGCGGTACAGAGGCTTTGATCAAATCAAGCCTGTGCTCGTGAACAAAGGGGGAGAATCTGTTTTCCTCAGTAGAATCTGGCCTCACGGCTTTGCTCAATTGCAGAGGCTCAATGAAACAACAGGCAAATGGGAGTCTGGAGATTGGGGAATCGGCTGCGGCACCGTCAAAGACCCCACAACTCCGATTGAAATCAAAGCTCACACCGAACGCGCGATTCACGTCTATTGGCAGCTCTCAGCTGATGATTGGAATGAACCAAATCACTTTGTGATCGCTGACTCATTGGAAAAGCGCCCACTTGGAGGCAAATACAGATTCACGCTTCGTTACTCGTTGAAGCCGTGGACAATCGTCCATCACCCCGGTCCCATTTACACAATCGTCTCGCCAGAATTCCTTGTTGCTAAGTAAATCGACGACAGGGCCAGAGTGCCTGCGCCACACCATCCTCCCCCTTGAGTCCTTACCCCAACCTGTGTTCTCATTAACGAATGACACGGGCCGTGGGGGCCCGTCTGCGCCTTAATCTCAACCCTCAACCTCATCTTCGAGGAGAAAACCAGAGGAGAAAATCATGAAACCAGTCAACTACGTTCCCGAGGGCTACAACTCCATCACTCCCTATCTCGTGATCAAAGGCGCCGCCGAGGCGATCGATTATTACAAGAAGGTATTCGGCGCGACCGAAGTCATGCGGATGCCTGACCCCAGCGGCCGAATCGGTCATGCTGAGCTGAAGATCGGCGATTCGCACATCATGCTGGCCGACGAGTTTCCGGAAATGAACTACCGCGGCCCGGTTTCCGACGGCAGCTCTCCCGTGAGCCTGCTGCTGTATGTCGAAGACGTGGACTCAATCGTGGAACGCGCCGTCGCCGCCGGAGCGAAAATCCTGAAACCGGTCCAGGACCAGTTTTATGGCGACCGCTCGGGCTTTATCCAGGACCCGTTTGGCCATCTCTGGGGTGTCGCGACTCACAAGGAGGACGTGTCGCCTCAGGAGATGGAAGAACGCATGAAGAAGGCGAAACCAGCGGCTTAGGAGCTTGCGCACGTCGCGGGCAGGAATGCCCGCGCCACACGGCCCTGCTACAATCACTCCGCTCTTAGAAAGGACTTACCATGCTTCCTGCCGGCAATCCCTTCCCGAATTTCTCGCTTCCCAACCAGGACGGCACAATCACCAGGCTAAGCGACTTCGCTGGGCAATGGCTGGTTGTCTACTTCTATCCCAAAGACGACACGCCCGGCTGCACGATCCAGGGAAAATCGTTTACCGCGACCAAGGCCGACTTCGACGCCGCCGGGATCAAAGTCCTTGGCGTGAGCGCCGATGACGTCGCTTCGCACAAGAACTTCTGCAACAAGTTCGCCTTCACCATCGACCTGCTCTCCGATCCCGACGCCAGCCTGATGAAAGCTCTCGGCATCGGCCAGTCCGAATGGAAGGGAATGAAGTTCTGGGAGCGCACCAGTTTTGTAGTCGATCCCAAGGGCGCTATCCGCAGGGTGTACGAGAAGGTGAGTCCCGAGGGACACGAAAGGGTTCTGCTCGACGACATCAAGACTCTGCAGGAGAAGGCGGCCTGATCTTGGTGGCGTGATTTCGGTGAGGTCGGAGGGCGAGGCGCCCCTTCGACAAGCTCAGGGCAGGCTCTCCGGACAGCCGGCAAGGTGCCGGCGCTACTTTATTCGGCGAACGGGTCGGTGGCCAAGCCTGATCCGCTCCACGGCAGCCGCAGTGTTGCCGCCAGGCCTTCCGCCATGAGAGACGGCAGACTGCGGTAGAGCCGCGACCGCAAATCGCGATAGCCCTGAATTCCGGCGAAGAGATCGCTCATCAGGACCCGAAAACTTTCGCTCTGCGAGGTGAGTGACACCATCCGCTCCAGCACACTCTCGCCGAAGACCTGCCCGCCATAAAAGCGCTGCGAGACGCGCGCTGCCAGCCTGAGTTCGGGAAGAATCTCTTCTTCTAGTTGAACCTTGTACCCTGCAGGACGCTCCGCCAGCAAGGCTTGAGCGCACAACTCCGCCGACCGAAGCGCGTAGTACAGACCTTCTCCGGTTATTGGGTCCACCAGGCCGGCGCTGTCGCCTACCATCGCCCAGCCTTCGCCACACACTTCGAGCGTCTCCAGTGTCCGCGAACGGAGGGCAGGGAGAATATGCGAAAAGAAGCGCGCTCCCTCTAAGGAAAAACTGTTCTCTTCCAGCCATCGCTCCAGCGTTCGCCTCAACTCAGCGGTTGAGGTCTCGCCCATCTTGCCCGCGATCCCGGCGGACACGTGATCCGGACGAGGGAAGACCCAGATGTAACCGGTGATCCCCTTCAGAAACTGAATCTGCATCAATGAACTGCGGCCAGGGATGAAGTATCCCGCGGTGATCAGAAGATCGTCCGGCGAAATCGGGGACAGGAACTGCGCCCGAAAAGGATTACGCGCCCCAGCCGCCAGAATCAGATACACGGCGCGGTATTCACCCGTGGGCGTGGTCAGCCGCCAGTCTCCATCGACGCCTGAAATCCGGGTGACCCGCTCCTTACGCAATTCCACACCCGCGGCCCGCGCGCGTTCCAGCAGCAATTCATTCAGCGCCAAGCGCGAGAAGATCGCCACCGGATACTGCATGTAAAACCGCACCCGCTGTCCGGATGGGCTGATCAGTTCGCAATGTGCGACCGGGTTGTGGTGGGATTCCGCTTCCGCCAGGAAGGGATATTGGGTCAGCGCCTTGTGCGTGATTCCGCCGCCGCAGGGCTTTTCCCAGGCCAGCTTCTCGTCAAAGAGGAGGACGTTCCGATTTCCGCGCGCCAGCCGTTCCCCCGCGAGAGCACCCGCAGGCCCGCCTCCGACTATCACGATGGGAAGTGGCGTATCCATTCTGGAGCACGGACTTTAACGCAAGCGAAAGCCCGCAGGTCAGCGAGTCGCAACCCTGCACCACTTCTTCCAGGCGGCGATCCCCTGGTCGAAGTTTACAGAAGATCTCCCGCAATCTCCGAGGCCCGCCTATTGCGCGGTGGTTGCGATCGACAAGCCCTGGTAGATGAACAGGCCGGCAATGACCAGGATCATGACCCCTGACACCGCCCCCAGCACTTTCACGATGGGGGTGATCTTGTTCACCTTGCTGAGGATTTCCACCTGCTCTTTCTCCATGTGCGACTCGGAATCGTTCAGAAAGAGCTGATCGTCCTCGTGCATGGTGAGAGTGCTTTTATAGATCAGGAGGATGATGAGGATCGCGGTCAGAACACCCCACGCGATCAGCAGCCCGACCATAGGAGACATATGCCACCTCGGAGCTGAGATCGAGCCAATTCCCGAAGTTGCCTCCAACCGTCCAGCAAAGCCGTCTGGTTCGCCGACGGTTCCGGGTAAGGGCCCTTACTGGCTTCGATTATAGACCCATTGGCAAGAGGGTGCGACCTTCCCGGGTCGGGCCGCATCCAAACACAAAGGTCACCGGGCTTGCAACTGGTGGCTTGAAGGTCTGCGGGGGAACGCCCCCAAGCGTTTGCTATAATCACGCTCTAGAGGAGATTATCCAGATGGCAACCACCACCACACCCGAAGTTCAGCCCAAAACCACGCCGGTAATCCTGACCCCGAGCGCGATCTCCAAGGTCAAGGAAATCATGGCTTCACAGAATCCGGTTCCGGCGGGATTGCGGCTCTCGGTGGTCGGCGGCGGTTGCTCCGGCTTCCAGTATTCCATGGCGTTCGAGAACGGCGCCGGCATGATGGACAAGGTGTTCGATATGGAAGGCCTGAAGGTGTACGTCGACGCCACCTCCCTGATGTATCTCACCGGCGCGCGCGTGGATTACGTCGAAACCCTGGAGGGTGCGGGCTTCAAGTTTGAGAACCCGAACGTGAAAAGCACCTGCGGTTGCGGCTCTTCCTTTAACGTATAGTTCTTGTGGATTGTCTGAAAGCCCCGCTCGATGCGGGGCTTTTCCTTTGTCGGGATTTACTGCTGGACTGGCAGATCGCCCTCAGGATTCGGCTGATTCGGCGTCGCCGGTACTGTGCCTGGCGCTCCAGTGTTGGGCGGCGATGGTGTGCCCGTGGGCGGCGGCGTGGGATTGGCGCCGAATGCTTGGTTGACCTGACCCGGGCACCACGGCGAATTGATCCCTCCGCCGCGGTCGCTGCTGGGGTCGTAGATGAAATACCAGTCCTTGTAGTGGCTCTTGCTGCAGAACTCCCGGATGGTTTTCCCTTTGTTCGTGCTGACCACCCCCAGCATCGGTCCGCCGCCGAACACCTGCTGCGTTGAACTCGAGGTGTCGCTGGATCCGGCGGAGTCCGGGTTGGTCGGCGTAACCGACGGGTTACCCGAATCGCTGCCGGCAGCATTACCGACGCCCGTATTCGTCACCTGAATCTGTTGGCCAGTTCCGAGTCCGGGGTTGCTGCCGGTCGTGCCCCGACCGGAGAGTGTGCCCCCGGGTGCTCCCGGGAGGTTCTGGCCTGGAGTCCCGCCCAGCATCAGTCCGCTGCCTAGGCCGACATCGCCCATCCGCAGAATCTTGAAGTCTGCTCCCGTGATCGGATCCTTGTAGCGCTTCCGGATAAAACGCAGGTTGTTGGTATCTTCCAGTTCTTCGATCCGGGTTGGATATCGGCCGAATTTCTTGTAATAGCGGCGGACGCCACGCGAGTAGCCAAGCCCCCGGTGGATCAGTTCTTCCTCGCGATCCCGCTTGATCTGAAACACAACATCGGGAAGCACGGCCAGGGCTGCAATCGCCAACAGCGACAGGAACAACATCAGGGTGATGAGAATGTAACCGCGGGAGCGATTTTGTAGTTTGGTAATCTTGTGATCTCGTAATTTAAAACCGCGGTACATAGCGACTCTCAATTTTTTTCAAATTACAAATCACAAATTACCAATTGCCCTATCCCTGAACCATCGGCAGGCTCTGCCGGTTGTTGTTCAGCACGTCCTCCACGTCCACCGACGGCGGCGTAGTCGAGATGTGCAGAATGCGGTAGCGGCGGTCCACGATGTCGCCTTCGCCCGCGATAAAAACGTCTTCCCCCTGAACCAGGAATACTTTCTTCGCCTCTCCCGGCTTGTTCGCAAAGCCGAAGAACTTGAGCGTGATCGGGGGCGGAGGCGGGATTAGGGGCGGCGGGGGAATCTCAGCGATGAGCTTTTTCTGGTCTGTGGCTCCGCTGTCGTGAGGAACCGGCAGCGAACCGGCCACAAAAATATTTCTTCCATTCCCTGCGTACTTAATCTGCTCACTCCGGTGGAGCGAGTCGAAGTCGAGCGTTGGATCCAGGCGCGGCTCCGTCACGGCCACCAGTTTTCCGGAAGCCGTGCGCCGCGTGCTCGGCTTACTCGGGCCGGTCGATACCGTCTGCGACACCGGCGTCACCGGTTCCGAGGGCCAGAACGTGCGCGCCAGCAGCAGTAGTGCGAGCCCGCCCAACACGGCCAGCACGATGACTTGCTTGCGGTTTTCGGTTCCCAGTTTCACCTAAGCCCCTGAACGCAGATACAGATAACTGTGCATGCTGACTTGCAGCCGCACCGGCCCGGCCCCTTCGCCCGCCAGGGCCACACTGTCCACGCTAATGAACAATTTCGAACGCTCCAGCGAGTTGATGAAGCGCACCAGTTGCAGGTAGTCCCCCGCAAAATTGCCCTCGATCGCAACCGGAACGATCAGGCCGGAGCTCTCCGCATCTTCTTGCTTATATTTTGCCTGCTGGATTTTGACGCCGCTGGCCGAGGCCAGCTTGCCCAGTTCCTGCGCAATATCGGAATCCTGCGCCGCAAAACGGTCGCGGTAAAACTGTGGAATCTCGCTTTTCGCCAGAGCGACCTTCTTATCCATGCCCCGCAAGGGTTGGACGTCGTGCGTCTTTTTTTTCAATTCCGCCGCCAGTTGATTCATCTGGAGCCGCCGCGATTCCGACGAGCCCACCAGGGGCGAGAACAGCACCGCCGCCGCGATGACATCAATCGCCACCATCACGGCGATCACAATCTTCAGCGTGCGGCGGGAATGCTGCAGGTCGGCCATTACTTTCCACCCCGGTCTGCCGGATCGGGCACATAGATCGCGGATACGGTGGCGATCACCGAGGCCGCGTTGTCCCCTGTTTGCGCTTCCTGCACCAATTGCGATCCCTGAAAATGTTTGGAGCCTTCCATGCGGTGGACCAGGTCCACGGCCTCGGCGCGCGTCTCACCCACGACTTTCATTTCCAGTTCTACCTGATTCTGATCGTTCAGTTCCGGCCGCAGCGAGACCACGTGCAGTCTCGCCGGCATCACGCGTTCCAGATCTTCAAACACGCGTGTCCAGGAAAACGACTTGCGCTGGATCAGCCCGTTGAGGAACTGCGACTGGTCGCGCGTACTGCGGTTGGCCGCCATTTCCAGGAACGCCTGCGCGCTCGCGCGCTCGGTATCGCGCTCGTGGATCTGCGCCTGTAACTCGGCGATCGCGCGCCGGTCTCTCCCAGCATTGACCCAGCCGCGGATGGTCAAGCCCAGCAGGATCAGCGTCAAAAGGCCCAGCACTCCAACGCCCAGGCCCCAGCGCGACCAGAATTCGCGGGCATCTTCGTAGGGCCGGGTTGCGAGATTGATATCGAGGCGCATGTTATGAGATCAATGCTCCCACCACGCCGGCCATCCGCCAGCGCGGAACCGTGCCGGTCGCGGAGCCGATTTGTGACGAGGTCACCAGTTCTTCGACCTGCGCGCCCGTCTGCGATTTCAGCGCCGGTGCCGCGCCGCCCGATTCCGGCAGGCCGGCAACATACACGCGGTCAATATTGAGGTTGTAGGTGTCCTGAAAGAACACGACGGAAGGATAGACTTCTTCGGCCAGTTGATCGCCCGTGATGGTGACTCCGCGCATATTCTCCAGTGTGCGGAACAACAGCAGTTGCTCCTGGTCGAGAATCGCAATGCTGATCGTTCGCGCGTCCACCTTGACCACCAGCGTAGGCCGCTCCGCGTCGGCCGCTCCCAGCGCCGCCAGCATCGACGGCATGACCACTCCCGGGCTGTAACCCGCGTCGCGGAAGGCCGATTCATATTCCTCGAGGACGCTGTTCAAGACCACGGCTGCAACTGCCCGCATGCCTTTGCCTGCCGTTTGCGCGTGATAGGAAACCCGCGCCTCCGCCAGGTCGAAGGGCAGCGACTTCTTCAGACGAAACCGGACCACCGCTTCGGCCTCATCTGGCTTCGAAGGCAGCGTTTCAAAATCGAGCAGGACCACGCGCACCGCCGTATCCGGCAAAATCGCGATCACATCTTTCGTCCGTCCGCCGACATTACCCAGGGTGTCCTCAATCGCCTGGCGCACCGACGAGCGGTTGCGGAGGTTCGATTCCATAAGGTCGGGCACCACCGTGCCCGGGGCCAGTTCACGCGCCGCCGACACTTCGACCGTCCGGCCAGCATCGGCGGCGCGCCCCGCCAAAATGCGGTCGGCCGCGATTTCGCAAGCCAGCGTCGGACGACGCACGTGTTTGGAAGTGACACTCATCGGCGGATCGAAATTACCTCGGATGATGGAGCGCCGGGCGTCCCCGCCCGGCGGGACTGGCGCGACGACCGTCCCTCCATCCACTCCAAAACTTGATGATATCGCGCACCTTCACTAGGGGAACAGTTACCTCGGCGGGTGCGCGGACTGCACTCCCGGCCACGCTGAAGCAAAGTCCGCTACCGCATAGTCTCGATAAAGGTGACCTTGTTGATTTCCTTCAGTGTGGTCGCGCCGCTCCGCACCTTATCCAGCGCCGACTCCCGCAGGAAGCGCATGCCCTCTTCCCGGGCCGCGCGCCGGATTTCCGACGTCGGCTTCTTCGCCAAAATCATTTCCCGGATCCGGTCCGTTAAATCCAGCAGTTCGTGAATCGCCGTCCGGCCGCGGAATCCAGTTCCCGCGCACTCGATGCATCCCTGGCCTTCATAGAGTGGTACCTGCGCCCACTGCTGTGGATCCAGGCCGCTCGCCTCCAGCACCTCCGCCGGATAATGCACCGCCGTGCGGCACGATTCACAAATCAGGCGGACCAGTCGTTGCGCCAGGATGCAGTTCAACGCGGAAACAAAGTTGTAGGGCTCGACCCCCATGTTCAGGAAGCGTCCCAGCACATCGACCACGTTATTGGCGTGGACGGTGGTGAACACCAGGTGTCCGGTCAGCGCCGACTGAATGGCGATCTGCGCCGTCTCCGTATCGCGGATTTCGCCCACCATGATCTTGTCCGGGTCATGCCGCAAAATCGACCGCAGACCGCGGGCAAACGTCAGTCCCTTCTTTTCGTTCACCGGAATCTGGGTGATGCCGCGCAACTGGTATTCGACCGGATCTTCAATCGTGATGATCTTGTCTTCGTCGGTCTTGATCTCATTTACCGCCGCGTAGAGCGTCGTGGTTTTGCCGCTGCCCGTCGGCCCGGTGACCAGCACCATGCCGTACGGTTCCTTGATGTAGCGGCGGAAACGGCGCAGATCAATCTCATCGAAGCCCACCACGTCGAGCGTGAGCTTCTTAAACTTTTCGCTCATCGATTCCTTGTCGAGCACGCGCAGTACGGCGTCCTCGCCATGGATGGACGGCATGATGGAAACGCGGAAATCGATCGCCCGATGGTTGTACTTGACGCGGAAGCGGCCGTCCTGCGGCACGCGGCGCTCGGAAATATCGAGCTCGCTCATGACCTTGATACGCGAAATGATGGTCGAGTGATGCTCCTTGCCGATGGGCGGCATGGCGTTGGTCAGCACGCCGTCAATACGGAATTTGATGACCACCGAATCGTCGCGCGTCTCGATGTGAATGTCGCTCGCCCGCCGCTGCAGTGCAGTGAAAATCGTGGTATCGACCAGGCGGATAATCGGGCTCATGTCCCCGCCCGCGCCCGCCGTCAACTTGTCGATCGAGATGGTCTCGTCGTTACCGGCTTCGTCCTCGCGGATCACGTCGAGCGTGAACCCTTCGCTGGCGTCTTCCAGCACGCGCTTGGACTGCTCGGTCTTCTTGAGAATGTCGGAGAT
>JAIQFZ010000132.1 GCA_020073015.1 Terriglobia bacterium | reverse complement strand
GGTGCGGCGGGCGGCTTCGATCAGGCTGGAGTCGCCGGTGAGCAGGCCGAGCTCGAGCAGGCCCTGCATGGCATACGCGATCGTATGCAGCAGCGGCCGCGCAGGATCGCTGAGGCAGTGCCATAGCCGTCGGAACAATTCTTTCCCCGGGGACAATGAACGCCATGATCGCAAGGGTCTCGATGCGGGCAGCCACGCCTGCGCTTCTCGTCGTGCTTTGTGCCAACCTGATGTTCTCCCAACAAAAAGAGCGGAACCGCAAGCCGGATGTCGCGCAGAAAACTACGTCTGCCGCGCCCTTGCCCGCGGCCCAAGATGCTAAAGAGGGAAAAAACGAGGGCGATCCCTTATTTAAGGGAATGAAGTATCGCTCGATTGGCCCCTTCCGCGGGGGCCGCTC
Source organism: Terriglobia bacterium (assembly GCA_020073015.1). Taxonomy (GTDB): domain Bacteria; phylum Acidobacteriota; class Terriglobia; order Terriglobales; family Acidobacteriaceae; genus Acidiflorens. The sequence goes on along the minus strand of JAIQFZ010000132.1, from coordinate 9,632 downwards.
CCTAACGGCCGCAGGCATCCCGGGCGACCCCACGACCTACTACTTCGGCGCGACCGGGGGCGGCGTGTGGAAGTCGACCGACGGCGCGAACACCTGGTCTCCGGTGTTCGACAAGGACGGGGCGCCTTCGATCGGCAGCATCGCCGTGTCGGTATCGGATCCGAACGTCGTCTATGTCGGAACGGGCGAGGCCTGCATTCGGGGCAACATTTCGCAGGGCGACGGGGTGTGGAAGTCGGTCGACGCCGGCAAATCGTGGAAGAACGTCGGGCTGAAGGATTCGCGCGCGATTGGCAAGGTCATCGTCCATCCGCGAAATTCCGACGTCGTTTTTGTCGCTGCCCTCGGCCATCCCTTCGGCCCAAACGCCGAGCGCGGTGTTTTCCGCACTCTCGATGGCGGCAAGAGTTGGGAAAAGGTCCTGTACAAAGACGAAAACACGGGCGCGATCGATATTGCCTTTGATCCGCAGAACCCCAACATCCTGTTTGCTGCGCTCTGGGAGGCGCGCCGCACGCCTTGGAGCCTGGCGAGTGGCGGGCCGGGGAGCGGGTTGTATCGTTCGACGGACGGCGGCACGACCTGGAAGCAGCTTTCGGAAGGGCTGCCCAAGGGGCCGTATGGACGCATCGGCGTGGCCGTAGCGGCAAATTCCGAACGCGTGTACGCGATCATCGAAGCCAAGGAAGGCGGCCTCTATCGTACCGACGACGGCGGCGACAACTGGCAACTGGTGAACGGCAGTCACTCGCTGTATCAGCGGCCGTGGTACTACATGCACGTGATCGCCGACCCGCAGGATGCCGACACGGTGTACGTGGCGGACGTGGAGTTCTTCAAGTCCACCGACGGCGGACGCAGTGTCAACAAAATCAAGGTTCCTCACGGGGACAATCACGGGTTGTGGATCGATCCCAAGAATCCCAAGCGGATGATCGGGAGCAACGACGGCGGCGCCACGGTCAGTCTGGATGGCGGCAAGTCATGGACTCGTGAAGATAACCAGCCGACCGCGCAGTTCTATCACGTCATCACCGACATGCGCACGCCCTACTACGTGTACGGTGCACAACAGGACAGCTCAACCGTGGCCATTGCCAGTCGCAGCGACGACGGAGCGATTGGCCGCGACGACTGGTACGCGGTGGGAGGCGGGGAGGCGGGCTATATCGCGCCCTATCCGCCGGATCCCAATATTGTTTATGCCGGGGATTATCAGGGAAACATCACGCGCTTTGACCGGCGCACGAACCAGGTCAAGAACATCGCAGTGTCCCCTGAACTTTCTGATGCGCGCGGCGCGGCGGGTCTCAAACACCGCTTTCAGTGGACCGCGCCGATTGTGATCTCTCCGCAGGATCCCAACACGCTCTATTACGGGGGCGAACGGCTTTTCAAAACGACAGATGGCGGAGTGCACTGGGAGGCAATCAGTCCGGACCTGACCCGCAATGATAAGTCGAAGCAGCAGCCCTCGGGCGGGTCGATCACGATTGACGATACCGGCACCGAGTACTACGACACCGTTTTCTCGATAGCACCCTCGCCGCTTGCGAAGGGTCAGATCTGGGTGGGGACCGACGACGGTTTGATTCAACTGACTCGCGACGAAGGGAAGACCTGGACGAACGTCACGCCCAAAGAAATTCCAGAATGGAGCCGCGTCAGTCTAGTGGAAGCGTCTCCGCAGGATGCGGGCACGGCCTATGTCGCGATTGACCGGCACCAGAATGACGATCTCACCCCCTACATCTACAAAACCAGCGATTACGGCAAAACCTGGAGCAGGATTACAACCGGCCTCCCCGACGGTGTGTTCGTGCGTGCCGTGCGGGAGGACCCGAAGAAGAAGGGCTTGCTATACGCCGCGACCGAGCGTGGTGTCTTCGTGTCGTTTGATGACGGAGCACATTGGCGCTCACTGCAGCTCAACCTGCCGATTACGCCGATCCATGACCTGGTTGTTAAGAATGACGATCTTGTGCTGGCGACGCACGGGCGGTCGTTCTGGATCCTGGACGACGTGTCGCCGCTGCGGCAGTTCGCCGATTCGGTGGCGAGCGAAGATATGCACCTCTATCAGCCGACAACCGCGTATCGGGTGCATACGGGCGAGGCTCCTGCGCGCGCTGTGTTCGCGGGCACGAATCCGCCCACTGGTGCGGTGATCTATTACTACTTCAAGAAGGCGCCCAAGCAGGAGGAAGTGACCATCGAAATTCTCGATGCTGCGGGTACTGTCATCCGCAGTTACTCGAGCAATAAGTACGAGCCGCTCGAGGAACCGCTCGATCCCGATGACAAAAAGCCCGAGAAGCAGATCAAACTGGCCGACGGTCTCAACCGCTTTGTGTGGGATCTACACTACGACTGGGCAAACCGCGTACCGGGATACTACCTCTGGGAATACAACGACGGTGCGCGCGGACCACTGGCGCTGCCCGGCAAGTACCAGGTCCGCTTGACGGTTGCCGGCAAGAGCCAGACGGCACCCTTCGAGGTGAAGCTGGATCCGCGAGTCACTACTTCGCAGAGCGGTCTCGAAAAACAGTTCAAGCTGCAGATGGAAGTGCGCGAACAGTTGAACCGCGTGTATGACGCGGTCAACCAGATCCAGGACGTGCGCGAGCAACTGAAGGGGCTCAGGAAAAGGGTGGTAGGGCCTTCTTCAAAACTTCTGCTCGATGCCGCCAACGGGCTCGATGCCCGGCTGGTTGCGGTGCGCGATCCGCTGGTAAACCTTACGATCAGCGCCAGCGAGGATTCGCTGGCCTACGCGCCAGGCATCGACGGCAGGCTGGCATTTCTTTCCATGGCGGTGGCTGGATTCTCTGATTCGGCGCCCACCGAATCTCAATACCAGGCACTCGACCAGCTGACGAAGGATACGAATGAGCTATTGGCGCACTGGGAGCAGGTGCGGTCCGGCGACATCGCAGCCTTCCAGAAGTTGGCCGCCGAGCAGAACATCCACTCGATCTATGTGCCGGATCCCAGGAGCGAGCGCGTGGCGGGAGGCGGGGAAGAAGAGCGGTAGGGGGCCGGAAAACGGAGGATTGTGGCCGAGGAAGCGTGGCGCGCGCCGCAGCGCGCCACCTGATCAGATGAACATCTCGTCCTGTGGAACGCCCATGCCGTTTTTCGGCTGGCGCCGTTTTTGTCCGAAGAAGACTTCCACTCCGGTGCTAATCGCGGTCATAAATCCGTTGACCTGACGCAGAGGGGAAACCACTGTTTTGTGGACAACTTCGCTGGTCTCTTCGACCCGGTCCATGGTGCGATTCAGGAGTTCGTCGGCGCGAATCACTTGCAAGCGGGTGCGGTCAAGAACGTCGGTCAGAGTCGCATCGAGCCGCCCGAGTTGATTCCGCACCAAGGCGCTTGATTCGGAAACGTTGGTGGTCATGGCTTCGATCTTCGGACGCAGCTCGACCAGCATGCTCTGGGCCGTTTCCATCGTGGGCAGCGCCTTGCTCTTGAATTCGGTCGCCATCGCTTCCATCTTGGCGGTGCTCTTGCGCACCGCGAGATAGAGGCCCACCAGAATCCCTGCCTGGATCACGACCGCAAACGTCGTCGCCGCAATAAAAATTCTGAGGAGATTGTCATCCATAGTTGCTCCTGCGGATGCTGCTCTCGATTAGAGATTCTTGGGTGGTTCGCTACCGGCCGTGGTCGTTTCCTGATACGCCTGACGACCTGCTTCGTAGGCCGAGCGGAAGCGCTCTTTCTGCTGATTGAGCACGTCGCCGCCGCGATCCACCCAGTCGTTGGCCTGTTCGCGCGCCCGGCGAGCTTGTTGCCGTACGCGCTCGCTGCCTTCCTGCGCTTTGGAGCGCAGCACTTCGCGTGTCTCATCGCCTGAGCGCGGCGCATAGAGCACACCGACCACGGCTCCGACGCCGAGACCTGCCAAAAACCACAAAAAGCTGCTACCATCACGATCCGCCATAACGATCCTCCTCGAAAACACCTTCTATCGGATGGTAGCACCCGGTGTATCTGAAAGACAATTCAGTCGACTGCCCAGCCCTCTCAAGAAATGCTTGTGCGGAACCCGCTTCCAGGCGGACAATGAGGCGGGTTCGAGGAGGGGTGCTTTGTCCGACCGCAAGTATCGCCAGCGCGGATACCAGGATTCCGGCAGCCAGCCGCAGAAAAAACTGGAGAAGCCGCCGCCCAAGAAAGACAACACTTTCGGGCCCCGGCCCATCAACATGCCGGGGACACGAACGGTTTCGCGTTGCGCGGAGTGCGGAACCTTGCTGCAGAATCTGGCGGAGCCTCTCGGCCAGTGTCCCAAGTGCAGATTCGATCTGCACTCCTGCAAGCAGTGCGAGCACTTCGATCCTTCGAGCCGCTTCGAATGCAACCAGCCCATTCCGGACCGAATTTCACCCAAAGACAAGGGCAACGACTGCTCGTTCTATTCCATGCGCGTCAGTCTCGAGAAAGAGACTTCCAGCAAGCCGGCGCAGCGCCCCAATGATGCGCGGCAGGCGTTTGAGAACTTGTTTAAGAAGTGACGGACGGCCCCGCGGTTACCGTGGCGTGAACTGCGCCAGGTCGTAGATGCCGAGACGTTTCTCGATTCCGGAAACTTTGTCGAGGTAGATGTCGAACCCGTCCCCGCCAAATGTCGTGTGCTCGATCTCGTCGAACTTCTTGCCCAGGGCTTCGTATTCCTGCCGTGAGACGATTTCGTGAAGAGCCGGAAACAGCACAGTATCTTCGCGTGCCTCGTGCGGAGCATACATGCGGATAAAGGCTCGGAGGTCATCGGCAAGCCCTTTACGGTCGTCCGATGTTTTTAAAGACTGGACGGTGGCAAGCACTCGATCGGTGACTCGCCGGCCCGCCTGGTGCTGCTCGTACAGTACATCCACGAGGTCCACCAGTTTGTGCGCCTTTCGAAAGCGCGGGAAAAGATGCTCTTCTTCCAGCTTTTCGTGGTAGTCCTCAATGAACTTTCGAATGATCTCTGCCGAATCGCTTACGGTCTGCGGCGGGAAGTCTTGCTTGGCGTCAATACGTCGAATCACTTCGTCATAGATCAGGAGCACGCGCTTCAGTATTCCGTGCTCACGCATCAGGTCTTCGTTGGTTGAGACGTCATCGGCTTGCTCTTTCACGACGCTCTTCTGGGCAAGCAACGTCGCGGGGAACACTGTCACCGCAGCGGCGAGCATGCCGGTGGTGTGCAAGAACGAACGTCGAGGGCCAGTGCGTTCAGATAGGTTGGTTCGCATGAATCCTTCCTTTCAAGCAGAAGTTGGACCCTCTCTCTTGGATGCTTCATTTACGGTTTCTGGGTTGGCCGCAGCACAATCTCACTTGCGAATGACTGCGGCGCCTGGGTCACGATCATGGCCACCACGTGCGCGACGTCGGCGGCCTGCAGCATCTTCTCGGTGTTCATGCCACCGTGCGGACTGAATTCTGTCTGCGTGGAACCGGGGCAGATTACCGACACGCGGATGTTGTGTCCTCGCAGTTCCTCCGCCACCGAACAGCTCAACCCGTTTAGTCCCCACTTGGATGCGGCATAGGCCGCCCCGTTGGGCAGTGGATTCTTGCCCGCGATCGACGAGATGTTGATGATGTGCCCACCCTGGCGCATCATCAGCGGGACAAAACTGCGCATGCAGTAGTACACGCCGCGCAGGTTCGTGTTGAGAACCTGGTCCCAGACGTCGGGCGGAAGTTGATGGAGCGGGCCGCCCCCGCCACCAATGCCGGCGTTGTTCACCAGAATGTTGATCCTGGAGAAGGTTCGCTCCACGCGTTGTGCCAGCGCTTCCACGGAGTGAAGATCGGTGACATCACACTCCATTACGCTACCTTGGCCGCCATGGTTCTGGATGGCGGCCGCGGTTGTCTCCAGCGGTTCGCGCGTGCGTCCACACAACACCACGCGGGCGCCGAGGCTGGCAAGACTGGCCGCGATGGCGGAGCCAATGCCGCGTCCGGCGCCGGTGACGACTGCGACCTGTCCAGTCAGGGGTGCGTTTGATGCAGATTTGGTCAAAACGGGCTCCTCATACCGCAGTTCGTTATATTTTGCATCACCCCGGAAGTTCCGAGGAATCCATCCGGGTTCGGCCTCTCCCGCATCTGGACAGTCAGGAGGGGAAAAGCAAGCAACTGGCTTGCCTTAGCGAGACTACATCCTTATAATCCGCTCACCGGAATAATCTTAAGCCGCCGTTCCTCTTCCAGGCGGCCCAGGAAATTGCGGGTCCGTTCCCATGGACGGATTGGTTCATGGTGCAAGCCCGGCACGAGGCTTGGGTGTGATCCGGGCAGGATGTCGATTCCAGTTTCCCCGAAGACTTAAGGAGCCACAGGAATGAAGAAGATTCTTCTTGCGATGTTGCTGGTAGCGACTGCTACCGCCGTCGCGCAAACCGCTTCTGCTCCGGCCCAGCCGCAGCAGCCTGCCGCGCAGGGGCAAGCCCCAGCCGCCCCGCAGAAGAAAGAGATCAAGGATCCCGCTGAATACAACGCTTACATGGGCGCGCAGGGGCAGCAGGATCCGGCCGCCATGATCAGCGGTTTCGAAGCCTTCCTTACCCAGTATCCCAACAGCGTGATGAAGGAAGACGCGCTCGACCAGTTGCTGAGCGCCTACACCAAGACGGGCAATCAGCCGAAGGTACTGGATACCGCGCAGAAGTTGTTGCAAGCGAACGCGTGCAACGTGCGGGCTCTGGCGGTGATCGCCTTCACCAAGCGCGCGCAGGCCGAGGCCGGTCAGAATGCGCCGCAGAACCTGGCCGACGCCGGGCAAGCGGGCGAGAAGGGCCTGCAGTGTCTTCAGACTGCGCCCCCTCCCGACGGCATGAAGCCTGAGGAGTATACCAAGCTCAAGGCGCAGACCTCCGTCATCTTTAACGGTTCGGCCGGGATGAACGCCCTCCAGAGCAAGGACTATGCCAAGGCCCAGCAGTTCCTGCGCGCCTCGGTCGAAGGCGATCCGACCAATCTGCGGGATGTCTACCCCCTGGCACTGGCGTACCTGACCGCCGGGCCCACTGAAAAGGACGTGGACGGTCTGTTCTTTATCGCGCGCGCCGCCAATCTGGCGCAGGGTGCTGGCAAGGATCAGATTGCCAAGTTCGGCAAAAGCAAGTACACGAAGTACCACGGAAGCGACGAGGGCTGGAACGATCTGCTGACCCAGACCGCGACCACCACCCTTCCGCCCACCGGTTTCACCGTCAAGCAGTACGTGCCGCCAACTCCGGCGGAGCAAGCCGCGGATCTCGTGAAGAGCAAGAAAGTTCAGGATATGAGCTTCGCGGAATGGCAACTGATCCTCTCCGAAGGTACGCCCGAGGACGCCGATAAGGTGTGGAGCACGTTGAAGGGCAAAGCGTTGCAGATGGTGGCGCACATCATCAGCATCGAATCTCCGAAGAACCTGAAACTGGCTGGAAGTTCTGACGACATCGATGCCAAGCGGGCAGATATTGATCTCACGATGAGCGCTGCCATTCCCACCCGACAGATGCCGAAAGTCGATACCGACCTCCAATTTGAAGGAACGCCGGATTCTTACGTGCCCAAGCCGTTTGTCATGACGATGAAAGATGGCGCTCTGCTGGTGAAGGCGGCGCCGAAGGCGCCTGCGAGAAAGCCCCCGGTCCGCAAGAAGCCGGCCGCGCAGTGAGCGCTGTTTCCTGTTAGAGTCAAGAAGCATAATCAAAAGGCGGTCCCAAACGGGACCGCCTTTCTTTTCCTGCTGATCATTTTGATCGAGCCTAACGGACCTGTCGCCGCTCCATAGCAACCGGGCGCGCGCTGCGTGGCGGACGCTTGGCGCCGCCGCGCAGCGGCCGCACGTCGATCTTGAGCTCCTGCATGGTGCGGCTGAGCGTGTTCCGGTGCATGCCTAATTCGCGCGCCGCCTTGCACTGGTTGCCCCGGTTCTCCTCGAGCACCGTGAGGATGAAACGCTTCTTGAATTCCCGCACCGCTTCAGAATAGAGAATGTTGCTCTTGTACATCTGCAGAATCAGTGCTTCCAGCTGATCTCTCACGGCGTCGCCTCGTCCTCGCACCTTGGTCAATGATGAACGGCTACCAATAAATCTATTTGGACGTTCCCGCGGGCTGCGGCTGATGTGACTCCGCTGCCGCATGTACCTTCCGCAGGTAATCCAATCCCTGGTAGAAACGGTTGCGCAGTTCTGACGGTGCGAGCCAGACGGCAGCCCTTCCGCCTACCAGGAAATACGGAGCCAACTCGGATCCCGCCAGCCACTTCGCGGCGGGCGCAAAGGCCGCCATGGCGGTCAGCACCACGGCTACCACCAGGACGCCTTTCAACAACCCGAGGACTCCTCCCAGAATCCGATCGATCGTCGTAAGGCCAGTCTCCTTCATCACCCAGCGCGCGATCCGGCCGGCTAGGCCGGCCACAATCAGGACCGCGAAAAAGATGACAAGAAAACCGGCGATCTCGCCGATCCACACTGATTTCAAATGGGGCGCGAACCACTCCGCCAGACGGTGATACTGCCAGGCGGCTAACAGATATCCCACGACCAATCCCGCCAGCCTGAAGGCTTCCCGAAAGAAGCCCTGGAAGGCGGCTGCGACCGTCGAGAATACCAGGAATGCCAGAATGATCCAGTCCGCTACGCCCATGACTCCATCACCGAGCGCGCGATGGCTAGACCTCCAACTCGCGTCCCGTCAACTGCCGATACGCCTCGAGATACTTTTCGCTGGTCCGCAACGCTACGTCCGGGGGGAGGGCCGGCGCGGGCGGTTGCTTGTTCCAGCGGATTTCTTCGAGGTAGTCCCTTACATACTGCTTGTCGTACGAGTTCTGCGCTTTGCCCGGTTGGTAGGTGTCGGCCGGCCAGAAGCGCGACGAATCTGGGGTTAACACTTCATCCGCCAGGGTGATGCCCTGGGCGGTCTGTCCAAATTCAAACTTGGTGTCGGCGATGATGATGCCGCGCTGCCGCGCATAGTCGGCAGCCTTTTGATAGATCCGCAGAGTCAGGTCACGAAGCTGGCGGCTCACGCTCGGATCGACCAGCTTACACATTTCTTCGAACGAAATGTTAATGTCGTGCCCGGTGGTGGCCTTGGTGGCCGGCGTGAAGATGGGCTCGGGCAGCTGATCGGATTCTTTCAGTCCCGCTGGCAGCTTGATGCCGCAGACCGTGCCCGTTGCTTGGTACTCTTTCCATCCCGAACCGGAGAGATAGCCGCGCGCGACGCATTCGACCGGGGACATTTCAGCTCGCATCACCAGCATGGAGCGGCCGCGGAGTTCGTCGGCATACTTGCGGATTGCGGCCGGATAGCGGTCGACATCGGCGGTCACCAGGTGGTTCGGAACAATGTCCTTCAGGAAGTCGAACCAGAAGAGCGAAATCTGGGTCAGAACGCGGCCCTTGTGTGGAATGCCGGTAGCCAGAACATAGTCGAACGCGGAAATGCGGTCGGTGGCTACGAACAGCAGGTGGTCGTTGTCAAGACTGTAGACGTCCCGGACCTTGCCGCTGGCGTGGAGATCCAAATCGGAATAGTCGGTTCGCAGCAGGACGGGATCGATGGCTTGGGGGCTCATGTCTGAAATTCTACCGGTAAAAAACTCCGCGTATTCTAGCTGC
>JAIQFZ010000016.1 GCA_020073015.1 Terriglobia bacterium | reverse complement strand
GGAAGCAGTCGGTGCCGAACGTGATTTTGTCGGGGAACGTTTCCAGCCACTGGCGCAGCGTTTCCTTGAAAGCTGCCGGATACATCCAGACGTCCATCAGCGAAGAATCCATGTACACGTTCTTCATCGCCGCCAGCCAGATCGCCTCGCGCTCCAGCGGATATCCGCCGTGAATCATGACGAAGGTCGTGCTCGAGTAGCGCGGGTCGCGCAGAATGTTTTCGAGTTGCATGATGTTGCTTTCGGAAATGTTGAAGTAGTCGCCGACGCCGACTGCAGAGTGAATGTGCACGGGAAGTTTCAGGCGGCCACCTTCGGTGATCAGGTAGCGAAAGATGTAGTCCTGGAACGTGCGATATTCGGGCTCGCTGGGCACGCCGCCGCGCGCGTACTTCCGGTAGATTGCTTCGGCCTCTTCGCGGCTTGGGTCGCTGAAGTGCAGTGGCCGGAAGTAAGCGACCTCGAACTTCATCGCGATGCCGCCCTTGTTCTTCTGATTGTCTTCGAGCACCTGGCGGATGAATTTGAGATAGTCGTCGAAGCTTGCGGGCAGCTGACTGATTTTTTCCTGCTGCATCCAGCGATGAAACATTTTCTCCTGCAGCGGGATGTAAACCTGCTGATCGCCGTTGCGGGCTCGCTCTTTCGCGTTATCGAACGGCCACAGGAACGAATCGACGAAGAAGACCCAGGGGAAGCGCTGGGCGTCGAGGTAGTCCGGCATCATGGCACGGTTGGCGACGCCCTTATCAAAGTTCAGCTTGTCGAGCAGCATGTTGAAGTACGCGGTGCCCGGATACTGCTTCTTCACCTCGGCTTTTTTCTGCACGAGCCACTTTGCGTGCTCCGCGGAAAAATCACTGTAGGGATATCCCCAGAGAGCCTTGGCGGCGGCCACGAGTTCGGGATTGGTCTCTCGCTCGCGGAGCGCGGCACTTCCGGGAGGCGCAGCCATGGCATCCACATCCGGATCATCCGCAAATCCGGGATGCGCGTGGTGGTCGAAGGCTGCGATGTTGCTCACCACATCCAGATAGTGTTGGTAGAGTTGCTGCACGTCGGGGCCAGGGTAGGGACGAGCCTGGCTCCAGGCAGGGAGAGTAGTTAGACACAGGACGAATGCCAGAGTTGATTTCATCGGTGTTGCTCCATCATTGCGCTTACTTGCGACCGCTGTCGACTGCCTGCGCCGGCTTTCCGCTGAATTTGTGAATTCTACAGCCCTTTGTAGAGACCACCATCGACCAGCACAGTCTGTCCGGTGATGTAGGAAGCGCGCTCGCTGGCGAGCCAGACAATCGTGTCGGCCAGTTCCCGCGGCTCACCCAGGCGTTTCAGGGGAGCGTCCGCAGCCCAGCCCTCGAAGATTTCCTTTTCGGTTTTGTTCAGCGCAACGGAACGAGACCTTGCGAGTTCCTTAAGGCGATCGGTCGCCGTAAAGCCGGGGCCGACGTTGTTGACCAGAATTCCATCCTTGCCAAATTCGTTTGCCAGGCTCTTCACCAACCCGACCACGGCGGCGCGCACGGCGTTCGAATAGACAAGATCACCCACCGGCTGTTTTGTGGTCACGGAGGTGATGGTGATAATGCGCCCCCACTTTTTCTTCTGCATGTGGGGGATGACCTGGTGCGCGAAGTACACGGTGCTCATGAAATTCAGGTCGATGGCACGACGCCACTCCTCAATGGTGGTGGCGAGAAAACCTTTGGCGGGCGGGCCTCCGGCGTTGGTGACGCAGATATCGACGCCGCCAAACTTCTGAACCACGGCGGTGACGAAATCCCGGACGGCGTTCGCATCTGTCACATCGAAGGGTTCGGCCAGTACTTCAGTTTTGTAGCGAGCACGGATGCTTTCGGTGGCTTCCGCCAGCGTTTCCCGGTTGCGCGCGCACATAGCGAGACGGCAGCCTTCGGCGGCGAAGGCTTCGGCGGTGGCTCGGCCGAGTCCCTGACTGGACGCGGCCACGATGGCGACACGATTCTTGAGCCCGGTTTCCATGAACGGCTGATTATAAAGTCTGTGTGGAGCGCTGTCTTGCGTCTTGCTGCGGCATGGCCGCGCAGGTACTCTTAAGAGATTGCAGTTCTTCTGAGGAGACCATGGGAGCCGCTCGCTACATCTGGATCGATGATTCTTTGAAACCCGCCAGCGAGGGGGTTGTGCCGTTTGTGAGTGCCGCCGTGCAATACGGCTTCAGCGTGTTTGAAGGCATTCGTTGCTACGCAACCGACAAGGGTCCTGCGGTTTTCCGCCTCGATGAACACGTCGAGCGCCTGCTCGACTCGGCCCACATCGTGGGCTTTCGTGAATTGCCCGTCACGGCCGAACAGGTCAGGATTGCGATCAACAAGACCATCGCGGCGAACGAATTCTCTGCGTGCTACATCCGTCCCATGATCTATCTGGACGGCGCCATGAGCCTGACCGTGGAAGCCGGTCAGCCGCGCTTCGTGGTTGCGGTATGGGAGTGGAAGGCATTTCTCGGCGCCGAAGCGAAAGAGCGCGGGATCCGAGCCAACATCGCCTCGTTCACTCGCCTGCACCCGAACATCATGATGACCAAGGCCAAAGTTTCGGGAAACTATGTAAGCTCGATTCTGGCGAAGACGGAATCGCAGCGGGCGGGATTCGATGAAGCCATTATGCTCGGGCCCGACGGATACGTCGCCGAATGCACCGGCGAGAACCTGTTCGTGGTGCGGAATAAGGTTATTTACACTACGCCTCGGGCTGGAATTCTGGAAGGCATCACCCGCGACAGCCTGCTCGCGCTCGCTCGCGACCTGGGCTACACGGTGGTTGAGGAGCCGATTTCGCGCGACCAACTCTATATTTCCGACGAAGTGTTCGTGTGTGGAACGGCGGCCGAGGTCGTCGCGCTGCGCGAGATCGATTTCCGCACCATCGGCAACGGCAAGACCGGCCCCATCACGCGGGCCCTGCAGCAGGAGTTCGACAAACTGGTTGCCGGGCGCCACCCGCGCTCCGCACAGTGGCTGGCACCGGTGCCGGCGATGGACGCAGCCGCGGTACGTTGAGGTTCGCAGCTGAAGGGAGTTCCAGCATGAAGAAGCACGAATATCGCCAGGAAACTGAAGCCGTGCGCGGGGGCACCAGCCTGCATAAGAAGAACGGTCCGCTCTCGACGCCGATCTATCAGACTTCGACCTTTGAAGTCACGGATAACCAGGAGCAGGTTCGCGCCACGGGAACTGACCACTATTACACTCGCTATGGCAACCCGACGCACACAGTCGCCGAGCGAGCCATCGCCCAACTCGAGGGCACGGACGCCGCTTTGCTGTTCTCTTCAGGCATGGCGGCGATCACTACGTCGATACTCGCGCTGGTCAAGGCGGGCGACCACATCGTCGCGCAGCGCGACATTTACGGCGGCGTGACGAAGTTTCTCTCCGAGTGGCTGCCGAAATTGGGCGTCGAGACGACGTTCGTCGATACCAATGACATCGAGCAGCACGAGCGGGCGATCCGGCCGAATACGAGGATCCTGCATATCGAGTCGCCGACCAACCCGACGGTGCGCGTGGTTGACCTCGAAAAAATCGCAGCCCTGGCCCGCAAGCATAGGTTGATCTCGACGATTGACTCGACCTTTGCCACTCCCATCAATTGCCGCCCGGCGGAGTGGGGCATCGACCTGGTGCTGCACTCGGGCACGAAATATTTCGGCGGACATTCCGATTTGATCTGCGGCATCGCTACTGGACGGCGCGACCTAATCGACCAGATTCACCACGTGCGCACCACGCTGGGTTGCTCGATGGACCCGCACGCCGCATTTCTGCTCTTGCGCGGCATCAAGACGCTGGCAGTGCGCGTGCAGCGGCAGAATGAAAGCGCGCTGAAGGTGGCGGAGTTTCTGAGCCGGCATCCGAAGGTGACGCGGGTGCATTACCCGATGCTGCAGAAGCATCCCGAATATGCGCTGGCGAAGAAGCAGATGGCCGGAGCCGGGGGCGTGGTGAGCTTCGAAATCGACGGGAGCGGTGAAGACGCTTGCCGCGTGGCTGAGGCGCTGAACCTGTTTACGCTGGCGCCCAGTCTGGGCGGAGTGGACTCGCTGGTGTCGATCCCGGTGCTGACGTCGCATGCCATGATCGATCCCGAGTTGCGCCGGAAGATGGGCGTGACCGAGCAGATGATCCGGTTGTCGGTTGGAGTTGAGAGTGTCGAGGACCTGGTTGCTGACCTGGAGAAGGGCCTGACGGTGCTCAGCCGGGAACGCGTGCGCGTGGGGGCAGAGTCAGTAGTCAGTAGTCAGTAGTTCAGTGGTTGGTCGTCAGCAGGCCCGCCTATTGACTGCCATTACTGGGACGGGCGGGGGCGCCCGTCTCTCCATCTTGATGCAAAGAAGAAATCCTGGCTCGCGGAGCCAGGATTTCTTGTCGGAGTCAGTTCCGCTAGAAGATGAACTTCAAGCCGAGTTGCAGGATACGCGGGTTGTGGGCGGCTCCCGGACGCAGGAAGTTATCCGTCAAGCAGGCATTTGGGTCACCTGCGTTCAGATCCGCCCCGTAGCAACCCACCGAGTTGCTCCCTCCGGTGTACGAGCCATTTCCGCCGGCCGAACCTGCATCACCGGCAATGTAACCCCACTCGGTATGGTTGAAAATGTTGAACGCTTCCGCGCGGAATTCAAACGCCACACTTTCGCGAATCGCGAAACGCTTGAAGAGCGACATATCGAAGTTGGTCTGACGAGGGTTCCTGGCAACGTTCCGCGGTGAATTGCCGAAGGTCAGTCCCTGGGGCGCAGCGAAGGCCGTGGGATTGACCAGCAGCGGGCCCGCACTGTTGGGAGCGGCATTACCCGTGTTGGCGATTGAGGAATTCGGGTTACCGACAAGGTCCGGGCGCGAACCAGTCCCGACTCCGTTACCAACCCCCGCGTTGTCGGAGGGAGAGCTGAAGAGTGCCGGACAATCTGGCACACTAGTACACGCTGCGCCGCCATTCGTGACGCTAAAAGGCGCTCCGGTCTGAATCGTGGTAATGCCAGACCATTGCCATCCTCCAAGAAGCGTGTTAGTCAGGCCGTGACCTTTGAAAAACGGCAGATCATAGATGTAGCTCAGGGTGAAGACCTGTCGCTGGTCGAAATTGGAACTGGCCCGATTGCTATGAAAATCGTACGAGTTGACAAACGAGCCGTCTCCGCCGGACGATGCGTCGTCGATGGAGTGGCCGTAGGTATAGGAGGCGCTGATCTGGGCGGCGCCGACTGTTTTTCTTGCGGAGAGCTGGAGCGCGTGATAAATGGACGAAGCAGCATTTTCCTGGCGCCGGATATCCGAGTACCCAAGAAATGGCCGGAAAGGCGCGATGGTATTTCCGCAGGCAATGAACATGTTCACGCCGGGCGTACCAGGGGTTTGAAGGGTTGGATCGCCACCAGGAGTGTAACCAGGGATGACGACGCCGCTCGGTGTCATTCCTGTGTCGCAATCGTCAGGGCCGATGGCTTCGCCTGGTTTGTACGGATTCTCGCTCAAAGGTACTGGCGTGAGCTGATTGAGATCCCTCCGCCTGCCCAAATGAGTGCCCTTGCTCCCGACATAGGAAGCAATGCCCACGATGTGCGCGGGCAGTTGGTGCTCGATGTCGAAGTGCCATTGCTGCACGTAGGGCCAAATCTGCTTTTGGGGGATCGAGACCACACTCTGCGGGAGTTGCGCACCAATGTTGGCGCCCACCAGCGAATAGCCGGAGGTCTCGATAGTGCCGTCGGGATTGAACGTCGTCGCGATTGGACCCTGGACTGGATTCTGAACCAGCGGCGGTGAGCCTTCGAGCGCGGTCGCGACCGCCTCATTGCCATTGGTGTGCTCGAAGAAGACGCCATAGCCGCCCCGGATGGCTGTCTTGCCATCGCCCCATGGGTCGTAGGCGAAACCGATCCGCGGAGCGGGATTAAATAAATGCCCTTTGGCGCAGCCGGTTGGGACTCCGCCGGCTCCACATTGCACCATTCCGTTGAAGAGGCCTATGGTTCCGCCGACGGTGCCGTCGGGATTGATCACGGTTTGCCCGTTATCATTCAGGTATTTCGTCGGATCGAAATTATAGGCTTGATGCTTGTTGTCGTAGATGGTGCCAAACAAGCTGATTCGCAAGCCCAAATTGAGGGTCAGGCGCGAGGTGATGCGCCAATCGTCCTGGAAGTAAGGCTCAAAGATTTTGTAACGCAAGTAGTACTTGGGCTGGCCACTGGCCTGTTGAAAGGTGGAGATGTTTCCGGACAGCATATCCGCAAACGGGTTGCCCGTAGAACCGGCCAGGCCGACATCGAAGCTGGCAAAGCCAGGGACGGAAGGATCGAATTGTGGAAGCTCGTTCTTCTGGGAGGCTACGAAATAGGCGCCGAATTGCAGATTGTGCTTGCCGATAATTTTGGAGACGTTGTCGCGGTACGTGTAGCTCGGGTTGGAATTCACCGGTCCATTGGGCACGTAACCGGCGTCTTCCCCGAGCCCGTCGAACACGCCGCCTCCGGCCAGGGAAAATCCCGGCAACTTTCCCCCACCGAAGCCATTCTGGAAGATGCCGAGGTTATATCCGTCGGGCCGCTTCCACGCCCCGAGATTTTGAAATGTAATGTGGTTGGCGGAGTAACTGGCAACGAACTCGTTCAACAGGGTAGGAGTAATCGTCGCGGTGAGATGCGCGACCAGGCTGGTTCCCGGCTGTCCATAGGCGTTCTGAATCGTGGGATAGCTGCCGGCATTGGTCCAGAGAGGAACCGGACTCACGGAGTTCCAGGAGTCATGGATGTAGCGCACCGAAGCGTGCAACTTGGAGTTAATGTTGTGATCAATGCGGAACAGTTCCTGCCGCCAATTGGTCGGGCTTGGGAATGCGGCGTTGTAAACCGACACCCCGGTGTCTGGATCCTGGCCAGTTGGAAGCGGGAACATGGCCAAGAGCGGCACTACGCCATGACTACTATCAAGATCGATTGGGACTTGGTTATTGGGGAAATTCGAGCCTGTCGCTGGATTGATCGGGCAGTCGGCGCCGGGACAAAGTTCGCTGAAATCCCCAAAGCTGCCTTGTGACTGTGTGCAATCGGCGCCTAAGCCGCGCTCCGCGCAAGACGGGACGGCGACGTTGAACACCTGGCCCGGCACTCTATCGCGCCGCCATTCCTGAGAGAAGAAAAAGAAGGTCTTGGTTCGATCCTGGTTGTAGAGACCAGGAATCGTCACCGGACCGCCGATGGTATAGCCAAAATCATTTTTCTTGTAAGCCGGGACATCGGGCGAGAAATAATTGCGAGCATTGAAAACGTCGTTGCGAACAAATTCGTACGCAACGCCATGGAATTTTGCGGTACCGGACTTGGTCTCAACCTCGACCGTGCCGGAGCTGTTTCTGCCATACTGCGCGCCGTAGTTCGAGCTCAGCACGCGGACTTCAGCGATCGCCTCCAGACTGGGGTAGGTGAATAACGTGAGGTTGCTGCCGTCATCCATGTTGTTGCCACCATCGATCTCCCAGTTGTTATATTCCGTGCGGCCACCATTCACGCTGTACGCCACCGTTGCCAAACCTGTGCCCGGTTCGTCCTGTCCTGACTGATTAGTTGCACCGGGAGTCAGAGCGAGCAATTGCGTGTAGTTACGACCGTTCAATTGGAGCTGCGTTATCTGCTTCCCGGTCACAGTGCCGGCGAGTTCGGAGGACTGAGTCTCGACCTGATTGAGTTCGCTGCCTTGGACGACGACTTCAGTTTGAACATTTCCGACGGCGAGCGTGGCATCGACGCGAGCTTTTTGCCCGATGCGCAGAACAATGCCGTCGGCCTTGTACGTCTTGAAACCTTTGGACGAAATGGTGAGATTGTAAGTTCCGCCCGGCAAGCCGGCGGCGAGGTATTCGCCGTCGGAGTTCGTGGTGGTTGTTCTTGCGTTTCCGCCAGCGGTGCCAGTGATTTTGACGTCAGCTCCCTGAATCACTGCGCCGGAATTATCGCGGACCGTGCCCGTGATTACGCCGGTGTCCTGTGCCTGAAGACTGACGGCGGCGATGGCGACGCACATCGCGATTCCGCATAGCAGACGGATTCTCATAATCTGACTCCCTTTCGCCTTTTCTAGAAGCACCACAGCCAGACGTCCAGAACGGCGGACCTTCGTCGAACCAGACAAATGCCTTTATTAAAACGTGTCAATGGTGCTTCAGTCGCTCTTGGCTGTCAAGAACAATTGGATGGTTTTTCTGCCCGCCTGGCTAGATGACGCTGCGGGTGGATTCGCGTACGATCAGTTCCGGGGCAAGTTTGCGGTGAATAGGGCGCACGGATTTCTTTTCGAGCCGGCCGTTGATGGCCTCGACCACGATGTTGGCGACGGTCGCTCCCATGACTTCCATGGGCTGTCGAACGGTGGTCAGGGCGGGAGAATAGATGGCGGCGGGTGAAACGTCGTCGAAGCCCACCACCGAGCAGTGTTCGGGAACGTGAATGCCGGCTTTGCCGAGCGCGCGGATGGCGCCGAAGGCGGTCATGTCATCGAAAGCCATCAGGGCGGTGAAGGGACGGCTCCGTTGCAGCAATTCCTCCGTTAATTTGTATCCTTGTTCAAAACTTGAAAACGGATCTCCCGATTCTGGTAGGTCGACGACCAGCCGGGGATCGAGTTCGAGGTTGTATTCGCGGGCCAGCGTTCGCACACCCCGCCAGCGGGGTTCGGTATCGGACAACTGGTGCGGGCCGCGGATGAACGCGATCTTGCGATGGCCGAGCGAGTACAGGTGTTCGAGGGCGGCGTGGGCTCCACTGGTGTTGTCGACGATCACGGAACTGATGTTGTCACTTTTAAGCTGCCGTCCCACGGTGGCCGTTGGAATGTTGTTTTTTTCCAGGTCGGCGAGGACGTTAATGTCCACGAACAACCAGTTGGCGAGAACGACCAGACCTTCGATGCGGCGATCGAGGAGCATTTCGAGGTAACGCTCGAAACGGCTGCGCTCGTTGTGTACGTCGGTGAGGATGGGCAGGAACGAGGACTGGT
Organism: Terriglobia bacterium; assembly: GCA_020073015.1. Taxonomy (GTDB): domain Bacteria; phylum Acidobacteriota; class Terriglobia; order Terriglobales; family Acidobacteriaceae; genus Acidiflorens. The sequence continues at coordinate 40,701 of JAIQFZ010000016.1, read as the reverse complement.
AGAGAGTATTCTCGATTCCGCGGAGGACGAGCGTGCAGTAGGGATCGGTCATGTCGAAAACCATGACACCGATGGTGTGGCTGCGGCGACTGCGGAGCGAGCGGGCAAACAGGTTGGGCCGGTATCCCAGATGGGAGGCCGCGCGCTGGATGCGGGCCTTGGTCGTGTCGGGGATATAGCGCGACAGGGGAGCGTTGTTCAGAACGATGGAGACGGTGGCGGAAGAGAATCCGCTGCGCTTGGCAACGTCGCGAATGGTGACGGCGGTCGGCGGCTGGGTTCTGCGGGAAGACTCGGGCTCACGACGAGATTTCGACGCGGACGGGGTGGCTTTGGTAGATTTCGAATCAGGCGGCGCCATGGACTCCTTGAATTTCTGCCTCTTGCTGGCGGACACTACAGCACAGTGAATCGACTGTCAAGCACGAGCGCGGGATTAACCGTTTTAATCCTACTGTTTTTGCCCCTGTGCGCGGGCGCGCAAGGCCAAGGGCAAACACGCGTAGCGGTGAATCCGCAGAAGATTTTCGCGGCAGGAGAAGCCGCCCTGCAAGCGGGCAAGCTCGACATAGCGGAGCATGATTTCCGGCAGGTGCTGGCGGTCGATCCCGGGGTGGCGGGAGCGTACGCGAATCTGGGCGTGATTCATATGCGACGCAAACAGTGGCCGCAGGCTTTGGCAATGCTGCAGAGGGCGGAAAAGCTGGCGCCGAACATTCCGGGAATCCGGTTGAATATCGGGCTGGTTTATTTCCGGCAGAACGACTTTCGCTCGGCTATCAAGCCATTTGAGTCGGTGGTCCGAGACGTCCCGGATTCCTACCAGGCGCAACACTTGCTTGGGCTCTGCTACTTTTTCAACGATCGATGGACGGATGCGATCGCGACGCTCGCACCCCTGTGGGGGCAGGCGTCGGATCAGCTGAATTATCTGTATGTGCTTGGGATTGCGGCTTACAAGTCGAAGAATTCTGCGCTCGAGGAGAAAGCGCTCGGGCGACTGGTGGAGATCGGGGAGAACTCGCCGGAGTTTCATCTGCTGATGGGTAAGGCGCACTTGAATCGCGAAGAGTACGACGATGCGGTGCGCGAACTGGAAGTGGCGGCCAAGGCCGATCCGAAACTGCCGTTTGTGCACTTCAACCTGGGATTGGCGTATATGCACAAGCAACAGTTTGAACAGGCGCGCGGCGAGTTTCAGAAAGACATTGCGATCGAGCCGGACGTCACGTTCGCCTACGAGCAGCTCGGTGCTGTAGAGGCGACACTTGGGAATGAGGAAGAGGCGGCAAAGAACTACCGGCAGGCTTTGAAGTTAAACGCGCAGTTGGTCAGCGCGCACATGGGGCTGGCGAAGATCGAAGAACATCGCCGGCACTATGCCGCAGCACTGGCGGAGTTGGATCAGATCATCCGGTTGGATTCGGGCAACGCCAGCGCGCGGTATTTGCGCGGGCAAGTGCTGATGCGGATGGGGCGTGAAAAGGAAGGGCGGCAGGAGTTAGCGGCCGCAACGAAAATGCTCAATCAGCAGCGCGCGGCTCGGCAGAAGGAACTGGAGGGCGAGGGGCTGCCGAGTCCGGAACTGGCACGCGAGCCGGAGTAGGGCGAGACGGAGCAAGCCGTCTCTACGGCAGTGCTTGCACGCACTCCAGAATTTCGGCTTCGGTCAGGGTGTGGTCGCTCGACTTGGCGCGCTTGAAGATACGCTCAACCACTTCGTCACTCGCCTGCAAACCGCGACGCTCCAACCAGAAGTGCACGTTTGATTTTCCGCTCATGGGGCCGATGTCGATCACCTGCTCCAGGCCGAATACGTGCGACGGGACTCCGGAATATACCGTGTTCGCGAGTTCGACATCTTTCTTCTTGTAAGCCTTAATTACTGCGGCAGCGTGCACACCGGTCGCGGTGCGGAAGGCGTCATCGCCGACCACGGGATAGTTGGCGGGAATGGGAATGCCGGTCGCGATCGAAACCACTTCGCAGTAGCGCTTCAGTTTCGTCAGGTCCTGCTGATCCCAGGGCGCAATTCCCATCAGTTTGAGGTTGACGAGCATCTGGTCCATTTGCGTGTTGCCGACGCGTTCGCCGATGCCGAGGGCCGTGGCGTGGACACAGTTTGCGCCCGCCACCAAGGCGGCCATGGCGTTGGCGGTCGCCAGGCCGCGGTCGCAGTGGCCGTGCCAGTCGAGGCGAATCTTTCCGCCTGCGGGCTTGATCACTTCCTCGACGACGAACTTCACCAGTGCGACCGTGCCCATGGGAGTTGCGTGTCCAGCGGTATCGCAGAGCACGATGGCGCGGGCGCCGCAGCTGATCGCGGTCGAGTTCAGGAGTTTCACTGTCTCCGGATCGCAACGCGTGGTGTCTTCGGTGACGTACATGACTTCCAGACCCAGCGAGACGGCGCACTTGACGGCCTTCTCCGTGGTCTGGAGCAGGAAGTCGCTGGTCCAACCTTCGGTGTAGCGGCGGATGGGGCTCGATCCGAGAAACGTGGCGGCTTCAATGGGCAGGCCGGTTTTCTGCACGATCTCGGCGATGGGGCGAATATCGTTCTCGTGCGTGCGGGCCGCGCAGTAGGGGCGGATCTTCATTTTGTGCGCGACAATCTCCCGTGCCAGGGCGGTCACATGTTCGACCGCGCGCGGGCCCGCGCCGGGCAACCCGAGGTCGAGCGAGTTGATGCCGAGCGACTCCATCAGGTGGAGGATTTCGATTTTCTGTTCAATGGAAGGATCGCGCACCGAGGGCGATTGCAGGCCATCGCGGAGCGTCTCGTCGGTCAGAAGCACCGGTCCCGGTGGACGCAGCGACTGCGGATAGAGGCGGTTCCAGTCGTAAATCAGTTCGGAAATGTTCACAGGCGGCGCCGGCACCCCTCCGGCTCTCGGTTGTCCCACTCAAACCCGAACACAAAAGATTCATCGAGGGCGTCAGAGGCAGCCCTCAGGCGCTCAAGCACGAGTACATTCTTGGCGACCCAGCGGCACGAGGGAACTCGTGCCCTTCCCCACTCTCGCCTGGCAGGCTGCTGAAAAAGTGTTCTCTTCCGCGCAGCAGTTTGACTGCGGCGGCTAAAGCCGGTCCTGAAAACAAGCCAATTATCGCAGCGCTGAAGCGCTGCGCCACCCGAAATCAGGCGCGAAATCTAATCTTTCGGCAGCCTGCTAGGCTTTCTTCTCTTCCTTCGGAGGAACGGTCAGCCCGAACACTGAAAGCTGGCCGGTCCCGGCGACGTTGACCCCACGCGCATCTTCGGGATGGGGCAGGTACAGCGTCTGACAGAATTCGCAACGATACACTTCGCGGTCGGCGCCCCAGGCCTTTTCCGCGCAACCGCATTCCTGCTCGAGCACGTCGGCGGTATAGAACCAGCGCTTCAGGTGTCCGCCGCAGAATTTGCCCTTGTCGTTTTTCTCGTTGCAGGCGCGCTGGCCCGATTTCTTGAGCTTGACTTTGTGATTGGGAAGCTGTGGAACGTCTGTTGTTTGGGTTGCGACCGGTTCACCTGAAGCCACGGATTTCCCCCGATGGAAGGCCTGATAAATAATTCGAGAAATCAACGAACCGCCCGCAGGGGCTAAAGCCCATATTTCTTGCGGCCTCGGCGGCAGGGCTAAAGCCGTGCCCTCCCACAAACCTGTTTATCAGACCAATTAGAGATCACGAGTGCATTTTACCTAGGTAAGCGAAGAAGACCAAGGGCGGGCTTCAGCCTGACCATTGTGCCTTCCCCGCGCAGTTGGTCCGCTAGCGCTCGCAACGTCCAATTTCCATGTTGCAGTTGGTGCCGGGCGTGCAATCCGAAGTCGTAGCGCAGGACATCAGGCAACTTCCCGAGACCGCGTCGCAAAGATAGGGCTCACATTCGCGGGTGCCGCTTGGACTGGAGCTTTGGCGGTAGTCGGCGCTGCACTTGGGGATGCTGTTGCGGGCCGCATTGGCGTCTTTGACGACCAAGTCAAGCTGGCGTCTTAGTTCCTTCACCTGCGCCTGTAACTGGGCAACCTGGTGTTGCAGCACGACTACAGGGTCTACCTGAATGGCTCGCGCAAGATTCGCGTTCCGGTTCACTTGCACGTTGCTGACTGCGGGTTTGCCTTGAGCGTGCATCAGGGTAGCAGCCGCCAGAAACGCGGCGAGCAGAAATCGGCGCATGAGGAGTCCTTGAGACTTGAGATTTGCAATCGGAGTTATCTAAACACGGCGATCGTGAAGGAAAATTGACCGCGAAGGTTCGGCTCTCAATCGAACTCTTTGCGTGGTGGCGCTTGATCCGACCCCACTCTCCCGACTGCGATGTCGGCCACGTAGTAATTCTCGCCTTTGATGGGAGCACCCGACATGCGGCGGAGCATGGCAATCTGGCCGGCATGGGTCAGGGCGTCGGCGATCGGTCCCTGAAACAATTTCTCAGGCGGGGCCTGCAAAGGCTGGTTCGAGGCGAGGAAGTCATCGAATTTCTTGAGGGCTGCGAAGAAGCGGACACATTCTTTCTCCCACTCTAGCGGAGTGGAATCGTGCCATCTCTGCTGGCCTTCCGCCATGCTGAGACCCCAATCCAGCACGTCGCCGATGTGGGCCAGGATTTTTGCCGGTGTGCGCGACGTGTCGGGGGAACCGTAGTTAGCGAAACTGGCGGGTGCGTTTCGGACGGCTTTGCCGCCTCGATAGGCGAGTGTGGCCAGGGTATGGCGCAACAGAGTGCGGGCGTCAGTCATGGAACCTAACCTCGATAAGGTAGAGATCCTTCGCTTCGCTCAGGATGACAACGGACGCTTCGCTCAGGATGACCACAGGGTCTACGGATGACCACCGAGACTACAACTTCCTGCGCCACAGCGCTCCCACGGCGCGCACTGCGGCCTTCATTTTCTCCCGCAGCGGACGCGCATAAAGCAGGCCCATGAGACCCTCCATCTCGCGGGTCAATCCACTGCCGTAACCGAACCACCAGGGTTTCTTGATGCGCGGGAGGAGGTCGGAATCAACGTACTTCACACGCACCATTTCTTCCAGGCCCCAGCGGCCGTGGGTGCGCCCCAGCCCAGTCGACTTCACCCCGCCGTGCGGAGCTTCGCTGATGCTGAAACAGGAAACGGTGTCGTTCACCATCACGGTACCCGCCTGGATCCGGCGGGCCAGACGTTCACCGCGCGCACGATCGCGCGTCCAGATGCTGGCGGCGAGACCATACTCGGACTCGTTCGCTAACCGCACTGCCTCGTCATCGTCGGCAAAGCGTGCGATGGGGAGCACGGGGCCGAACGTCTCTTCGCGCATCACGCGCATGCCATGGTCCACGTCGGCGAGTACGGTAGGCGCGTAAAATGTCGGTCCCAAGTCGCGCAGACGCGTGCCTCCGGCGACGACGCGCGCGCCGCGCTGGCGAGCATCCTCGACATCCGTTTCCACAATCCGCACCTGGCGCTCGTGGATCATCGGGCCCACTTCGGTCGATGCTTCCATTCCGTTTCCCACGCGCAGCTTACGGGTTTTCTCAGCGCACGCTTCGACGAACGCCGGATACAGGCTGGCATGCACATAACAACGCTCGACCGACAGGCAGGTTTGGCCGCAATTCACAAAGGCTCCCCAGACGGCGGCGCTCGAGGCAACGTCGACGTCCGCGTCGTCGAGCACCAGCATCGGATCCTTGCCACCCAATTCGAGCACCACGGGGAGCAGGCGCTCGGCCGCCACCTGCGCAATTCGCCGTCCGGTCGCGACGCTTCCGGTGAAAACCAGCTTGTCGATCTCGCTGTTAACGAGCGCAGAGCCCGTCGCACCCTCGCCGGGCAGCACCTGGAAAATGTCGTCGGGAACACCCGACTGGCGCAGCAGGGACTGCAGTTCCATCGCGATCAGGGGCGTCAATTCCGAGGGCTTGAGGATCACCGCGTTGCCGGCCACCAGCGCCGCCATGGTCTCGGTCGCGGGAATTGAAAACGGATAATTCCAGGGCGAGATGATTCCGATCACGCCATACGGTTCGTGCAAAATGCGTCCGGACTTGGTTTTATGCGCGAGGTTTCCGTGCGGCAGTTTCTCTTCACGCAGGACGGCGAACGCATTCTCGATAAGGAAGCGGGCGTTATCCAGCACGACCAATACTTCTGTGAGCAACGCCTCGACGTAGGGCTTCCCAGCCTCTTGCGTAATGCGGCGCGCGATGTCCGTTTTGGAAGCGAGAAGATTTTGCTGGAAACGGCGCAGTACTTGAACGCGATTACGAATGCCGCAGGCATTCCAATCCGGCTGTGCGGCGCGCGCCCGAGCCACGGCAGCGCGCACTTCGGTCGGTCCGGCGCAATCCAGTTCTCCCAGAACTTCGCCTGTGGCGGGGTTCACAGACGCGAGACGTGAGACGGCAATTTGGACATCAGTGGCCATGAACTCAGGGACAGTTTAGACCAGAGGGAGGCGGCGGGGAAGCGGCAGTTGGCAGTTGGGCTTTGGGCTCATGGCTCTTGGTTTCCGGTGCGTGACCGCTCGATGATTCATTGCGTGTTCAGCCGGGCGGGGACGCCCGGCGCTCCACGGCCTGATCGTATTCGACGCTGACCAGATACAAACCGTTCGCCGGAGCGGTCGGCCCGGCGGCAGAACGGTTGCGCGATGCCAGGATGCGCCGGAAGTCTTCGAGTGTGAGTGTGCCCTTACCCACCAGCAGGACAGTTCCTACCAGGTTGCGCACCATGTGGTGAAGAAACCCGTTTCCGCGAACCGTGTAGATCAGTTCGTCGCCTTCGCGAGTCCAGGCTGAAGAAAAAATCGTTCGTACATTGATCACCTCGCCCTCGGCGTTCCCCTGTGCACTTCCGTGTCCGCTGTGGCTGCCCTTTTCCATGCGCTCGACCCGCTCCGGATCCACGGCCGCAAACGATGTGAAGTCGTGCTCTCCGACCACCAACCCGGCCGCTTCCGCCATCCCATCTTCTTGCAGCGGGAACGGGTAATGCCAGACATAGCGCGCCAGGAACGGCGGGCAAACGGCCCCGCGATACATCCGGTAGCGGTAGGTCTTCGCTCGAGCGGACTTGCGCGCATGAAAGTCCGCCGCGGCTTCGCTGACCTCCAGCACGCGAATGGAAGCGGGCAGAATATCGTTGAGCGCTTTGATCCAGTTGTCGATCGGAATGGGTGATGCGGTCGGGAAGCTGGCCACCTGCGCCAGGGCGTGCACTCCGGCGTCGGTCCGACCCGAGCCCTGGGGCAGTACGTTTTCGCCGGTGAGCCGTCCAATGGCAGAAGCGAGTGTGCCCTGGACCGTGGCCCGTCCGGGCTGCACCTGCCAGCCCGCAAACTCGGAGCCGTCGTAAGAAAGGATCAGTTTGAGAGTGCGCACGAGCTTTTTCGAGTCCTCCGGCGTGCCAGCTTCATCCATAAGTTTTACAAAGTTTTACGCGGGTCGTCACAAAACGGCCCGGAACACGTCAGCTATACTAGTTCACTCACGATTGCATGCAAAAAAATGCTTCTCTGACGAAGGAACTCTTGCCTCGCGTTCTACGTATTACGAGATGTCCTGATAACTACGTCCGTTTCTCTCAGACCTGATCAATGGAGATGATACGAATGCAGCGTTCTAGTGTGTTTTCCTCCCTGCGGCAGGCCTCGGCCCTGCTGCTTGCTGCCGTTATGGTGCCCGCAGGATGGGCCCAGGATTCCTCCTCGGCGCCCAATGCCCCTTCGCAGGCGCAAAAGGCGGTTCCGTCCTCATCGCAGCCGTTCGATCTAAAGGAGTACTCGCAGCCGCGCTCGCACTTTCCGAACCCGCTGGCGCCGTATACCCCGCGCACGGTGGCGCCGCCGAACCTGGCCAACACTGCTCGCATCGATCAACTCATGCGCGATGGCAAGCTGTATCTCTCGATGAATGACGCGGTGGCCTTGGCGCTGGAGAATAACCTCGATATTGCGATTGCGCGCTACAACCTGAATATTGCGGATACGGATATCTGGCGGGCGCAAGCGGGGTCCTCCACCCGCGGCGTAAACACCGGCATCGTGCAGGGTACGCCGGGTGGGACAGGCACCGGCGTTGGTACCACTTCCACGGGCGGAGGAGCAGGAGGCACGACAACCGGAACCGGCGGCGCTGGCACGGGAACCGCCGGACTGGTAACCTCGACTACCGGTGTCGGTGCTCTGGTGCCGTCGTTTGATCCGATGATCACTGGTACCTTCCAACTGGACCGCAACACGATCCAGGCGACCAGCGCGTTTAGCGGCAATCCGTTCACAAGTCAGAATACAGGCACGGCGGATCTCGCTTACACGCAAGGTTTTCATTGGGGTACCAACCTTTCAGTCGGGTTCAACAACACTCGGACCACGACCAACTCCCCGTACTCGCTGCTGACACCGCAACTCGCTTCAAACTTTCGCTTCACTCTGAGCCAGCCACTGTTGTCGGGATTCGGGTTTCTGTCGAACACCCGCTTCATTAAGATCGCCAAGAACAACCGCGAGATCTCCGACGTCGCTTTTCGGCTGCAGGTGATCACCACCGTCAACCAGATTCAAAACATCTACTGGGACCTAGTCAACGCTTACGAAAACGTAAAGGTACAGCAGGACTCGCTGGGGCTGGCACAGAAAACGCTGTCGGACAACCAGAAACAGGTCGAAATCGGGACCCTCGCGCCGATCGAGGTTGTCCGCGCGCAAAGCGTGGTCGCGACCAACCAGCAATCACTCATCGTGGCGCAGACCAATCTTCAGTTACAGCAACTGCTGATCAAGAACGCCCTCAGCCGTACGCTGGCTGATCCGGCGCTGGGGGATGCAGAGGTGATTCCTACCGACACGATGTCGGTACCGGACAAAGAGCCGATCATCCCCACGCAAGATCTCTTAAACGAGGCCCTGGCTCACCGAGCTGAACTAGCCGAGTCGCGCATTGACCTTACGAATCGGGATATTACCAATCGATCTGCCAAGAACGCCCTTCTGCCTACACTGAGCGTGTTTGCCTACTACGGGGGCACGGGTGCGGGCGGCAATCTCAACCCCAATGCACCGCTCTGCACTCCGACGAGTACGGGCTTTTGTGTTGATCCAACCAAGATTCCTCCTACATTCAAGAACGGCAATGTTAGCTATGGGGCGACTTTCGGCCAGATGTTCGATTCCACCGCTCCCGACAAGGGTGCGGGCCTGCAGTTGAATATCCCGCTGCGCAATCGTTCCGCGCAGGCTGACCAAGTCCGCGCGCAGCTGGAATATCGACAGGCGCAGATGAGTTTGCAGCAGCAGGAAAACAAGATCCGAATCGAAGTCCGGCAGGCGCAGTTTTCCGTGCAACAGAGCCGGGCGGCCGTCGAAGCGGCGCGCGCCGCGGTCGAACTGGCCAAGCAGTCGCTCGACGCTGAGCAGAAGAAGTACGCTCTCGGCGCATCCACCACGACGGCGGTTCTGCAGACCGAACGCGACCTGACGCAGGCAAAGTCAAATTTGGTCACAGCCAACTCCACCTATGAAAAATCGCGGGTCGAACTCGACCGCTCGATTGGCGCGACGCTCGACCGTTTGGGCATCCTGATGAACGACGCGGAACGCGGGCAGGTTACAAAGATGCCGGCGGTGCCGTATGTGGCCCCGCGGCCCGCGGAGCAGGAGAAGCCGGTGCAACCACCGGCCCAACCGCAACAGTAGTTCGAAATCCAAGGCACGAAACGGCCCAGGATAATCTGGGCCGTTTTTCTTTACGCTCCTTGGGTAGTAGGGCTTCCATGCTCTTGGTGCTCTCTCGGGCGACCACCAGCACTATCCTTGGAATCGGAGGCCCTCATGCATGAGCGGTAGAAAACCAACAAAGCCCGCCTGATCGGTTACGGGATCGGTATCGTCCTGGTTGTGGCCGTGGTCGTTGCCAAGCTTGTTCTGAAGTTCGAAGGCTCTGACGTTCTGAACGGTGTGGCCTGTCTCTGGTACATGCCTTCACGGCAGCCGCTTAGCGACTAGCGACCAGCGCTCCCTACTAGTATTCTTCACCCATGCCGCTCTCGGTCGTGATCATCCCTGTTAATGAAGAAGCGAACATCGGACGCACGCTGGAGAGCGCGCAGCCGCTGGTTGCCGACGGCAAAGGCGAGATCATCGTCGTCGACTCCGGCTCGACCGACCGCCGTGACTCGCAATGAATGTCCTGATATTGTTTTCGCACCGCTGGCGCGGAGGCAGAGCGGGCGGCGCCGAAACCCACACCATAGACTTAATCAAGGGCCTGGCCGCGAAGGGTTGCTCCATCGTCCTGGTAACCGGCAAGGCAGATGACAGATGCCGCCCCGGCCTCAGCGACGGTGTCTCTGCACACTTCGAGCTACCCTTCCAAACCATCAACCCACTCGACAAGTTCAAGACCTATCGCCGCCTGGCGGAGATTGTCGCCGAACATCGAATCGAAATCAGCCACGCACATCACCAGACGGCGGGCTACTTTGCCGAACTACTCTGGCGAAGGAAACACATCCCTTACGTCGTCACCGTCCACGGCCCTTGGCACAGCACTCCATTCAAGAAATCGCACTACAAGGCGTTCCGCCGCCTCATCGCGGTCAGCGACTCCCTGCGGCAGCTTTTGATCACCCGCTTCCGCGTTCCACCCGACCACATACGTACGATCCGCAATGGAGTCGATCCGAGCCGGTTCGAAGGGATTGCCCGCGGCGAGGCGGCGCGCTTCCGTTCCGCATTCAGCGTGGGCGCCGATGAAATCGTGCTCAGCCAGGTCGGCCGCATTGCGAAAGCAAAAGGCCAGTTTGACCTGCTCAACGCACTCAAGTTGCTTGCGCCAGATCTTCCGTACCGCTGCCTCATCGTCGGCGAAGGCAAAGAACTCGCCAAGCTCGAACGTCTTGCCGAATCCCTCGGGCTAAGCCGGAAGGTGACGTTCTGCGGTTACCAGTCCAACATTCCGGTCGTGCTCGCTGCCACGGACGTCATGTTGCTGCCCTCGCACCGTGAAGGTCTGCCACTATCGATCGTCGAAGCCATGCTCTCCCATGTTCCCGTGATCGCCGCCAGTGCCGGAGGCATTCCGGAGATCATCACTCACGGCAAGGACGGGCTCCTATTCCAGGCCGGCGACATCCCAACTCTGGCTACGCTAATCGGGCAGATGGTCTGCGACGCGAACTTGAGGCAGCAACTCGCGCAAGCAGGACACCGCACCGCCATCGAGCAATTCCTTGTCGGCAGAATGGTCGATGAAACGGAAGCGTATTACCGAGTCATCCTCGAGGAGTCGACCACAACCGCACACTTCTCAGCGAAGCATTCTCGGCGCAAACACTAGAACAAAAATATTGCTCGATTCGTGCGCCGTCTGCTTGGCGAACGCGTGTGCAACAAGGTCAAACGTGTGGGCCATTATCCGGAATGGAGCGGGAGAACCCCGACCGCAAAGTCGAAATCGCTGGCGACATCTGCGGAGTCGCGTAGAGATGGACTCGCGACTAGTTTGTCCAGGAGTAATCAAGCTGGCCTCGGCCGCCTTGCTCCTGTCTCGGAGTCCTTCTATCATCAAAGTCAGAGTATGGAACTGAATGCCTGAGAACAAGCCGCAAGCCGATCTGTCCGAGAGAGTCGCTGAAAGCCCGATTTCCGATGTCTTTGAAGGCCGTCAGCCGGCGGCGGCTGAAAAGAATTGGGCCGAGAAAACCCTTGCTCCTACGCTCGACAAGGCCCCCGAGAAACCGATCGGCGCGCCCACGGGCACGAACGTCGACGAGCGTGGACAGGCTCGTTTCAGCACGATTTCAAACGTCCCGATTCGTCGCCTCTACACGCAGGCCGATCTGCCCGCCGACTGGAACTACGATCAGTACCTCGGCTATCCCGGACAACCGCCCTACACGCGCGGCATTCACTCGACCGGCTACCGCGGCAAGCTCTGGACGATGCGCATGTTCTCCGGTTTCGCTTCGCCGGAGGAAACCAACCAGCGCTACAAGTACCTGCTGGAACACGGCGGCGGCGGGCTGTCGGTTGCCTTCGATCTGCCTACTTTGATGGGCTACGACTCCGACCACCCGGCCAGCGAAGGCGAGGTCGGCAAGTGCGGCGTGGCCATCGATTCGCTCGAGGACATGGAAATTCTGTTCGACGGCATCGATCTGGAGAAGATCACGACCTCGATGACCATCAATTCCCCGGCCTCGGTGCTGTGGGCGATGTACCTAGTGGTGGCGGAAAAGCAGGGCGCCGACTGGAAGAAGATCTCGGGCACCATCCAGAACGACATCCTGAAGGAATACATCGCGCAGAAGGAGTACATCTATCCGCCCGCGCCTTCGATGCGCCTGGTGATCGACACCTTCGAGTTCGGATCGAAGTTTACCCCGCGCTTCAACACCATTTCCATCAGCGGCTATCACATTCGCGAAGCCGGATCGACCGCGCTGCAGGAACTGGCTTTCACCATTTACGACGGCGTCGAATATGTCGAGTGGGCCCGCCGCCGCGGACTGGACGTGGACGAATTTGGGCAGCGCCTGAGCTTCTTCTTCAACGCGCACAACGATTTCTTCGAAGAAATTGCCAAGTACCGCGCCGCCCGCAAAATCTGGTATCGACTGATGAAGGACCGCTTCGGCGCGAAAAACGACCGCACCCGGCTGCTGCGCTTCCACTCGCAGACCGCCGGGGTGTCGCTGCCCGCGCAACAGACGATGAACAACATCGCGCGCGTGGCTCTGCAGGCGCTGGCGGCGGTGCTGGGCGGCACGCAGTCGCTGCACACCGACGCCTACGACGAAGCCCTTGCCCTGCCCACGGAAGAAGCCGCCCGCATCGCGCTGCGCACCCAGCAAATCATCGCCTACGAATCCGGCGTGGCCCAGACTGTCGATCCGCTGGGCGGCTCGTACTTCGTCGAGCGGCAAACTCTCGACATGGAGCAAGGCGCCTTCAATTACTTCGAGAAACTCGACCAGATGGGAGGCATGGTCAAAGCCATTGAGCGCGGATATCCGCAGAAGGAAATCGCCGAGGCCAGCTACCAGTACCAGCGCGCCGTCGAAGCCAATGAAAAGATCACGGTCGGCGTGAACGACTTTGTGGTTGAGGAAGAGTCGCCGAAAATTCTCTACATTGACGAATCCGTCGCGCGCGCGCAGGAGAAGAAACTCAAGGCCTTGCGGGCCCGCCGCTCGAATGAAGAAGTCCAGCGCCGGCTGGATGCGCTCAAACAGGCGGCCGCGAAAAATCCCTCGGCCGGGACGAACGGCAATATCTCCGACGCCAACACCATGCCTTACATCGTCGACGCCGTCCGGACCTATGCTACGGTGGGCGAAATTTGCGAAGCGCTGCGGCAGGTTTACGGGACGTATACGGAAGTAAGCATCACCTAGACTCTGACCAAACCTGACCGAAAACTATTAGTTACGACCGCCCGTAGTAGCCCACCTCCAGTTCATTGACAGCAGGCGCAAGCTTCGCTATCGTACTGCTACTTATTGGTCGAGGTGGCCTTGAAGCGAGCGCTCTGGACATTCGCCGTGGTTTTACTCGCTGCCGTGGCATGCGTCTCTGCGGTCCCTCGCGTCGATCTCCCGGAAACTGCCTACAATGAAGTCGATACGCCCGTAAATCAGGCTCAGCGGGTGCTGCCGGGCGTACGATTGGTTCGTCCTGGCAGTTGCCCTCTCCCTCAGCCGCGGGAGTTTTCCAAGCCAGATTGCGGCGCTGACGCGCGAGTCTTCGGACGGATGTCGGGACCGCGGGAAGCGCAGCGTCATTCCCATTCGATGCAAGATCTTCTTTGTACCTTCCTGATCTGAGAAGCACTCCACAGCGACCACTTCGCCTCGACCTGCAAGGGTAGATGTTTGCTCTTCGGCAGGGGGCGCGGGCGATCACTCGAACGTCGTCAAAGACGACTCGACTCGCCATGGTGCGAGCGCATGCGAACAACGGAAGGAACCGAACACCATGCACAAGACAAACAAATTATTTCTTAACTCCGCCACCGAAGGCGTGTGGCCAAACCAGGCGTCCGACAAGACTCCGCCTGAATTCCAAGTACGAATTACGGACCAGCGAGTAGCCCAACTGCTAATCGTCCTGCATGAGATCGACGAATGTGTAGAAGGACTGGAAGACCTTTCCGAGCCTCAGCTTAGCGAACTGGTTGGCCAAGCAATTCTGGCGTGCGGTTTTGACGATCCAACCGAAGCGCGCATCGTGATTGCTGAAGTTTTGGAAGCGATCCATCCGGAGTGCTCACCGCCCCAAGACTACTCGTGATGGTCGGGCCAGGAATGGAGGATTCGCTCTGCTCCCTGGAATCCTCCTTTCTTCGGCGCGGCCAGTGTCCAATTGCTTTTGGATGTCCAAGGCAGTCTGAGGGGGGCGACATCCTCAGCAATCGGACACGGCCGCCATCACCACCGGCCAGAGAAAAACAAGCTACTTCCGATCCCTGGGCGCCAGAACGCCAGGTCTTCTACTCCAGACTGCTCTGCTCCGGGTAGTACTTCTGGATCATCCGGCCGGTCATCAGGCCGCCTTCGTATTCCGGAATGATCACCTCATCGGCTCCCGAGTTCCGGATCGCATTCGCATAGCGCTGCTGCCCTGCGCGCGTGATAATCCGCGCCTTCGAGTTCAGCGACCGCGCCGTCACCGTAATGTAGAGATTGTCGGCGTCGCTATCGATCACGATGCCGATCCCACGCGCCCGCTGGATGCCTGCCTGCAGCAGCACATCATGCCGCTTGGCGTCTCCCTGGATCACCGGCACGCCGTCGTTCAAAAGTTCGCGATACAGGCCTTCGTTGGTCTCGATCAGCACGAACGGAATCTCCCAGCGCTTCAACTGATCCACCACGGTTCGGCCAACCTGCCCGTATCCGCAAATGATGAAATGATCTTTCAGCTTCGCAATGTTCGCGTCGTTGACCATGGACTTCCATGCCTCCAGTCCCTGCCGGTTGAAAATCGTGACCAGAACCCGCTCCGCGATCCAAACCTGGAATGCAAACACTCCCACATACACAAAGATCGAAAATATCTTGGTGGCGTTGTGTACGGAGCGGTACTCGATCGAATGCGGATGAATGATCCAGAAAAATGCGTCCAGCGCGCGCAGTCCCTCTGTCCTCATGTACACGGCCACGCACACCGCGCTGAATCCCGCAAACAGCAGTGCAGGCAGCCACAGCCGGCGAAGAAATAAGAGTGTGATGCGGCCCATAGAACTGCCCAGTTCTGGCTTCACCCGGAAGCGGGGACCGCCAAGCCCGCACTAATGCGCTCCAGGAATCCGGCGACTATACCAGAGGGCCGGGAACACGCAAAGCCACGGATTTTGTGATTTGGCCAATCGGAATTTTGAATCCGTCTGGATTCCGATCAGCACTTGATTTTGGGCGACGCTTGCGCTTTCAGCGCGCGATCTGACGGTTGCGCAGTAGCTAAAACCGTTTTCAAAATCGCTTTTGAGGATTGAAAAATGCGACCAGCAGGGCTGAAGCCCCGATTTTTGCGACTTGACGGCACGGCTGAACAGGCTGCGGACAAACCCCTTTCGCTCCTGGATCTTGACCTCAGCGGCTAAAGCCGCTACTAAACACAGACCGGTTATCGCAGCGCTGAAGCGCTGCGCCACCCAAAACCAGGTGCAACATCGACTTTTCCCGCAGCCTCTGAAGCCGCGCCCTTAACCGATTCTTGAAACCAGTTCTACTTCATCCGATTCCGGTAAAGGGCGCCGTCCACCTGCTGCGCCATGGAGGCGACGTCGAGCGAGACTCCCAGGAACTGGACCAACTCTTCGGCCACCGTCTTCGCTTCCCGCAGCACGCGGTGATAGTGCACGCGCATGACCTGCACGCCTGGCTTGCCCGCCAGCCATTTGTTGACCTCGATCAGGTGACGCTGAAAGGCCTGCTCGATGGGAGACGTGTCGGCCGCTGGATCGTATGTTCCCCGCCTCCGCAGCATCTCTTCCTGCGACTTCATCACCTCGGGCAGCGGACGCTGCATGAAGATCACGCGATACTCATGACCCTCCGGCAGCGAGAGCAGCAACTGCGAGATGACTTTCACCACCTTGCCCTCCGCCTCCGCGATGATGCTTGGATCCTTTGGAAGTTGCTTGATTCGCTCCCACTCCAAATAGCCCTTGGGGTTGTCGGCATCGGCTTTCCGCTCGCCATCGGACAGCACGGGCAGCCCACCCGCCGCCAGCATCTGCATCATCAAAGAAGTCCCCGACCGCGGCAGCCCCGAAACAATTGCGATCATGATTCCTTTCGCCAATGAAAAGGCGCAGAGGAAGTTCCCCGCTCCGCTCTGTCACGATCATAAGAGTAACGCGGCGCCTCGCGCAAAACTGCCGCAGACTTCGATGGCCGAGATCTGATACAACGTCAGGTGCGAGGGAAGTCTCTCATGACAACGCGCAGAGAATTCCTGTCTGGATCCGCGATGCTGGCCGCCAGTGTTCTGTTAGCGTCTCCGCATACCGAGGCCTCTCCTGCTCAACCAAACATCATTTTCCCGGCCGACGCACGCGACCGTATCGCGGTGGCCTCCTATCCATTTCGTGACTTCGTTCTGCCAGCGGAGTACGTGAGCGCAACCGTCTCCACGGCAAAGCCGAAAATGGAGCTGACCGAATTCGCTGCGCATGTAAAGTCCCGATTCGGCGTCAACAAGATCGAGCCCTGGAGCAGCCATTTCCGGTCGCTGGAACCGAAGTATCTGGACGAGTTTCGCACGGCGCTCGACCAGGCGAAGGCCATGGTCGTCAACATCGCGTTCGATGGACAGCACAGCTTCTACGCCCTGGACCGTGCTGAGCGTGAGCGCGCCATTGCCGACAACAAGCAGTGGATTGATGCTGCTGCCAAACTCGGCTCTCCCAGCATTCGCACCCACATCGCTTCGGCTGACAAGCAACCTCCCGATCTCGACCGGTGCGCTGACACGCTCCTCCGGATCGTAGAGCATGCCGCCGCGCGCAACGTCGTCATTCATCTGGAAAACGATGACGGAGTGACCGAGGACCCGGTGTTTCTGGTAAAGCTGATTGAAAAGGTGAACAGCCCGTGGCTGCGCAGCCTGCCTGATTTCGGAAACTCACTGATGCACAAGGCTCCCGAAGATGCCTACGCTGGGGTCGAGGCCATGTTCAACCACGCTTACGGGATTTGCCACGTCAAACCATCGGGAGCAACGGAGAAGGGCGCCAATGTGCAGGTCGATCTGGCGTATGTATTCGGGATCCTGAAGAAGACCGGATTCCGCGGGTACCTCTCGATGGAGTACGACAACTCGGGCGATCCTTACAAGGAAACCGAGGAACTGATCGCGAAAACTATGAGGTTCCTGACGTAGGCCGCAAA
Organism: Terriglobia bacterium; assembly: GCA_020073015.1. GTDB lineage: Bacteria > Acidobacteriota > Terriglobia > Terriglobales > Acidobacteriaceae > Acidiflorens. The sequence continues at coordinate 23,335 of JAIQFZ010000016.1, read as the reverse complement.
CACCCATTACTAACTTGTGCCGTTTCTTTGGTGCTGAAGCTTTTCCTTGCTATGATGGGCCACCGTTCTAGCTAGCCACAACCTCGCGTAGAACTTTTGCAGACCGCGGCTTCGTTGTTCGAAAGACCTCTGGCCCCAGTGAGGAGTGTCCTATGAAGCCCCTGATGCTGTCAGTTTTGATCGCTGGGTCCGTCCTGCTGGGTCTGGCGGCCCACTCTCGCGGACAATCGCCCACGCAGCCCCCAGAGGCAGTCACCGGATTCGACGGCCAGAGTAACGGATTTTCCGATCCTGACCGGCGCAAGGCCGACCAGAACTTCTTCGAGGAGGTCGAGGACATCGCCCCCGATGGACTCGGGCCCCTCTACAACGCCCAGTCCTGCCGCGAGTGTCACCAGACCCCGGTCACGGGAGCCGCGAGCCAGGTTACCGAGTTGCGCGTGGGACATCTCGACTCGCACGGCCAGTTTCAGAATCCGCAGATCCCGATCCATCACGGAGCGGAGATCGTCAAGGATCGGACCCTGGTGAATGACCGCGCCATCTGCCCCGAGATCCAGGAGCGGGTACCTGAGACTGAGACCGTGCGCACCACTCGCATCACCACCAACACGCTCGGGGACGGATATGTGGAAGCCATCGCCGACCAGACTCTGCTCACAATTCGCAAGGAACAATGCAGAGCGTCGCACGGAAAGATTTGCGGGCAAGCAATCAAGGTGCTGGTTCCCGAAAGCGAAGGCAAAGACCGCATCGGACGCTTTGGCTGGAAAGACCAGCACGCCAGCCTGCTGGCGTTTGCCGCCGATGCATACTTGAACGAGATGGGAATCACTAGCAGCCTGCAGAAGACCGAGGTGACGGCCATATGCAATCCGCCAGTGAGCACGACCGTTCCGAATACCGACCCCGCGAAGATCACCGAGCCCAACAGTCTGCCCGACCCCACCGACAACAACCTGGAAGACATCGACCATTTCGCCAGTTTCATGCGCTCCCTAAAGGCGCCTGCCCGGGACGAAACCGCTGCGGCAACTCCGGAGGCCAAGCAGGGCGCTCAGCTGTTCGCGAAAATCGGCTGTGGTAGCTGCCACGTCGAAACCATCGTGACCGGTAAGAGTCCGGCCGCCCCGGGAGGCCCGGGTCTCCATCCCGACGCGCTCGAAAATCGGACCATTCATCCTTTCAGCGACTTCCTGCTCCATAACGTGGGCACGGGAGACGGAATTCCGGTTGCGCTGGTTGAGCACTTCGGCCGCGAGCGAGTCGAGAGGCGCATGCGGGAACTGGCGGCGTCGCGGGCTGCGGAAACGTCGGAGCGCCAAAAAGGAAAGACAGAGGACGAATGCAGCGAGAGCTACCAGAGCGCCGTGCTCGAGGGAGAAAAACACCCCGATCTGTTGCGGGATACGCTCTGCGCACGCAACAAGGTCCGGACCGCCCCCCTCTGGGGATTACGGCTGCGCTCGCGCCTGATGCACGACGGCGCATCGGTCGAACTCGGCGATGCCATTCGCCGTCACCAGGGAGAAGCCGAGAAAGCGACGGAGCGCTTTTCGAAGCTGAAGCCCGCGGAACAAAAGGCACTGCTGGCGTTTCTCCAATCGCTTTGAGCGTCTGGTCAGCGGGCTCCTGCCAATCGGCGCCCGCGTCTCTCTGTTACAAAAATGTGACGCAGAACTCTAGCCAACCGGGAGGAAATTCCGGTAGATTGAAATTGAAATTGAATTTCATTTTCAATTAGGTACCGATGGACTTTTCTCCCGTTCCCCGCATCCGGCCCGCTCTGCTACGGGCACTTCCTCTCTTCCTTCTCCTCGCGGCGGCGTCGATCGTCCGCGCGCAAGAAGCTCCTTATTTCGTCACCTACGATCATCATCTGGAAGAACCGGGCAACCTCGAACTCGAGACCAGCAGCACGCTCGGTATTCCCCGCTCCGGCCAGCGGTTGTTCTTTGCCCCGTACTCCGAAATCGAATACGGTGTGACCGGCCGCTGGACGGCCGAACTCTACTTCGAAGGTCAGAGCACCTCGGGCGATAGCGCCGTCTTCACCGGCTGGCGGCTGGAAAACCGTTTCCGCCCCCTCAAGCGCGAGCACTGGATCAATCCCGTGCTCTACCTCGAATACGAAGGCGTGAACGAGGCCAGCCGGATTCAAAAAGAAATCGTCGGACATTCCGAACTGTCTGATGAGCACAATGCCGAACTGGCCGACACGCGCGCGCGCGAACTGGAAACCAAGCTGATTCTTTCGAGCAACCTGCACGATTGGAATCTGGCTGGCAATTTCATTGTGGAGAAGAACCTCTCCGCCAGCGAAGGATTCGAATTCGGCTACTCGCTGGGCGTCTCGCGGCCACTCGCCAAAATCGCGACGGGGGGTGAGTGCCGCTGGTGCCGCGAAAACTTCGCGGCGGGCGTTGAAATGTACGGAGGACTGGGCGGCACGCTCGATCTCTCGCTCCACGATACCGCCCACTACCTCGCGCCGGTGATCCGCTGGCAGATCAGCGATACCTCGAGCATCCACTTCTCGCCCGCCGTCGGGCTCACGCACGCCAGCAACCCGGTCCTGCTGCGCTTCGGTTATAGCTACGAGATCCAAGCCTTTGGCCGTAAGGTCGCTCGCATGTTCGGGGGCAGGCCATGAGGCAGCTTCGGATTCCCTTCTGGCTTGGGTTGCTGATCGCTCCGATGGTGCTGGCGCAGAACCTGAACTATCAGCAAGACCCAGCCTGGCGAGTGCCAGCAGAAGCAGCCGAAAAGAAGAATCCGCTGGCTGAACAACCGGAACTTGCGGCGGGAGGCAAGAAACTGTTCACGCGCAACTGTGTCGAATGCCACGGAAAATCGGGGGAAGGCTTGAAGAAAGCAGCCGATTTGCGGCTTCCCGTGGTACAAGCGCAGAGCGATGGAGCGCTTTTCTGGAAGATCACAAACGGCAATCCTGACCGTGGCATGCCATCGTTCAGCCGCCTTCCCGAACTGCAGCGCTGGCAGATTGTGCTCTATCTGCGGCAACTCTCAGTCAAATAGATCGGCGCTGGCAAACTCCACCACCGGTGTTTCGGCTTGGCCCTTCGGAAAGCCCGATACCGACGGCCTGGGCGATGCGGGCGGAGAGGTAGTCTTCTGCCGTTTCGCCTTCTTCCTGCCATCCAGGATCGTCTCCAACAGCGGCAGCATGCGCGCCACTCGCTTCGTGCGGATGATGAAATCCCACATGGGTTCGAACTTCTTCCACGCTGCGGCGTAGGCGAAGTGCCGCATTCGACCGCGCCATTCCGTTTTCGCCCAACTGCCTCGTAGGATGGATCCCCATGTATAAAACTGACGATACGCTCGCCAGTAACCTTCCTCCAGCGTGGCGCCGTCCATTCGCGCCGGGATGAACGCGCAATGGCGCGTGTCATACAGGTCCCAGTTATCGTGCACGATGCGGCCCGCGTCGCGCATGCGCGCATGCAGAGCTGTGCCCGGGTAAGGCGTCAGGATATGAAACGTGGCTGTTTCGATGCCCTGCGTTACGGCCCATTCCACGGAACGATCGAAGACGCTGTCATCGTCTTCGTCCATGCCAAAAACGAAGCTGCCGTTGATCATCACTCCGTGGTCGTGCAGCCTTCGCACTGCGGCTCCGTAACCGCGACGCAGGTTCTGAAACTTTCGTTGCTCTTTCAGGTTCACGGGGTTCGTGGTTTCAAAGCCGACGAACAGGCTGCGCAGTCCGCAGTCAACGGCCTTTTCCAGGAGCCTGGGTGCGAGGACAGTATCCACGGTTCCGGCTGCTTGCCATAGGCGTCCCATGCCCTTCATTCCACAAAAGAGGGCTTCCGCGAAGCGGGCGTTGCCGAACAGGTGATCGTCGAGAAAGTAGAGATGCCGTCCCGGCAGACGCTCAATCTCCGCGAGAGCGTCGTCAACCTGCTGCGTGTAGAACGACTTGCCTCCAGCGAAGAATGACTCCTTGTAGCAGAAGTCGCACACGTGCGGACAACCGCGCGACACCACGATGGAGTTCGGGACCAAGTAGAGGTGGCGCTTGACCAGGTCGCGGCGAATCGGCGGAACTCCCAGCAGGGTGCGTGTCCTGGATTGATAGCGCTTCGCGGGATGCCCGGCGCGAAAGTCCCGGAGGAACTGCGGCCACGTATCCTCGCCCGGCCCAAGTAAGATGGCATCGGCATGCTGGGCAGCTTCGTCAGGCAACGAGGTCACGTGCAACCCGCCCAGCGCCACGAAAGCGCCCTGTTTCCGATAGTGGTCGGCAATCTTGTAAGACCGATACGCCGACGTGATGTAGACCTGAATCACGACGAGTTCGGGGTCGTCGTGGAGATCGAGCGCCTCGACGTGCTCGTCAACGAGCGTGACTTCGTCGTCGGGACCGAGGTAAGCAGCCAAAGTCACCAGTCCGAGCGGGGGAAACAGAGAGTACTTGATCGGCCGGAACAGAGGACTCTTGGCCTCGGTCAGCGCCGGCAGAATCAGCTTCACTCGCATACCGAACTTAGAATAGCAATCGCACTTTGTATTGTAAAGTACTTTTTATTAACGACCATTCCGGCACTATCATTGCGTCCTGCCCGGGGTTTCTGATAACGTGCGTGCCATCGATCGCGGAGTCTCGCCGCGAAGTGTCCATTTCTCACGGCTGCCTCGGGCGAGTGCGGAATCCGTCGTTTTCAGGAGGCTTCTCGTGGCATTTTGTCCAAACTGTGGAACGCAAATAGCCGATGGCGCAGCCTGTCCGAAATGTGCGGGTGCTGCTCCGAGCGTTGGCGCCACTACCGCTGGCGGCGGGCTCACCGACAACATGGCAGGTGCTCTGGCGTACGTGACATTTATTCCGGCGATCGTATTTCTGGTGCTGGAGCCCTACAACAAGAACCGGTTCATCCGCTTCCATGCGTTTCAGTGCCTGTTCTTAACGGGTGCGCTGTTTGCCGTGGGCATCGCCCTGGCCATCGTAGCCATGATTCCCTTCATCGGGCTCCTCACTATTCCTCTCCATTTTGTGATCTGGATCGGTTCGATTGTCTTGGCGGTAATCATGGCGCTAAAGGCTTACCAGGGGCAAAAGTACAAGCTGCCGGTCATCGGCGACATGGCGGAGAAGCAGGCCAATACGGTCTAGGCAGTCATTATTCACGATCGGGCGGAGCAGGCCTTTAGGCCTGCGCAACCTGCCTGGAGTTTTTCGAAACCTTTTCCGTGCTTACACGTCAGATCCTAGGTAGGGTAGAAGTGTGTTCACCGTACTGCAGCCAGCGACGTCGCGTTTGAAAAGCTACCGCGCGGTAGGTCTGTCGGTGGCTGCGCATCTGGTGCTGCTCCTCTGGATCGTATTCCATCATCCCAGAGTCATCGAACTTGTTCCCACCTGGCTGGCCTACGGAGACGGCAATCACTCCTACCGCGTCACCTACTTCCCTCCGGCCGGCGAGGATGCCCTTCCTGAAGCAAAGTTAGTTCTGCCGCGCGCATCGCGTGCACGTCGCCCGCGACCAAAGTCCCAGTCATCGAAGCCGGCCGCTGACCATCAGCCGGTTCCCGCGGACGCAGAAGCAGCCGAGCACAATTCCCGCGCTGGATCGCCCCTTGGCACCATGATTGACGGGCCGATCATCGGACATGAAGTGCATGTGGCTTATCCCGTCGTGTATCCCGATCCTCCAGTCGCGCGCTCGGAACTTCCCCGGGATCTGCAGGGCGACGTGGTCATCGAGGTGACCATCGATTCTCAAGGCAACGTCGTCGAAACCCGCATCCTGCAAGCCCTCGGGCACGGGATTGACGAAAAGATCGAGGCAACGCTCCGCCAGTGGCACTACCAACCCGCTACGCTCGATGGCATGCCCGTTGCCTGCAAGCACGACGTCCACTTTCATTTCCCTTCCTGACCTGAAGCCAGTCGGGACCGCTCCTGTGATTCGCCCTTTGTTCGCCTATGTGCTAAACTGACTGTCCGTCGGTGAGGAACCCGAGACGATGCGCAAAGCAATCAATCACCTGAAGAAATCCGATCCCGTTCTGGCCGGGATTATTGAGCAGGTTGGGCCGTGCCGCATGCAGTTTGGTGAGCCCACGTTTCACAGCCTGGCGGAGGCGATCCTCTATCAGCAGTTGAACGGCAAAGCGGCGGTGACCATTTTCAAGCGCTTCACTGATCTGGCTGGAGACCCGTTGACCCCGGCTGGAATCCTGAAGCTCAACGACGCCCAGATGCGAGGCGTCGGCCTTTCGAAGCAGAAGACTTCCTATTTACGTGACCTGTCAGAAAAGACGAAAGCCGGCCTCGTCGAATTCGAACGCCTTGCCCGGTTATCGGAAGAAGAAGTCATTCAGCATCTGACGCAGGTTAAAGGCGTAGGCGTATGGACCGCGCACATGTTCCTGATGTTCACCCTGCGCCGACCCGACATCTTGCCCACTGGCGACTACGGCGTGCAGGCTGCCATCAAGAAGCACTACAAGAAGCGCCAATGGCCCAAGCCCGCGGTCATGGAGAGAATCGCCAAACCGTGGGCTCCCTACCGCTCCATCGCGTGCTGGTATTTGTGGCAGAGCCTGGACGTGAAGACGATGTAGGTGCCGGCGTCTGGCTCTTGGCTTTGAATCTGTGCCCTGCTCGCTCGCAGCTCGAAGCTCGTAGCCTCTCCAACAAAAAACCCTCTCAACGATCGAGAGGGTTTGCGAACTGGTTTAGCTAAGTCTATGCCCGCACAACGTTGCCCGCCTGAAAGCCTTTGGGACCTTTGAGCAGATCGAATTCGACGGTCTCGCCTTCGTTCAACGTGCGGTAACCGTTCTCTTGGATGGCGGAGAAGTGCACGAAGACATCCTCGCCGGTGGAGCGCTGGATGAAACCATATCCCTTCGCTCCGTTAAACCACTTCACAGTACCCTTCTCTCTCACAAAAAAACTCCTTTCGTCTCTTCGCTTGAAAATATTCTTCCGTCTCTATGGATCGTTTGTCCCGGGGAAGCGGGACACCCCCCCTCAAAGGACGGTAAGAATTTTGGTCGGGTTACCGCACGCGGGCCACATCGCTCCAACAGAAACGGCTCCGCGAGTTCCGCCGCATGGTTGCCCGTGACGGAACCTGATGGGAGCCGTGTTAAGAAGGCGCGATGTAGAACAGCCTGCCACAGAAACGTCAACCTTAGCCTTGCTCGTCAGCCGGGTGCGGCTGACGAGCCCAAGATAATAGCAGCAAGATCACACTTTGCAAGCGTTAAGTGATTGAAAACAACATGACCTTGGGCCTCAGACCACGCACCGGCGCCAGTGTGGCCCGGGTACGTCCTGCGAGCAAAGGCGTAAGTATTTGATAAGATTTGAGAAAAGGTGTCATCGATCACTCCAGTTGAAATTTCTGAACAGCACGGGGCCAGCGAGTTTCGCCGGGCGCACCTAGAGGGGCTGCTGCGTTCAACGGCGCGCTATATGCTCCGAACCGAAGTCCACACCTTTGCCTTCTCGGTCGCAGCCAACGCCATCCTCTCTTTTTTCCCCTTCCTGCTGTTGCTGCTGACGCTCATCCGGCGAGTGTTTCATTCGCAGATCATGTACAGCGTCGTGGAGAGCCTGCTGCGCGACTACCTGCCCACCGGACAGGAATTCGTCATCCGCAATCTGAACGCGCTCGTCAGCGCGCATCATCGCGCCCAGATCTTCTCACTGGTCATGCTGCTGATTACTTCGACGGGAATCTTCCTTCCCCTTGAGGTCGCGCTCAACCGCGTCTGGGGATTCCGCAACAATCGCTCGTACCTCGGCAATCAACTGATCGCGCTCGGCCTTGCCTTTGCCTGCGGATCACTCGCCCTGCTATCCGTCGCCCTGACCGCGGGCAACGTCGCCGTGGTGAAAAGCGCTCTCCACGGTTACGGCGCCTGGTACGTGCAGTTGGTGGGCTTCGTGACCATGAAGGTATTCGCGATTCTGGCCAGCATTGCCGTTTTCTTTTTGGTCTACTGGTTGCTGCCGAACGGAAAAGTTCCCGCCCGAGGCGTTCTGCCCACCGCCATTCTGATGGGCCTGCTCTCGGAAGTGCTGAAATACGCCTACATCTTCGCTCTCCCCTGGCTCAACTTCGGAGAAGTCTACGGCCCCTTCGCGATCTCAGTGAGCTTGATGTTCTGGGCTTTTCTCTCGGGAATGCTGCTGCTGACGGGGGCACATCTGTCGGCGCGGAGAATACTGCGGAATCTGTGATTGGTGATTGGTGATTTGACTCGGTCGCTGAGTTGCTTTGCAAATTGCGAAATTACAAATTCTCCAGCTTCCACCGCGTCGCCGACTTCGGAAAGCTTTTCTCAATCAGCCCAAACACCGTCTTCGGACGCACCCTGAAAATTGGCTCGCCCATGCTGCGCGGATCCATCTTGTATTTCTTCAGATAAGCCGCAGCCACTCGCTCCAGAGCAGTTGCGTCTTTGAGTTCCTCGGCCGAGCCTTCGACAATCACCGCCTCTTCCCCGTCGTCGTTCACCACCGTGCACGCCGGATTCACCGCGAGGTTCTGCCCTTTGCGAGACTTGCGTCCGGTTGAGAAAAAGAACGCGTCGTCAAGCCACACGCCCCACACCGGCATGACATGCGGACGCGCTTGACTAGCGTGGATCGTGGCCACCCAGAACGTCCGGCAGGGACTCATCCGCTTGGCAACCCACGACCATGGCAGCAACCCCTTCCCGTCTTCTGGGCCCACAATGCCGTAGCCCGGAGCAAACGGCCGGTCAGCCTGGGGTGCGGATTGGGAGTTAGCAGATGTGCCTGCAACAGGACGCTTGGCAGAACGCGCAGGCATGTAGAAACCTCCTGAACTCGTGTGGCGCGGGCATTCCTGCCCGCGTTAGCTGACGCGAGCGCTACGCACGCCGCGTTTAAGAGCAGACGGAGTCGTTCTTTGGATCAAATCCTAGATACTTCGAACCCCAGATTAATTCCGCCCGCCGCCTGCGCGGGCAGGAGTGCCCGCGCTACACTTACTTTTTCGTCAATTCCTGCACGGCCCGGTACGCCTGATCGATTGCGCAGTCGGTATAGGCATACGCATCGGCGTCACAATTGGCAATTGCGATCCGCCCAAACGGTTTGCGCGCCACCTGGCACGGTTGCTCGCCGCCTTCGAGCCAGAACTGATCGAACAGCGAGTTGTACTCGTACGCGTAGCCGTGCGGCCAGCGGTTCACCGTGATCTCCAGGATGTCGCGCGCCGGATCGAAGCCGCCGGTCCCGAGCATGCGCGCCAACTGCTCGCGGATATTGCGCTCGTACGTCTCAAACGGCGTCATGTAGAGCTGGATCCGCCCAAGCTTGTGCTGCTCGCGCGCTGGGCGTCCGGGCTTGCAGGCCGCTTTCATCATGTGGATCACAATCGGCTCTTCGGGTTTCTTCGAGCACTCGTAGCCGCCGATCGAAACGGGCAGATCGAGCGTGGTGGCAGTGAAATACATTCCCGGAGCGTAGATGGTGTTGGCACCCAGCTTTTGAAATGCCAACCAGTTGCGCAGCAGCACGTTGGTGTAGAGCAGAGGAACTTTTTGTGCTGAAGCGAGGGCTTCTTTCTGTGCGTCGGGCAGTTCCGGAGCAAGGTAGGGAATGACCACGTGCCAGCATGCAAGAAGGCAGTTGGCGGCGCGCACCGTCTTGAGCTTCTCTTCCGTGAAGTAGGTCACCTCCACTTCTTTCGCACTCGCCGGATCGCCCAGGTGCTTAACCTTCACCACAGTGCTGTTCAGGCGGATGCGAACCGGCGACGAGGATTGGTCGAGCCTCGAGTAATCGGCCTTGGCGAGAACAACATCGGTCGCCGAACTTCCCGGAATCGCGGCCGGAATCAGCTTGCGCACCAGCAGGCGCGCAATCGTTCCGTTGCCGTCGGGGAAATGAAAGAAATATTTATCTGCTTCCTCGTTGCGAATCGCGTCCCGGTTCATGCCCTTACCAGGCCCCGGTTCGAGATTGAGGCCGTCGAAGCCCGGCATGCCCAGACCCCAGGCGTCCTGCGCAGAAACGGCGTCGATGCCGACGCCAAACAAGGAATGCGGCAGGGCCTGGTAGAGCTTGACGATTTCCTCGCTCATGCCCGCGATCCCGGTCAGGAATTTCGCGTAGCTCATGCGGGCAAGACGGTCTTTCTTCTGGTCGGAGTTCAGGCCGGGAAAGTAGTCTTTCTTCTCAGTGAACAACCGCAGGCAGTCCTGTTTGGCTTTCTCAGAGAGGGGCGCGTCTTTCAGGAAGGCCTGCAAACCCGCCTCCCCGGCACTCTCATTGACGCCACTCTCATCGAAGCCGGAGGTTCTGGGATTGAGGGCCAGTTTGTCAGCGCCGAAGGTCTCTTGGTCGAAAAAGATCCTTGGGCGCAGGCCGAGGGAGCGGTAAAGGTCCCGGCTGACGTACTTGGGATACGAAGGCACATCAATCCCAAGTTCTTCAATGAGCGCTTTTGAGACCGCACTGTAAGGTGCCGGACTCTCAATCGAATACGTCCCGCCATAGCCTAGGATCGTCCGCGTGCCGGCACGAAATTCGTTGCGCTTGGCGTGCCCACCAAAGTCGTCGTGGTTCTCGAGAATCAGGATGCGCGCCTTGTCGCCTGCGGTCTTGCGGAAATAGTGCGCTGCGGCCAGCCCGCTGAGGCCTCCACCCACGATCACCAGGTCGTAGGATTCACTCGTATCCACCGGTTTTGGTGCGTCCTGCCAGAAGGCGCCGTCGCGCACCTTGTGCATGGCTTCGAATGCCCCGGCGTGGTCGCCGCGCAACCCAGTCTTGGCGGGTGGATAGTAGCCGGGTGCGTCTTGCGCCTCGAGGTCGGCAGCGGCCGCCGCCCACATTTCCGGCGGAATCATGGCCGCTCCCGCCGTGATGGCAACTCCGTTCAGAAAGTCCCGGCGCGTGATGCGCGCGCCCATGCCCAGTTCTCGGTCCCGTTGATCAGACACAAAGGCCTCCGGCGAGGGAGTGTATCACTCTGGATAGGCTTTCGGCTCTGGGCTCTGGCTTTACGGGTTGTGCTCTGGTGGGGCGCCCCACTCATCACGTGCTTTGCGATGAGTGGGTTCTACAAACTCAAGAACTCATTCGGGAGATCTTTGTGTTGACTCAGGCACCCGCTCCGGGTCCGCGCAAGTTTGCCAAATCCATTGATGGTTGCACCCCTTCCAGATCCTGATCCCAGAAAGAACTGTTGGACTCAAGTGCGGCCACGCCGATCTGCCCGTCTCCCGGAGTGCCCGCCTCGCCCACCCAGGCCACGCGAAACATTTCTCTCTTCTGACCGTGCGTCAGCGTCACCCGGTCCCCTGGGCGCAGCCGCCCGTGAACGCCCTCCAGCAATGCCCCCCGGCGGCTGACGTTCACGGTCGTAACCCGCTGATCGAGCGGGCGTCCGTTTTCGTCGATCCCTGTCAGTAGCACCGGCAACGCCACATCGATTCTCGGGTCGCGCCGCTTGCCCAGCCTTTGCGCCCTCAGATCACTCGAAAACTGATCCACCGTCAGCATGGGCCCCTCTCGCACCAGGTCCAGCAGCGGATCCGGGCTCGGTGACGTCGATGGCGGCCGGATGGCTTCCTCTTTCTGGTGCCCTTCCTTGCGCCCTACAAAAATGCGCGGGACTTCGCGGGTACTCATCAATCGGCTGATCAATTCCTCAATTCGCGTCTTGTGCTCCGGATGCGTAAATTCCACTCCCATCCCCACCTGCGGGTGAGAAGCCCGCACGATACCGTCCAGCAGGCACTCCTGGTTCGAGGCCCGAATGCTCAGCAGCACCGGCGTGCCCTCGGGAAATGGCGTCACGGTTTCGAGATAGCACGCGCCCGTACTGATGTCCGTCAGCCGCCAGCGACGCGTTGCCGGTTTGGCCGCCGATTCCGTCTCCTCACCTTTGCTTAGGGGTAGCGCCGGCGTTTCGTCAATCTTCCAGTCAGAAGGCGCGAAGTCGATTCCCCAGAAATTGCCCGGAACGTCGAGTTCCAGGCCAATCAGCCAGGTTTCCGGGACACCACCCAGCGAAACCACCTCCGACACCTGCGCGGTGGTATGCCGTTTCGCGGAAACGATTTCCAACCGCACCCGCATCCCGCGCGGGATCTCCCGCTTCGCGATCACTCCGCATCCGTGCGCATTCACCAGCGTGGTGTTGCAGTCCTCCGACAGCGAGACCGTCGGGTCGAGGCTGGTCACAAGCACAGGAACTTCCAGCGGGAGCCGGGTGCTGCGTCGAATGGCGTGCTGTGGTTGCTCTGAAAGGCCCATATGGTGTAGCAAGCCTTTTCCTCGCCTGCAAACGCTCACTGTAAGTCATCCACCGTCTCACGAGCGGTGATTCCCCACCATGCTAGATCACGAGAATGCGGTAAGCATAGGATTTCGCGCGCCCCGCTTCCAGTTAGACAATGGGTAGAGGCCAGAGACTAGCTGGTCTTGATCGCGCAATCGGGTGCCTGGAAGCCGATCTTGCCGTGCGTGCCGTCACAGAATGGCCGGTTCGCGCTGGCCGCGCAGCGACATAAGGAAAAGGCAACCTTGCCAGTCAGATCGTATTTATTGCCGTCGGCATCCACGACTTCGACAACGCCATTGGGATCATCGACCCGCAGCGGGCCGTTCTTACGGACAGTAATCGTAACTTGCGACATGAAACCTCCGGATAAGATGGCTTTCAAGCTATCGCAGAAGAGAAGAAGTTGCCAGTACCCAGTACCCAGTTGAAGTCGAGAGAGCGCAGGATGACGGCCGCCTGTTCTGAGTACTGGGTACTCACTACCGCCACCGGTCCACTGCCTCCCACCAGACCAGCTTCATCCACTCGTCGAGCGTAACTTTTGCCCACTCGCGGTGGCTCCACCAGGCCATGCCGAATTGATTGGAATCGTACGCGGCTGCCACGCTGAACTGATACTGCGGCAAGCGGCGACGGAAAATCATCCTGGCCCTCCGAGTGTGAAATTCCGAGGTGACGATCAGTACCTTATGCGCTCCCGCGGACTGCAAACAGCGGTTCACGTCATCACTTTCCGCGTTGGTCGAAAGACCGGTGATAGGGCATACGAAAACCTGTTTCGCTTCCGGCAAGCTATCCACATATCTCTGCGCGAGATCCGTGAGGCGCTGGCCGAAGATCTCGTCCCGGACCTCAGCGTCCAGGAACACATGCGGCGCCATTCCTTGTCGCAGCAATGCGAGCGCTCGAGCCGGACGTACCTTGGTTTCGCCCGCCAGCACGACCACGGCATCGGACTTTTGCGGATCGTCCACCACCAGAAATCGAGCTGCCTGACTGGCCAGCCCAACCACAATTAGCAAAAGGATGACAACTCGAGAGAAGCGCATCTCATCGCGAATATTACTAAGGAAACCCCGCCTGGGTCGAATCGGGCTTACCGCCGTCATCCGAATGAGAATCGGCAGAGCAAGAATCGTGTGGAACCAGGGCCCGGCCGGTCGAAACCGCGCGGTTCGATGCTAGAATTTGCCTGCGAACTTATGACGACTCAACTCAACACTTCTTCTTTCTTTACTGATCTGAAAGGCCGCATCGAAGGCCGCAAAGCCAGAGTCGGCATTATCGGTCTCGGCTACGTCGGACTTCCGCTGGCGCTGCTTTACAGCGAACAGAAATTCCCTGTGACCGGATTCGACATCGACCAGCGCAAGGTCGACACCCTCGCTCAAGGCGGCTCGTATATTTTCCGCATTACGCCAAGAGAAATTCAGGCCGCGAAGTCGAGCGGGTTTCAGGCCACCGCCAACTACTCCCAAATCACCGCGATGGACGCCATCATCATCTGCGTCCCTACACCGTTGAACGAGTATCACGAGCCCGACCTGAGCTACATTACCAACACCGCGCACGCCGTGGCGCCGCATCTGCGCGCCGGACAGATCGTGATCCTCGAAAGCACGACCTATCCCGGCACGACCGAAGAAGTTTTGGTCCCAATTCTTGAAAACGAAAACCAAGCCGGGCTGAAGGCTTCCCGCAAAGGCGCGGCCAGCGGCCAGGAATTCTGGGTGGCGTTCTCGCCCGAGCGCGAGGATCCGGGCAACACCCAGGTGGCGCGGCATGATATTCCGAAAGTGATTGGCGGGCTCGACCCCCAGGCCAGCGAAATCGCAGCCGCGCTCTACGGCTCCATTTTCCGCCGCACCGTTCCCGTCTCGTCGCCGGCCGCGGCCGAAATGACCAAGTTGCTCGAAAACATCTACCGCTGCGTGAACATTGCCCTCGTCAATGAACTGAAGATGCTCTGCCTGCGCATGGACTTGAACATCTGGGAGATCATCGACGCGGCCGCCACCAAGCCCTTCGGCTTTCACCCGTTCTATCCCGGCCCGGGTCTCGGCGGACACTGCATCCCGGTCGACCCGTTCTACCTGTCCTGGAAGGCGAAGGAGTTCGATTTCCGCACGCGCTTCATTGAACTCGCCGGCGAAATCAACGTGGCCATGCCTTACAACGTCATTGCCTCGACCATCAGCGCGCTGAACCAGAGCAAGAAGGCCATCAACGGTTCCAAGGTTCTCGTGCTGGGCGTCGCCTACAAGAAAGACATCGACGACCTGCGCGAGTCCCCAGCACTCACCATCATCGAGCTGCTGCAGAAAGAAGGCGCCGAGGTCAGCTATCACGACCCATATTTCCCCTTCGTCGGCCGGGGCCGCAAATACGACCTGCAGATGAAATGCGCGTCGCTCGACAATCTTGGCCAGTACGACTGCGTGCTGATCGTCACCGACCACTCCGACTATGACTATAAGAAGATCGTGAACGAGGCCAAGCTGGTCGTCGACTCCCGGAACGCAACCCGCGGCATCAAGAGCGACAAGATCGTCCACTGCTAGCGCGCCTGGGAAGAGCAGATTTCTGGACAGCATGCGCGGACAAGAGTGTCCGCGCTACACCGGCATGCCCTTGCCGCTTTTTTTGTGCCTTGCCCCATCCATAAAACGCCGCGGGCTGTGCTAGTATTCCGCGTTAAGATGGGGTAAGTCTCCCGGAGTCGCTACCCAAAACGGTGCACCGATGAAGGATATGCTCGGAGTCTTGTTGGCCGGAGGCGCAGGGGAGCGCCTCTACCCACTCACCCGCGACCGCGCCAAACCGGCCGTCACCTTTGGCGGCATCTATCGCATCATCGACATCACGCTCTCCAACTGCGTGAACTCCGGCTTGCGCCGCGTCTATATTCTGACCCAATACAAGGCGCTGTCGCTGAACCGCCACATCCGCGAAGGCTGGAACATTTATGGCCGCGAAATCGGCGAGTTCATCGAGATCCTGCCGCCCATGAAGCGCGTCAGCGAAAACTGGTATATGGGCACTGCCGACGCCGTCTATCAGAACATCTATTCGATCGGCTCTGAGCAGCCCAAGCACGTCCTGATCCTTTCCGGCGATCACATCTACAAGATGGACTACGCCCGCATGCTCAAGCAGCACAAGGACGCCGCGGCCGACGTGACGGTGGCCACCATTTTGATGGACCCGGCCGAATGCCGTCATTTTGGCGTGGTCGAAATCGACCGCGATACCCGCATCGTCGGCTTTCAGGAAAAACCCCCTAAGACCGATTTGCGGTCGCCCTACGATCCCAGCAGAATCTCTGCCTCGATGGGCATCTACATCTTCAATACCGACGTGCTCATCCCGGTGCTGCTGAAAGATGCCGAGGATCCGAAGTCAAGTCACGACTTCGGCAAAAATATCCTTCCGAAGATGCTCGACGACTATCGGGTTTTCGCGTTCAATTTCGTGGACGAAAACAAAAAGGAGGAGGCGCTGTACTGGCGCGACGTTGGCACGCTTGAGGCCTACTACGAAGCCAACATGGATTTGGTCTCGGTCTCGCCGGTCTTCAATCTCTACGACGACCACTGGCCCATCCGCACTCACCAGCGCCAATATCCGCCGGCCAAGTTTGTGTTCGCCGAATCGCCCCGCGTGGGTCGCGCGCTCGATTCCCTGGTTTCTTCGGGCTGTATCATCTCGGGTGGCTCGGTGCAGAATTGCGTCCTTTCCCCGGACGTGCGCGTGAACTCGTTCACCGAGGTCGAACAAACCATCATGTTCTCGCACGTAAATGTCGGACGCCGCTGCCGCATTCGCCGCGCCATCGTCGACCGGGACGTGCACATTCCCGAAGGGACCACCATCGGCTACGACGCGGAAGCCGACCGCGAACGCTACTTTGTAACCGACAGCGGCATCACCGTCGTGACGCGCGACTACTCCCTGTTCGAGAATCCGGTCACGGTCGACTACTTCACCAGCGAGTAGGAGATCAGCTCTCACAGGTCTCAGGTCTCAGAAGAGTCTCGATCCCCGATAGGATTTTTCTGTCACCTGAGACCTAAGACCTTTCTCTTAGGAACGCGGGCTTGCGTCACACTGGCTTCAGCGATACGATTCGCGCTGAAAATGCTTTCCGTTTCAGACCGAGGTTGCCCATGAGCCCCGCCGTTGTTGCTCGCATGCTTTTGTCCGCCTGGTTGCTGACCGCGCCCGCGTTCGCCCAACTCGAAAAAATCACCATTCCAGCGGGGACGCCCGAAGATAAGGCGCTGCAGGCGATCTCGAATGAAGCGGACGCTCAGAAGAAACTCGCCCTGTACGAGGACTTTGTGCGCAATTTCTCGTCGAATCCCATGGCCGTGGCGTACGGCGACTGGCAGATCGCGCAGTACTACCAAACCTCGGGCGACCTGGAGAAGGCGCTCAACTACGGCGACAAGGCCCTCACCGCCAGGCCCGACGATCTCGACGTGCTGGTTTCACAGACGAATGTCGCCGAACAGATGAAGAATAACGCCAAGATCCTCGACTATGCGACCCGCGGCGGCAAGGCCTACAACACTGCACTGCACCGGCCCAAGCCCGAAGGCGTAGCGGACGCCGAGTACGCTTCCCGCCTGGCCGAAGCCAAGGAGAGCAATAAAAGTTCCTACGAGTTTCTGGAAACGGCCGCCTTCAACGCCATCATCGACGAAAAAGACGACAAGATGCGCATGACTTACATCGAGCGCTTTACCCCTGCGTTTCCCGTTTCCCGCTTTGACGAACCGGTCACGCAATACGCCATGTTCACGCTCGGACAGTTGAACGACTCCGCCCGCTTGTTCTCGTATGGGGAGAAGGCTCTGGCCGCCAATCCCAACAGCATGCCGACCTTGCTGCTGCTCGCCAACGCCTACGTCGAGAGCACCCGCCCCGAGAGCCTGGCCAAGGCCGTTACCTATTCGCAGAAGGTGATCGAATTGGCCAAGGCGGACGCGCCCGACGCCGACAAATCGCGCCGCCTTTCGGGAGGAGTTGCCCATTCTACCCTGGGCTATGCGTATGCGAAGCAGGACAAAACGGTGGCGGCGATTCCAGAGTTACAATCGGCAGCCGCGCTGCTCAAGGGTCAAGACGACGTAGCGTATGCGACCGCACTCTACCGCCTGGGATGGGCTTACGGAAAAACCAACAAGATTGCGGAGGCTAAGGCCATTCTGGAAGAAGCCGTAAAGATCCCCGGCCCATTGCAAGGTCCCTCGCGCGACTTGCTGAACAAGGTAAATACCGCTCGCCCAAGGGCGAAGTAATTCTTGAAATTGAAGGCCAGGTCGTCAGTGCTTGACCAGATCGTCCGCCAGTAAGTGCGCCTTGAGCGCCAGCGTGTGCGCCCGCTGGGTATCGCCATCCTTCAAGGCGGAACGCGCACCATCCATATAATTGTGAATCTGCGCCACTGTCTCCTGTTGCCGGGAATCCAGGGTGCGCTCCGCGAGCCGCCGAAGGTCCTCCTCCGTCGCACTGAGTAGTTCCACGGCTTGCTGGCGCTCTTGGCTGGCTTCCTGCGGAGCTATGCCAGGCACAATCTGTGCTGGAGGCTCGATCGCTCCCCCCTCGCGTACCACGATCTTGCGGGGCTCCCCGGCAGGCGGTGGCTTCGGGACTTTTTTGCGCACCCGACGCCGCTTCGCGGCCTTGCTCGCAGGTGCGCCTTCCGCCTTCTTCTTCGCTGCACTCTCGGATGCTTCCTTCTCCGTGGCAGGCGGCTCGCTTTTGGTGGGTGCAGTCTGCGGGGGATCCGTGGGAGAAGAGCCCGGGGACTGAGTGGAACCAGGGGCGGGAATATCCTGTGGAAACAAGGCCGTTCCCCAGGCCGGAGCGCTCA
The DNA here is from genome assembly GCA_020073015.1 of Terriglobia bacterium. GTDB lineage: Bacteria > Acidobacteriota > Terriglobia > Terriglobales > Acidobacteriaceae > Acidiflorens. The sequence goes on along the minus strand of JAIQFZ010000016.1, from coordinate 5,152 downwards.
CCAGCCACGACAACACGAGGATCAGAGCCAGAGGCATACTTAGGTTCGTAGCAACCAGTGTAGATGGAGGAACCGGCGGGTTACGCCGTTATTTCCGCCTGCGTCGCTGGGTTTGCGCTCAACGCGGGCAGTCGCAGTCGAAAGGTAGTGCCCGAGCCGACGATCGTTTCGAATTCCACCGACCCATAGTGCCACTGCATGATCTGATAGGTCTGCGCGAGCCCGATTCCGCTCCCCTCCTTCTTGGTCGTAAAGTACAGCTCAAAAACTTTCTCCTGTACCTCGGGCGGAATGCCGCTGCCCTGATCGCGCACTTCAATCAGGATCGTCTCCTCGTCGCGCCGCGCGGCCAGAGTGAGCGTTCCCCCCTGCGTCATGGCTTGCACACCATTCAACACCAGGTTCAGGATTGCTTGCTTCATCAGATCCGGGTCCACGCGCACCACCAACCGCTCGTCCGCCAGGTCTTGGTCCATCCGGATCCCGTGCCGCCCCGCTTCCGGCGAGGCCAGCACCCCAACTTCTTCCAGGATCGTCCGCATGTCCATCTCTTCCAGATGAAGATCGCGCGGGCGGGTGAAGTCCACCAGAATCTGCACCACGCGATCCAGGCGGTGAATTTCGTTGCCGATGATCTCCATGTGCCGGCGCGTGTCGGGGTCATCCTGCTGCAACTTGTTCTGCAGCAACTGCAAGTGCAGCACGACCGCGTTGATCGGGTTCTTGACCTCGTGCGCGACTCCGCGAGTCAGCCGTCCCGCCGCCGACAAGCGCCTCGAGATTTCGATCTCGTCCTCGATGCGGCGCACCGATTCGGCATCGCGCATGGTCAGCAACGCTCCGATCGGGGTTCCCTTTTCCTGGATAAAATCGAGCGACACTTGCACGCGGCGGCCGTCCGCAGCGTCGAAGTCGTATTGCACCAGCGGACGCTGCTTCTGGAACGCCGGCAGCACTACCGCCCCCAGCACCGATCCGTCGGAAAAAATTTCCTCCGCTCTCCGTCCGAGGATTTCGCGCCGCGGCCGTCCCAGGAACTTTTCCGCCGAAGCGCTCACCAGCACGACCCGAGAGTCGCGCGTGAAGAGCATGAGACCGTCCTGCAGCTTCGCCATCACCTGCTCGACGTTGTCTTTCAGCGCCGAGAAAATCTGGTTGGTGTCGCGAATCTGCCGGCCCAGATGAGCGATCTTCAAGGAGACCAGACCCACCTCGTCCGAACTCGATTCCTCCGCCGGCAGCAGATCGGTTTCACCGGCGCTTGCGCTGTCCAGGTTGCGGGCAATCGCTTTCAACGGTCCGAGCGCCACGTTTGAAACTACCGCCGAGAGCAGCAGCGAGCAAAAGATCGCTACCACTGAGAAAAAAGCTGCCTGCTGCAGCTTCGTCGCCAGTTCATTCCGTAGAAACACCGTTGAGACGCCGACTCGCACGCTGCCGAACGGCAGCCTGTCCAGTTCCAGCGGGATGCTAACGTCATACACGGCGGACGAGCCGTACAACAGGCGCAGTTGGCGGCGGAAACCAGCGTCTCGTAGGACATTCAACGCGGGCCGCCATGGGACCGGCTTGCCGTTCAGCGTCGGATTGGTATCCAGAATCGCCACGCCGCTGGTATCGACAATGGCGGCATCGTAGATAATCTGCGAATTCCCAACCACCGACTCCAGCATGTCGTTCAGATTCGTGTCGGTCTGCAGGTAGCCGGTGATGGCCGCCCGCAGGGCCTTCGGGTTCGCGGTATCTACGCGCGTGCTGGTCAGATCGGGCACGGCTTTCGATGCCGTGTATTCCATCTGGCGCGTCAGTCCGGAGGCGGTTTCGTCCGCCCAGAGCAGACGCTGCCGCAGCAATTGCGAGAGATAGACCCATGAAAAAGCCACCACCATCGCCGTGAACAGCGTGGTGATGACAAACACGATGATGGCTTTGCGGCTCATGCAAGACCAGTTCTCAGTTCCCGGTTCTCAGTTCTCAGACCGGTCCTGAACCCCTCTTAACTGAGAACTGGGAACTGGGAACTGGGAACTGAGAACTACTCTTCCGCCAGCACCGCATCTTGCGGTCGGCCGTATTCCTTCAACTTATTGTGGAGCGTCTTCAGGCTGATGCCCAGAATCTCAGCCGCCCGCGTCTTGTTGTTATGTGTGGACTGCAGAGTTTTCAGAATGAGCAGTTTCTCAGCTTCTTCGACGGTGGTCCCGACTCCCAGGTGCAAGGCGTCCGGATCATTCACGACCGGGCGCACACTCTGCCCAAAGCCGGGCGGCAGATGCTTGGTTTCGATCAAACCACCCTCACACACGATGACGGCGCGCTCCAGCGTATTGCGCAGCTCGCGGACATTGCCTGGCCAGGAGTAACTCTGAAATAGATTGAGCACGGCCTCACTGACGTCCGCCACCTTGCGGTTGTGTTTTTGATTCATCTCCGCGAGCAACTGCTTGACGAGTTCGCGAATGTCCTCCTTGTGTTCGCGCAGCGCGGGCATATGGAGATTGAAAACGTTCAGGCGGTAATAAAGGTCCTGGCGGAGCAGCCCCTCGGCAACCGCGTCCTCCGGAACCTTGTTAGTCGCGGCCAGGACGCGCACGTCGACTGCGGTCTCAACCTTGCTGCCCAAGCGGCGCAATTTGTGATCTTCGAGCACGCGCAGCAGCTTGGCCTGTGTGGCCACCGGCATCTCGCCGATCTCGTCCAGCAGCAGCGTTCCACCTTCGGCGAGTTCGAAACAGCCCGTACGGCGCTCGAGCGCCCCAGTGAAGGCGCCTTTCTCGTGGCCGAAAATCTCGCTCTCGATCAGCGTCTCGGGAATGGCCGCGCAATTAATCGGCACGAAGGGTTTGTTTTTCCGCGGACTCAGATCGTGAATGGTGCGCGCCACCAGTTCCTTGCCCGTGCCACTCGATCCGGTAATCAGGACCGAAGCCGTGCTCGGCGCCACCATCTCAATCAGACGAAAGATTTCCTGCATCGGGGCGGAGGAACCAACCAATCGGCCCAGTGCCCCCTTGTCTCGCAAACTCTTCCGCAGGGATTCATTTTCCGTACGCGCGTGGAGAATTTCCCCGATGTTGGTGAGGATCGAGCGCAGACGCCGGAAATCGATGGGCTTCTCGATGTAATCCTGCACCCCCAGCCGCCCGGCGTGAAACGCGGTCTCGGTCGTCTTCTGTGCAGTCACCATGACCACCGCAATCGACGAAGAAAGATCCGCCAGCCGCTCCACCAGTTCCATCCCGCCCATGCGCGGCATCTTGATGTCGGTGATGACGATCGACGGGCTAAACACCGTAACCTTCTCCAAAGCGTCAACCCCGTCGGCGGCCGTATCCGTGCGGTAACCCCAGCTGGAAACTAATTCGGCTAGCCCCGTGCGCTCGTTTTCCTCGTCTTCGACGATCAGTACCCGTTCCTGTGTCATAGGCCCCAACCATCATTATTCAGGTTGAAGCCGCGCCCCGCAACCCGGTCCGCGACGGGCATATCAATTTGAGAACAGAAACCCGTCCCGCTGGACCCGGCACCACCATCAGGCAGTGGGCGGGTATGCGATACCACGTCAGCAACTTCTTCCTCTTCACCCGAACCGCCGCCTTGCTGTAGAATCTTCTGTTTCCCAGTGCGGCAAATCTTGCACGCCATCCATGTTCCCTATAGATGTTCCGTTTGGTCTACTAGATAGTTGCGTAATGGATTCAGTTCGGAGGACTCTATGTCACTTTGTCAAGCAACATGCCGGAAATGTTCATTCTTCGCGCCTCTTGTGGTGATCATGCTCTTGGCCGCTTCGGCCCTGATGTATGCGCAGGATGAAAATCCCCCCAAAGCGGAATTGTTTTTCGGTTATCAGTGGTTAAACCCGGGTGGCAACTTCCCCAACGGAGTCGACTCTACGGGCAATTTCATAGCTACCAAGTTGCCTTCCATGCCCAAGGGCATCGGCACTAGTATTGCTTACAACTTCACAAAGTACCTTGCTCTCGAAGGCAATTACGGCGGAAGTTGGGGCAAGATCGGCAATGAAAACACGTTCACCGTCGGGCCCAAGATCACTTGGCGCGGCGAAAACGTAAACTTCTTCGGACACACACTGGTCGGTTTAAGCCGCCTTGGGGTACCCGATATCGCCACTGGCAACGGCTTTGGCGCCATTCTCGGTGGCGGCATGGATCTGAAAATCTGGAAGCCACTGAGCCTCCGTCTTTTCGAAGCTGATTACGTTTACAGCCGCGTCAACTTTGCCAGCGCGGTACCCGTTTCTAATGCCGATCTAGTTCGCCAAAACTACAACGGCGCTCGCTTGCAGACCGGCCTGGTGTTCAACTTCGGCGGAGCGCCCGTAGTGCCTCCCGCCGCGGCCTGCTCCATCGACCGCAACGAAGTCTTGGTCGGTGAGCCGTTGCATGTAACCGTCGCGCCCAGCAACTTCAACCCCAAGCACACACTGAAGTACGACTGGACCAGCACCGGTGGCAAGATCGAAGGTAAAGAGACCGGGGCGGCGATCGACCTGCGCGTGGAGACCGAGCGAGCGCGCGCCGCGCTCGAGCAAAACTCCGGACGACTTGTTGGGAAGCGGCGGCATCGGGTACGGGCGCGAGCGCGGCGGATCGAACGGCCCCGGCGCGCCAGAGACGCCAATCTCCCAGTCGACCTTCGTGTAGTAGGGCTCGAGCTCCTCGTACGTGATCGGCCAATCGGCGAAGCCGGTGCCGCTGATCGGCCCGAGCACCGATCGCTCCTTGAAGTCGATCGGGCGGAAGCGCCAGTAGTTGGCGGCGAAGTGCACGCTGCTGCCTCCGACCGCGCGGCGGTAGAGCAGTCCGCGCGAGGTGGTCAACCGCAGCGGATCGGCGGCGGTGGGGCGGAACGTCTGGTTCGGCTCGAACGCCCGGTTGAGCATCGCGAGCTCCCGCTCCACCGCCAGCTCGTCGTGTGTGAATTGGGTCGACTGCTGCCACGGCCCCTGCTCGAGCACGACGACGTCGAACCCGGCGGTCGACAACTCCTTCGCCAGCACGCCACCCGCGGCGCCAGACGCAACGGCCACCAAAGGCCCGGACATCGCTGGCCGCCTGCTCGGGCCCGAAGCAGATCATGTCGATGACCACATCGAAGCGCCTTGCGGCAAACTGCCGCTCGAAGTCTT